>JBFFXF010000075.1:0-29163 GCA_041569895.1 Planctomycetota bacterium | reverse complement strand
TGAGGTCCTTGAGCGCCTCCAGCGCAGCCTCCGCGTCTCCCCCCGTGGCGCGAACCAGGACGCTGTCGCCGCACTCCGCGCCGAGCGAGAGAATGCCGAGGACGCTCTTCGCGTTCACGGGCTCGCTGCGAACGGGCTCGCCCTGGCCGTTCACGGACTCGCGCGCCACCGTGATGTCCGAGTCGAACTTCTGTGCGACCTGGGCCAGCCGGGTCGAGGCTCGCGCGTGCAGGCCGTACTTGTTGGTGATTCGGAGCAGCTGCTCGATCTCCATGGTCACTTCAGGAGCCGATCGGCCCGGGCCTGGCGGCCGCGGACGGTGCTGTCGACCTCGACTGCGACATCTGCCGGCTCATCCCGTCGCGGCACGCCGGTATAGCGGTGGACCGGGAAGTTGTCGGTGATCACGCGCGCCAGGATGTGCGGGTCGTGGCGCACCGTCTCCCCCCCGCTGAAGAAGTTCTCCTCGATAACGACGATGTCCTCGAACTCGGGCGAGTCGGCCAGGTCGTTGACCACCGGCCTCGCTCCCTCCTTCTCGTACTTGCGGAGCAGCTTCCCGGGCAGCTCGCCGCGGTGCGCGATCACGAAGTCCGGAAAGTCATCCCCGACGTGACGGCGGAGCGCCCGGATGTGGTCACCGAGACCGTACCCGATCGTCTCCCCCCGCTGGGTCATGATGTTGGCGAGGTAGACGCGCGGCTTGCCGGTCTGGTTGACAGCCCCCATCAGTCCCTCGACCAGCAGGTTCGGGATGATGCTCGTGAAAAGGCTTCCGGGACCGAACAGGAAGTAGTCGGCCCGCGCGATCTCGCTGGCGATCACCGGCGAGAGACGCACCGGCGCCGGGCGCAGCTCGATCTTCTCGATCGGCTTGCCGCTGCGGGTTATCTGCACCTCGCCCGTGCTCTTGGTGCCGTCCGGATGGTGCGCCACCAGCGAGATCTTGCCGCCCGCCGCGGGCAGCACCTTGCCGCGCACGTTCAGCAGGCGGTGCAGGTCGCGCACCGAGTCCTCGAAGCTGCCGACGATCTGCGTCAGCACCGTGATGAAGAGGTTCCCGAAACAGTGCCCCTTGAACTCGCCGTCGGTGAAGCGGTACTGGAAGGCCTCGTGCATCAGCGGATCGACGTCGGCCAGCGCGAGAAGGCAGTTGCGAATGTCGCCCGGCGGCACGATGTCGAAGTCCTTGCGAAGCCGGCCCGAGCTGCCGCCGTTATCGGTCACGGTGACGATGGCCGACGCGTTCTCGACGCGATGACGAACCCCGGTCAGCAGCGACGCCATGCCGGTGCCGCCGCCGAACGCCACGACGTACGCGGGCTGGGCTGGCGCTTCCGACCGCGATGGCTCTGGCGCCGTGCCGTTCCCCCGGTTTCGCTCGCTGATGCTGCTCATGGCGTGCTGCCTCGTCGGCTTCAGCCGAAGTTCTCGTCGATCTCCTTGAGGATCTCGAGAACACTCTCGACTCGATCGGTGGTGCGCAAGAACTTGAGCGTCTTGTCGTCCTTGTGCATGGTGGCGATCTTCCGCATGATCTGCAGATGCTTGTCGGATTGATCGGGCGGAGACGCCACCATGAAGAGCAAGTAAACGCTCCCGCCGTCGACGGCGTTGAAGTTGACGCCCTCCTTCGATCGCGCGAAGACCGCGATCACGTGAGACAGGAACTTGCAGCCCTTGGCGTGCGGAATCGCCAGCCCCTTGCCGATTCCCGTGCTCCCCTCCCCCTCGCGCTTGTTGACCTCTCTCTCGAGCTTCTTGCCGATCTCCTCCGTCACCAGCTCGAGATCGACCACATGCTGCACGATCTCCTTGACAGCGCTTTTCTTGTCGCGCGCCCGGAGGTCCATGAGGAGGTGACTCTCTGGAAAAATGTCCAGGAGATTCATTCTTCCAGCTTTCTCCCTACATACTCGGCCTCTGCGACCCGGCGAAACCGGCCGTCGTTCCCGAGGAGCCGCCGCGCGGAATCTCTCCGCCCGGGGCGGGAGCGACTTCGTCGGACACCGGGAACGTCCATCCCATCACCGACACTCGACAACGCACCTCCCCGGATGCGCGCGCATCCCCCGAGAGCTCCGGGAAGGGCTCCGCGCCCGTCGCAGAGCCGTCCGATGATGACGAAACGCTTTCGTCGACTGCAACAGAAAAGAGCCGAACGCTCTATTCGAGTTCCTCGTCGGGCACCTCGGGAAGACTCGGCGGCGCCGCGCCGCGCCCGCGCGCCGGCCGGTGATCCTGGATCTTCTCCTTGAATCGCGTCAACTGGGTCTCCGCCTTGTCGATCACCAGGTCGATCGCCGCGTAGAGATCCTTGTGGTCGTGGTGACAGACGATCTGGCTTCCCCGGCTCACCGATATGAGCACCTCGGCGCGCGATCTATCGGATCCCTTCTCGAGTACGACGTCGATGCGGTTGATGCCGTTGAAGTATCGCTCGAGCTTGCCGACCTTTTCCCGCGCGTGATCCTTCTGACCGGAAGTCACATCGTTTCGGCCGGTAATCGTGATGGGTACCATCGAGGCTCCTCGAAACTGGTGGGAGTGGTGGCGCACGATTGAGAAACGAGACCCCACGCTGCCCTGTGCCCCGCAAGCAACACCGCCCCGGAACGCGTCGACGGCCGACCGGCGCTCCCGGACGCCGTCGCTCCATCCGCAAACCACTTCCGGAACGTGAGTTTAAATGAAAATGCCATAGTGGCTTAGCGTCAGTAGTGTAGCAGAACGATGCGACGCAGTCAATTGGCGCGTGGGTGACGCGTGACGCGCGTTCGTCCTCCTCCTCGATTCCGAGATGATCCGTCGCTTCGGGCACGGGCACGGGAACGGGAAGGGGAACGGGAACGGTGCCGGTGCCGTTCCCGACTCTCCTTTAGACGAAGGTTTCCCCATCGAGCCTTGGTCGCGAGACACGCTCCACCGCCTCGTCGAGCTCCGTCTGGTCGTAGAACACGGCGCAGAGGCAGAGTCCGCGCGCCTCGCCCGTGGGGCCGGCGCGGCGGCGGTCGCGCGAGGCGAGCACGGCGGCGACGTCGCTCGCGGCGCGCCTGCCGCGTCCGACCTCGAGCAGCGTGCCGGCGATCGTCCGCACCATGGTGTAGAGAAAACCGCGTCCGACGACGTCGATGACGACCAGCGGCGGTCGCTCGCGCACGGTCACCGCGTGCACCGTCCTCACCGTGGTCTCCGGCGCGTCCTTCGAGCGCGTCGCGAACGCGGCGAAGTCGTGCTCGCCGACGAGCGCGGTGGCCGCCTCCCGCATCGCGCCGACGTCGATCGGCGGCGGCACGCGACACGCCCGGCGCTCGATGAAGACGCGCCGCGTCCGCGCCACGCGCACGAGATACCGATAATGCTTGCCGACCGCGCTGAAGCGCGCGTGAAAGCCCTCCGGTCTCTCGCTCGCGGAGATCACCGCGACATCGGGCGGCAGGTAGCGATTGAGGCCGGACGCGAAGCTCGACGCCGGGATGGCCGTCGTCGTCTCGAAGGTCGCCGACTGGCCGGTGGCGTGCACGCCGCGGTCGGTGCGTCCGGCGCCGCTGACCTCGACGGGGTGGCGCACCATCGTCTCGACGGCGCGCTGCAGCTCTCCCTGTACGGTGCGCTCCTCGGGCTGCGACTGCCAGCCGGCGAACCCGGAGCCGTCGTACTCGACAACAAGCTGGACGACGCGACCGGTCATCTCGCGGAAGGGCGTGCCGCGGAACGGCACAGCGCGGACGGGCGTCGCCGCGAGAGCATCACGTGACGCGTCCCGTGCGGCCCGACATCTCAGCGCGATCCGTTCGTGAAGACGATCTCGGCGATCTGAACGGCGTTGAGCGCGGCGCCCTTGAGGATCTGATCGCCGACGACCCAGAAGCAGTAGGCGTTCTCCTCGCCGATCGCCTGGCGCAGGCGACCGACGAAGACATCGTCCTGGCCGGTGACGGCGAGCGGCGTCGGATAGCGATCCTCGGCCGGAGCGTCGATCACCGACACGCCGGGAGCCTTCTCGAACGCCGAGCGGATGGCATCGAGCGTCAGCGGCGACTCGGTCGCGACGTAGACGGACTCGGAGTGGGCTCGCTCGACCGGCACGCGCACGCACGTGGCGCTGATCGGGATCGGCGGCAGCCCCATGATCTTGCGCGTCTCGTGCACCATCTTGAGCTCCTCGCGCGTGTACGCGCCGTCCATGACGGTGTCGATGCGCGACACGAGGTTGCCCGCGAGCCGGTGCGGGAAGACCGAGTCGGTGACCTTCTCTCCAGCGATCTCGCGACGGAGCACGTCCATCCCCTTGGCGCCCGCGCCCGAGGCGGCCTGGTAGGTCGACACGATCACCCTGGTGAGCGGCGAGAGCTGGTGGATCGGCTCGAGCGCGACGACCATGATGATCGTCGAGCAGTTCGGGTTGGCGATGATGCCCTGATGCCTCGAGATCGCCTCGGCGTTGACCTCCGGGACGACGAGCGGCACGTCGGGCTCCATGCGGAACGCCGATGAGTTGTCGACGACGATGGCGCCCGAATCGACGGCGACCGGCGCCATCTCGCGGGAGATCGATCCGCCGGCGGAGAAGAGCGCCAGGTCGACGCCCTTGAACGAGTCGCGGTCGAGCACGCGGACCGGGACCTCCTCGCCACGGAACGAGACCTTCTTGCCGCGGGAACGCTCCGAGGCCAGCGGCACGAGCTCGCCGACGGGAAACCGTCTGTGATCGAGGACCCGCATCATCTCCTCGCCGACGGCGCCCGTCGCGCCGACGACGGCCACTCTGTACTCAGCCATCGCTCGCCGACTCCCTTATCTCCGTTCCCGGGTCTGTCCAGCCCCTCGGCCGCGTCGACGGCGATCGTCGCCCTCGCCACGGCGGCGACGCGCGAAGCTCGCCGCCACGAACGTCATCGCGGGGACCCCGACGACGAAGAAGATCACCGCCAGGAGTATCATCAGCTTGGGCGCCGAGATCATGCCGCTCGCCGCGGGGTCCGCGTTCCTCGAGAGTTGTGTCCGGGGCACACTGAATTCACATCAATCGATTGTTGCAAAGCGACGGCGGTTTGCAAAGGCCGAAACCGTCGCCGCGTCCGATCCGATCGGCGCCGTCAGCCGTCGAGGCTGCGCAGGCCGAGCGCCTCGCCGATGTGGCGGCGGGTGACGGCGCGGCACTCCTCGAGGTCGGCGACCGTCCGCGCGATCCGCAGCACGCGGCCGAGCGCCCGGGCCGAGAGCCGGCGACGCTCGGCCTCGCGCTCGAGCTCGCGCCTCGCCTCGCGCTCGACCTCGCCCTCGCGGACGACGCGCTCGTGCGGCACCTGCCCGTTGAGCAACGACGCGCTCCAGCGGCGCCGCTGGAGCTCGAACGCCCGCTGCACCCGCTCCCGCATGGTCGCCGTCGAGAGCCCGGCCGGCCTGCTGCTCGATCCGTCGAGCACCTCGGCGGCCGAGGGCTGGTCGACCTCCATCATCACATCGACACGGTCGAGCAGCGGCCCCGAGACGCGCCGGCGGTACCGCTCGATGACCGCGGGCGAGCAGCGGCAGGGGATGCGAGCGTGCCCCGCGTAACCACACGGGCAGGGGTTCATCGCGGCGACGAGGCGGAAGTCGGCCGGGAAGACCACGGTGCCCGAGGAACGCACGACGGCGATCCGTCCCGCCTCGATCGGCTGGCGGAGCGTCTCGAGCACCCGGCGCTGGAACTCCGGCAACTCGTCGAGGAAGAGCACGCCGCGGTGGGCGAGCGAGATCTCGCCCGGGCGCGGCGGGTTGCCGCCGCCGACCAGCCCGGCGTAGCTCACCGTGTGGTGCGGGGCGCGAAACGGCCGTTCGCCGTGAGCCGGGGCGGCGTCGATGCATCCGCCCGCGCTGTACACGCGGGTCACCTCAAGGACCTCATCGAGCGCCAGGGGCGGCAAGATCCACGGTATCCGGCGGGCGAGCATCGTCTTTCCGACGCCGGGCGGTCCGGTCAGCAGCAGGTTGTGGCCGCCGGCGGCGGCGACGAGGACGCCTCGCTTGGTCATCTCCTGCCCGCGCACCTCGGCGAAGTCGGGCGGCGGCGGTCCGTCCGGGGCGGCGGTTTCCACCGACCTCCGGAACACGGGCAGCTCGCCTCGCAGGGCGCGCACCGCATCGTGCAGGTGCCGCGCCGGGAGCACCGAGAGCGACGGATCGATCGACACCTCGCTCGCGTTGCGCTCCGGCACCACCACCTCGTCGATGCCGCGCCGTCCGAGCGCGGTGGCGATGAGGAGCGCGCCGGGCACCGGTCGAAGCTCGCCCTCGAGCCCCAGCTCGCCGAGAAAACCGATCGGCACGGTGCGCGAGCGCCCGCGAGCCGGCCCGGCGATCTGCCCGGTCGCCAGCAGGATGCCGAGCGCCACGGGCAGGTCGAAGACCGCGCCGTCCTTCTTCTGGAACGCGGGCGCGAGGTTGACGAGGATGCGGTCGCGGCTCGGGAAGCGATAGCCGGCGTTCTGGATGGCCGTGCGGATGCGCTCGCGACTCTCCTGTGTCGGCCGGCCGGGCAGGCCGACGATGTGAAAGCCGGGCGAGGCCCGCGTCGAGACGTTGACCTGCACCTCGACGGGCCTTCCCTCGACACCGAGGTAATCGCCACTCGGCAGCCGCACCAGTCGGCGATCTCCGCGGGCGCGGCGCGCCGGCGCGGTCGGGTCGGGCTGACGTTCTGGGGGCATCGGGAACCTGCGGACGCGGGGCGGGCGTGCTATTCGCGGTCGGGGCGAGGGGGGCTCCTCGGGGCAGGCGAAGAGGAGCATAACGCGCCCCCGGGCGAGGTGCCGATATTTTGTCGGAAGCTGTCGGATGTCGTTCAAACTCCGCGGTTTTCGACGGAGCCGGCGGCATGGCGTGGCCGAAAAAACAGTGGTAGGATGACGACCGCCGCGAAGGCGGCGTCCGGCGACCGACCGGCAACGGGCGGGCAGACGAAACGGTTCATCCGGGTCGCGGCGCCGGGCGGACACGCGCAATTGGAGGAATGGAACGGTGCTCGCTCGCGCTCTCCTGCTGACGGTATTTCTCGCGGCGACCGTCTCCCCGGCCATTCCCCAGGAGCTCCAGGCCCCGGAGAGCGTCGCCAGGACCATCCGGGAGCTCCTCGCCGGTCTCGAGGACCGCCCGATCGAGGCGCTCTGGGACGCCGTGCACCGCGTCGGGACCGTCGACCAGGAGGTCGCCGTGCCGGTCCTCCGCGAGGCCCTCGAGTCCCGCGGCGAGCGCGCCCGGCTGGCGAGCGCGGTGGCGCTCGTCGACGTCGACGACGATGACGCCCGCGACGAGGCGATCGCCGGGCTGGCGAAGCTCGCCGATCGCGCCCGCTCGAACGAGGTGCGAGTGGCGGCGATTCACGTCCTCGGCGAGTACGGCGACATCGATCAGACGGTCGAGTTCCTCCAGGACCTCATCGAGCGCACCAGCGAGCCCGCGGTACTCATCCCGATCGCGCGCACGCTCTGGGATCTCGACAAGGTGCCGGTGGCGAAGGACAAGCTCCTCGAGCTGCTGCAGTCGCGCGATCCGTCGGTCAAGAGCGATGCAGCGCTGGCGCTCGCCGAGATCGATTACCTCGACGGCGACGTGCGCGACGTCCTGCGACGCCTGCGCCGCGAGCCGACCCCCCGCGGGCGGCTGGCCGCGAGCCTGCTCTACAACTCGACCCTGGCGCGGCGATTCGAGCGCGCCCTCGATTCGGGCGAGGTCATCTTCGATGAGGCCGACCCGAGGGTGCTCCTGCAGGAGAAGGAGAAGCGCATCCGGGAGCTCGAGACCAAGCTCGACGACGTCCGCGAGGGACGTGGTCTCGGCGGCGGCGGCCAGTCGTTTCCCGAGATCAGCGAGATCCTCGAGCTCATCCGCACGCTGCACGTCGAGCGCAGCCGCCTCAGCCGGCGCGACCTGATCGTCGCGGCGCTGAAGGGCATGGTGAAGTCGCTCGATCCGTTCTCGAGCTTCATGGACCCCGAGGAGACCAGACGATTCCACACCGACTTCTCGGGATCCTATCCCGGCATCGGCGCGCAGGTCGGCAAGCCGGCGCCGAAGGCTCCGCTCGAGATCCTCAAGCCGATGTACAAGGGGCCGGCCTACGAGGCGGACATCCTCACCGGCGATCAGATCCTCGAGGTCGACGGCGAGCCGACGAACGACATGGAGCTCGAGGACATCGTGGCGCGCCTCAAGGGCAAGCCCGGCTCCACCGTCAAGCTCACCGTCTTCCGTCGCGGCTGGGACGAGCCGCGCACGGTCGAGCTGACGCGCCGCACGATCGAGGTGCCCTCCGTCACCTACAACATGCTGCCGGGCGGCGTCGGGCTCGTGAAGCTCTTGCAGTTCGGCGAGCGCTCCTACGACGAGTTCCGCGAGGCGATCTTCGACCTCAAGCAGCAGGGCGCCGAGGGCTTCGTGATCGACCTGCGAAACAACCCGGGCGGCTCGCTGTCGGCCGCGCTCGACATCGTCGACCTCTTCGTCGGCGAGGAGGAGCTGCCGATCATCACGCAGCGCGGCCCGGACGACGCCAGCGGAGAGCGCACCTTCCCGAAGCCGGACATGCTGCCCGATCCGCTGGTCGTCCTGATCAACGGCTCGAGCGCGAGCGCCTCGGAGATCGTCGCCGGCGCGCTCAAGGACTACCACCGGGCGACGGTCGTCGGCAAGCGCTCCTTCGGCAAGGGAAGCGTGCAGAAGCTGCTCGAGCTCTCCCCGACGGTGAATGACGCGCTCGACGGCGAGGCGCGGCTCCGTCTCACCGTGCAGTACTATTACCTCCCCTCGGGGCGGTGCATCCACTCGATCCGTGACGGCGACGGGCGGGTGATCCCCGGCAAGGAGGGCGGCATCGAGCCGGACGTCGTTGTCGACGCCAACACCTACCCGGGGTGGCTTCGCGAGGAGTTCGAGCGCATCCGCACGTCGAAGAAAGTGTCGGTCTACGTCGAGAAGCACTTCGACGCGCTCGAGGACCTCCTCCTCGGTGGCGACAGCGGCGACCTCGGGAAGTATCCGGAGTTCGAGGAGCTCTACCGCTCGCTCATGGAAGACGCCGCGGAGGGCGCCGAGAGCCGCCGGGCGAGCCGCGACCACGTGCGGCAGATCGTTCGCTTCCAGCTCCGGCGCCGCTACGAGGACTCGATCGGCAAGGAGATCGGCGGCGATTTCCAGGACGACCCGCAGCTCCAGCGGGCGGTCCTCGAGCTGCTCGAGAAGCTCGGCGTCGATCCCGCGAAGATCGAGAACTACGCGTGGATGGTCGAGGAAAAGAAGTCGGAGTGAGGCGCGCGCGGCCGGCGGCCGGCGGGGATCACGTCGCCGTGATGTAGGATGCCGACCACTCGTCGCGGTCCGAGCGGTAGCTCAGCACCGGCTTGACGTCGAACGCCTCCTCGAACGAGTAGATGGCGCGGAAGTCCTCGCGGTCGTCGCTCTCCTGCTTCCCCATCAGATCGTAGTCGATGAGGTTGAAGACGATCTCGCCGATGTCGTCGGTGGCGAGGATCCCCCAGCTCTCGAGCACGAGGCGCGCCAGGCAGCCGAACTGCTTGATCGCCAGGCGACGCACCCCCTCGAGGAGCTCCTGCCCCGAGACGTGCTGGTTCGATCTGGTGCGGGGATTGACGACGTGCTGGAGGGTGTAGTCGAGAGCGTCGTAGACGAAGTTGTAGGCTTCCGGATCGTAGCGAGTGTCCCTGTCGAGCAGGAGACGGAACTTCTCGGCAGCACTCATCTGTGTCGACGCCATCGATCCTCTGCTCTCGAAAACCGTCAACTCGGGCGCGTCGTTTACCGGCCGGAGCGCCACCGCGACCGGCCACAGGAACGCGCACGACTGCTTCCAGGTTGTTTCTTCGGTCGGAGTTGACCCGAAGTTGACTGGCAATTCCTCGTCGGGAGGGGGGTCGCTCCGGGCGCGAGACCGCGCCCCGTCGGTTCTGATAAAGAGTATCAAATCGCGCGGCGCGCGCCCAGCCGGAGCGCCCGGAGGAGGGCGTCGAGCACCAGGTCGACGTTGACGTTGCCGTCGAGATCGGCGCGCAGGACGAGCAGATCCTCGAGCAGTCGGAGCTGCTCGCCGCCGGCCCCCGCATGGGAGGCGCCGCGCTCGGACTCCTTCCACTCCCGGCGCTCGGTCTCGATGGCGCGTTCGAGGACGGCCGCCAGCGCCTCGCGCGCGTTGGCGGCGTCCGGGACCAGCGAGCTCAGCCACTCGCGCGGATCGTGATCGACGAGGAAGCGCGGCTCGAGAGCCTCACGAAGCCGCTCCACCGCCACCTCGGTCCCGCCGGCGTCGCCCGGATCATCGGCGCGGCCCGGAAACAGGATGCGCTGGCAGCGCGAAACGATGGTCGGCAGCAGCGAGCCGGTCGACGGCGCGATCAGCAGGAGGATCGTCCCCGCGCCCGGCTCCTCCAGCGTCTTCAGGAGAGCGTTCGACGAGGGGATCGACAGCCGCTCGCAGTCCTCGATGATCCACACGCGCAGCGACGTGTGGTGCCGCCGGTGGTCCCTGCGGGCGACGGCGCGGACGTCGTCGATGTCCATCACGGACCGGCGCGATCGCGACGAGAACACCTCGAGGTCGGGGTGATTGCCATGCTCGACCGCCCGGCAGGACGGGCACGTCTCGCACGGCTCGCCGGTCCTGCAGAGGAGCGCCCGGGCGAGCGCCGACGCGAACGCGCGACGGCCCGAGCCGGCGGGCCCGGCGAAGAGGTACGCGTGCGCCAGCCGTCGTCGCGCCCACGCGCCGCGAAAGGTCCGCAGCGCGAGCTCGGGTCCCTCGACTCGCGACAGGAAGCGCTCCGCGTCGGCGATCATCGGCGACGCTCCACACGAGTGTTGCCGCGGCGCGACGTCGCCCGTGGCAAGTTCTCCACGACGCGGCCATGGACCACCTCGGGCCGTCCGCGGGCGTCGACCACCACCATCCGCGAACCACGCCGGCGGGCGAGCTCGAGGAATCCACGACGGACGCCCTCCTGGAAGCGCCGCCCGCGCCGCTCGATCCGGTCCGCCGACGTGACCGATCGCCGCCGCAGCGCCGTCGCCACCGGCAGATCGAGCACGAACGTGCGCGTCGGCATGACGCCGTCGACGGCGATGCGCCCGATGCGGAGGACGGCGTCGACGCCGAGCCCGCCGACGATCCCCTGGTAGACCACCGACGACCACAGGAACCGGTCGCAGATCACCACGCGACCGCGGTCGAGCGCGGGTCGGATGCGCTCGCGCACGAGCTCGCTGCGAGCGGCCATGAAGAGGAAGACCTCGCTCGCCGCGTGCATGTCGCCGGTCGAGGGGTCGAGCAGGATCGAGCGCACCGCCTCCCCCAGCGATGTGCCGCCCGGCTCGTACACGACGAGCGGCTCCTCGCCGCGCGTCCGGAGCAGGTGCGCGGAGAGCAGGCCGAGCTGCGTGCTCTTCCCCGAGCCGTCGATCCCCTCGAAGACGTAGAACTCGCCTTTCACCCGCGTGTCCCGCCTCTCCCGCGCCGGCGCCCGCTTCCCGACAGCATGAGAGGGCTCTCGGTTGGGTTGGTGTCCGCCTCTCGAACGTGCGGGCGCATTCTACGCCGAAGCGTCCGAGGTCTTCCAGAATCGTCGGCGCGGACGCGCGGCGAGGAGCTCGTTGATGCGCCGCAGGTGGCTCTTGGTGGCGTTGATGCCGCCCTCGATCAGCTCCTCGAGACCGGAGAAATCCGACCACTTCTTGCCGCCGACGGCGGGCTGGATGACGACATCGGCCTTCTCGAGCTCGGCCTCGTTGATGCGCTTCCCGGCGATGGTCTCGACCCGCATGATGGCGTCGAGACCGATGTCGATCTTGTCGACCACCTCGAGCTCGGGAGAGATGTCGACGGCGACGAGCACGCGCGGCGAGCACTCGAGCCCGGCGGTCACCGGCACGGGACTGACGACACCGGCATCCATCAGCAGCATGTCATCGTACTGCACCGGCGGGAAGAAGCCCGGCAGCGAGCAGCTCGCCAGCACCGCCTTGCGGATCGGCCCGTTCGAGAGCAGCACCTCGTTGCCGCTGCGGATGTCGATCGCCGGCACGGCGAAGGGGATCTGCGTGTCCTCGAAGTTCGCGTCGGGGAGCAGATCGCAGATGACCTCGAAGAGCCGCTCCGACGTGAAGATCGCGGGCTTGCGGATCAGACTCGAGAAGACGTAGCTCTTCTTGATGCTCTTGAAGATCGAGCGGAAGAAGTTGACCTCGACGTCCTCCGAGTGAAACAGCACCTTCCTGAACGGGTTGTTCTTGAAGGAGTCGCCGCGGAGGTACGCAAGTGCGCGCCGGGTGATCTCGAGGCTGTCCGGGTGGAGCGCATAGGCGGCGCCGACGATCGAGCCGATGCTCGTGCCGACGATCGAGTCGATCGGTATGTTCTCGCGATCGAGGGCCTGCAGCACGCCGAGGTGCGCGAGCCCGCGGGCCCCGCCACCGCCGAGAGCCAGACTCAGCCTGCACTGTTCCGCCATCGACGTTTCTCGGCTCCTCTTGCAGCAGTCAGGACTTGGAGGACGACACCGCGCCGGTTCCCTTCTCGGAGGCGATCGTGGTGCGGTCCGTCTCCGCCGGCTCCCGTTTTCTCAGATCGACGATCCGCTTCTCCTTGAGCTGCGTCTCCATGCCGAGCAGCTCGAGCACCTTGGCGAGCGGCAGCACCTGGATGGAGTTCAGCTTCACCTCGGTGGCCTCGAAGAGTCGCCGCTCGATCTCGTCACGCAGCTCGCGTCCATCACCGGCGACGTCACTCGACACGGCGACGTTGAGAAGCATCTCGTCGACGTCGTACGGGTCGTCGTTCCGCTTGCGGATCACCAGCTGCCACTCCTCGATCCGGTCATCCGACTCGAGGATCTGCTTGAAGACGTTCAGATTGACCAGCGTCCCCTTGACCTTGGACAGCTGGAAGCTCTTCAGGTTCGAGACGCGCTCGAGCTGCGATCCGATCCGCGGCACGGTGCGCCCGCACTCGGGACACGGCTCCCACGTCATGCCGCCGATGACCAGATCGCCGGTCCGATAACGCAGCACGCAGCTCGCGCGGCCGTCGAGGCACGTGTAGACGAGCTCGCCGGTCTCTCCCTCCGGCACCGGCTTGCCGGTCTCGGGGTCGACGATCTCCATCACCTCGAGGTCCGGGTACGTGTGGAAACCGCCGCGCGCCTCGCCGGGGCACTCCGCCCAGCACTTCCGCGCCTCGGTGAAGCCGAAGACGCTGATCACCTTCGGCTTGGTGGCGCCCATGTTGACGAGCATCTCGCGCACTCGACGGCGGTACGCAGGCGTCACCTGGTCGCCGCCGAGCGCCAGCCCCTTGACGAAGCTCATGTCGACGGCCGCCGAGTGGGCCTCGCGGAGGAGGTGGTAGATGTAGCCCGGGATCCCCGCGAGATACGCCGGGCGGATCTTCTGGATCGCCTGGATGATCCCGGAGGTGCCCATCACCTTGCCGCCCCCGGTGTTCAGCGTGAACACCGCGCCCCCGACGCCGACGGAGTAGACCTGCCAGAAGGCCAGGTGAGGCGCGTACGGGAATATGTTGATCAGCCGGTCGACCTGCGGATCGACGCCGGTGTAGATCAGGATGCGCCGGCCGACCTCCTCGAGGAGCGCCAGGTCGTAGCGACTGAGCGTGAACGCGGTCGGAAGCGCGGAACGTCCGGTGGTGAAGAACACCGAGACGGGCCGATATTCCATCGCCAGCTCATCGAGGACGGCCTGGCCGCCCCTGAAGAGCTTCTTGGCGAGCAGCGGAATCTTCTTTCGCAGCCCCCAGCTCGCGCGGATGGTCGCGGCGTCGGGCTGCAGGATCAGATCGCGCGGGCGATCGGGGCGGGCCTCGTCCGGCGCGATGTCCGCCTTGGTCGTGAACGGCACGCGCTCGAGGTCCTCGACGCTCCGGATCGATCGCGGGTCGATGCCGTGCGCCTTGAACAGGTTCCTGTAATGTGGGCTGAAGGGAACGAGCTGATCGAGGAGGAACCGGCGCAGCCGACGGCTCTGCTCATGTCGGATTCGGTCTTTCGACCACTGGTCCCAGGGTGGACTTTTTCCCGGCATTCAGCCTCCAAGTCGACCGCGCGCCGCCGATTCCCCGGCTCGGTCGGTGCCGTCCTCCTGGGCAGCGGTCGGATCGGGGAGCAGCGCACATCGTGACGGTTCATCAAGAGTATAACAGCCGCACGAGAAAAGTCAGACGCCGTCAGTGAGACCCACCATACCGCCTCGATTTGCGTGCCAAGAAAAAGGCGTTGTATACTTCCGCGCCGGAAACGCCTCGGCGGGACCGGCATGGAGTGGGTCCACCGGGCGCGCCCTCCTCCCGGGCGACGTGCGCGCTCTTCTGGGAACGGCAGATGCGGTTCTTCTTCTCGGTCGTCCTGACATTCGCGGGACTGGTCTCGGTCTATCTCTTCGCCTGCGAGGCCCTGACGGGCCTCGAGCTGACCGCCGCGGGTTTGAAGGAGCTCGTGAGCCGCATCGTCCGACCGCTGACCCGCGCAGGGCCGCTGGCGACACTGACTCTGGTGTGCGGCATGGCGGCGTTCGCCGCCGGGCTCCTGCTCGCGTCGGGGGCGGAGCTCTGGATCGCGCTCCCGAAGGGCGAGCAGACCTCCGAGGCGCAGAGCAAGGCCCTCAGGAGCTCCCGCGAGACGTCGCGGCAGAACTTCCTGGAGCTCGCGCTCGCGTTCAACGCGCTCGTCGTCGGCGCGATCCTCGTGCTGCTCGGCATGAGCATGAGCCAGCCGAGCCCCCACCGCGTTCTCGGCGCGCTGTTCATCGCCGGCACGGCCGAGGCGCTGATTGGGACCGGTATCGCCATCTACCTCATCCTCAAGCACCGACGTTCGGGAAGACGTCGCACGCCGCGCCCGCTGCTCGCCGCATCCGCCAGCATCAATATCCTCGAGGTCCTGTTCCTGCTGACCGTCATCGTCATCGGCTGCTCCAACGGGAATTGAGAGACGAATGGAGTTGAAATACTGCGAGTCGTGCGGTGCGCCGGTGCAGGTCGATCCCGCCGCGCAGACGGATTTCTTGCAGCACTTCCAGTGTCCGAGGTGCCTCGGTACCTCGGGCTCGGCGAGCGTCCCCGTCGCGCGCCCTCCGGACGACTCGTCCGCGGACGACAGCCATGATGCGCTCGCGTTCCTCGATGGGCTCGAGGGGGACTCGGGAGGCGGCATCAGCGAGGAGCTCGATCTCTTCTCCGGACGATCGCGCGACTCCTCGAGGCCGTCGTCGAGCTCGCCCGCGGTCTCGATCGAGCTCGGCCGTGGCAAGACGACGACCGCCGAGCGGGGACCGGCAGCAGGAGACCAGGGACGCCCGCCCTCCGGGTTCAAGGTCGTCGACCGGCGCACCGGATCGTCGCACGGGGCGTTTTCGACGACGCCGCTGCCTCCTCCACCTCCGCCGCCCCCGCCGCCGGATGATGACGACGACGATGACCCGTACGAGCTCGACGAGGATCTGACGCTCTTCTCGCCGGAGACCGTGCGACTGCGACGCGAGGACCTCGAGTTCCTCGACGAGGCGACGCCCGAGCTCAACGTCGACCAGGACGACGACGCGCTGAACATACCGCCCAACCCCGGTGGCTCCGCGACCCCGGCGCCCACGGCGACCCGCATCCAGTTCCTGTGCATCGAATGCAGGTCACGTCTCGTCGTGCGGCCCGTCAAGAAGCTCAGCAAGATGGTCTGCCCGCGATGCAGCAAGCGGATGTTCGTCGATCCGGAGGGCAAGGTGACGGACGAGCCGCCCGCGGACATGGCCCTCGACAAGTCGATCGGCGGCACCATCGTCCCGAACCTGCGGCGCAAGAAGTCCGCCGACCTCTTCGGCGACTCCGACGCGGACGAGACCGAGCGACTCGAGCCCACCGGAGTCGACAAGCTCCTCGAGCAGAAGGCCGCCGAGCTCGATCAACTGCGGTCGAGCGACGAGGACGATCTCTATGACGACGACGATCCGGCCCGCCTGCCGGGGGGCGGGGGCTCACCCGACCCCGGCGATCTCGCTCGCCGGATCGCCGCCGAGCTCGCTGACCCGGAGCGCTCGGAGTTCAGCGCTCCGCCTCCGCCTGCGGAGCCGCCGCCGCCGATCAACCCGTTCGCGCAGGGCAGCCGTTCGGGCATCTCGAAGCACGCGGCGCGAGGCATCCAGCTCCTGTCGACGCTCGAGCCGCCCTGGAAGGCTCTCCTGCACGCCTTCGGCGCGGGACTGCTGCTCGCCGCGCCGCTACTCGTCCTCACCTACCTGACCTCTCCCGCGCCCGCGGCGGAGAGCGAGCGCTCGGCCGTCGAGCGGGCGCTCGAGGCCACCGGGCGCGCCGTCGAGCGCGGACTCGAACGCGTCGTCGACGGGCTCGGTCGCGTCTTCTGACCACCCGATCGCGCCACGAGACGTGTCGACCGCGCGGCGTCCTCGCAGCCCGTTGGCCGATTTCCGAGGGTTGACGCGTGCGCGCTCCGGTGATAGCATGAAAGCCTGTCTCGGCGCACCATAACTTCTTGGGGCTTCCGGCGTTACTGCCGGCTCCGAGAGCCGTCGCACCGTCCCGCGCCGGGATCCGCTTCAACAGGTACAGGCGCACATCGTCCTCACCGCTGGTCTCGCGGGGGGGATGCGCGACGGCGCACATCCGCGATAGTCGCGGATCCGTCACTCTTCAGCGAAGGAGCTCGGAAGTCGTGGCCGACGACCAGTGGAGGAAACAGTTCGAGAAGGCGGAGCTCGCCGTCAAGAAGCACAACTACGACTACGCCATCGCTCTGTACCAGCAGGGTCTGATCATGAACCCGCGGGCGGGCGAGGCGCGTCGGAAGCTTCACAAGGTCGCCACGGTCGCGATCCAGGAGAAGGGCGGCAAGCCGGAGGGCGGCATGAGCACGAAGATGAAGGTGCTCAAGCCGGAGACCAACGCCAAGAAGCTCCACATGCAGAAGAAGTACGAGGAGGAGCTGATCGAGCTCGAGAAGGTCCTCCAGCACCAGCCGCAGAACGCCGGCACGCTCATGAAGCTCGGCATGGCGCAAGAAAGCCTCGAGGACTGGGAGGGCGCCGCGATCACCTTCAAGGAGATCCTCGAGCTCGACAACACGCACGTCGAGGCGGCGCGCAAGCTCGGCAAGGTCTACGGCGACCATCTCGACGACCCCGAGAAGGCGATCGAGTACTGGGAGAAGGTCAAGCTCTACAAGCCGGACGACAAGGAGGCCGGCAAGGCGATCCGCGACCTCTCCGCGGCGACCATGGTGCGAAACGCCGAGAAGCGGAAGGCGCAGGCCGGCGACGAGTCGTTCCGCTCCATGCTGAAGGACGAGGACGAGGCCGAGGACCTGCAGAAGCAGGCGCAGGTGATCCGCACCGACGCGGATCGCAAGCGGGCGATCAAGTTCAAGATCGAGGAGATCAAGAAGGACCCGAAGAACTCGCGCCTCTACCGCGACGTCGGGGCGCTCTACCAGGACCTGAAGATGTGGGACAAGGCCGAGATGGCCTACAAGAAGGCCCTCCAGGTCAACCCGACGGACCTCTACGCGCAGGAGAAGATCGGCCAGCTCAAGGAGGCGCGCATGGATGAGACCCTCGATGAGCTGAGGGAGCGCGCCAAGCAGGATCCGTCGCTCCAGGTGGAGCTCAAGCAGAAGGAGCGGGAGTTCCTCGAGTTCAAGGTCGGCGAGTACGCCCGCCGGGTCAAGGCGCACCCGACCGACTACGGCCTCAAGCTGTTGTACGGAAAGCTGCTGAAGAACGTCGGTCGCTTCGACGACGCCATCGGGCAGTTCCAGAAGTCCGTCAAGGACCCGAAACAGAAGGTCGCCTCGAAGAAGAGCATCGGCGAGTGCTTCATCGCCAAGGAGCTCTACGACATGGCGAAGGTGCAGTTCGCGGAGGCGCTCGACGAGGTCGCCGACAAGGAGTCCGATCTCTGGAAGGAGATCAAGTACAACCTCGCGCTCGCGTGCGAGAAGAACGGCGACGTCGACGAGTCCCTGCGGCACTACCAGGAGATCATGGCGACCGATATCGGCTACCGCGACGTCTCGAAGCGCGTGACGGATCTCCGCAAGGGCGGCGATTCCGGACGCCACGCGGTCTGAGCCGCACACCCGCCGCGTCGCCGGAGGCCCGGTTTCCGGTGCACGAAGGTCGATGAACGACACCTCGAGACCCCCCGTGCTCGTCCTGCGTGCGGATGACAACGTCGCCATCGCGACGCGAGCGCTGCCGCCGGGCCGGGAGGTGCGCCTCGCCGGCGTCGAGCTCACCACGCGCAACACCATCCCCTTCGGTCACAAGGTCGCGACCACGGCGATCGCGGAGGGCGAGCCGATCAGGAAGTATGGTCAGATCATCGGTTTCGCGTCCGAGCCGATCGAGCCCGGCAGCTGGGTGCACGTCCACAACGTGCGCGTCGGATCGTTCGATCGCGACTACGCGTTCTGCTCGGAGGTCCCGCCGGCGCCCGTGCCCGTCGAGGAGCGCACGTTCGACGGCATCGTGCGGCCGGGTGGTCGCACCGGCACGCGCAACTACATCGCCGTCATCAGCACGGTCAACTGCTCCGCCTCGACGTCGAAGATGATCGTCGACAGCTTCCCGCGGGACGAGCTGGCGCGCTGGGACGGCGTCGACGGCCTGCTGCCGCTCACCCACAAGGGCGGCTGCGGCATGGCCTACGACGGACCCGACCACCACCAGCTCAATCGCGTGCTCGCCGGCTATGCGCGACACCCGAACGTCGGCGCGTACGTCCTCGTCGGGCTCGGCTGCGAGGTCGGCCAGGCGTCCCACCTCCTCGGGACGCAGCGGCTGGTGACCATCGACGGCGTCGGCAACGGCAACGACGCGCCACCGGTGGCGGTGATCGGCATCCAGGAGTCGGGCGGCATCCGCAAGACGGTCGAGGCCGGCGTGCGGGCGATCCGCGATCTGCTGCCGCGCGCCGCGGACGTGCGGAGAGTGCCGGTTCCGGCGTCGCGGTTGATCCTCGGCACGGAGTGCGGCGGCTCGGACGGCAACAGCGGCATCACGGCCAACCCCGCGCTCGGCGTCGCGTCCGACCTCGTCGTCGCGCAGGGCGGCACGGCCATCCTCGGCGAGACCACCGAGATCTACGGCGCCGAGCACCTGCTGACGCGCCGCGCCTCGCGTCGCGAGGTCGGCGAGAAGCTGATCGAGCGCATCCGCTGGTGGGAGTGGTACACCGGAGTCTTCGGCGCCGAGATCAACAACAACCCGACGCCCGGGAACAAGGAGGGCGGCCTGACGACGATCTACGAGAAGTCGCTCGGCGCCATCGCCAAGGGCGGCACCACCGCGTTGAAGGCCGTCTACGAGTACGCCGAGCCGGTGACCGAGAAGGGCTTCGTCGTCATGGACACGCCGGGCTATGATCCGGCGTCGCTGACCGGGATCATCGCCGGCGGCGCCAACGTCTGCGTCTTCACCACCGGCCGTGGCTCGGTGTACGGCTCCAAGCCGGTCCCCTGCATCAAGATCGCCACCAACACGCCGCTCTTCGAGCGCATGCAGGACGACATGGACATCAACGCGGGCGTCGTCCTCGAGGGCGTCCCGGTCGAGGAGGTCGGCCGCCAGATCTTCGACATGATCCTCGCCGTCGCGAGCGGCCAGAAGACGAAAAGCGAGCTCCAGGGCGTGGGCGAGGAGGAGTTCGTGCCGTGGACGGTGGGTCCGACGTTGTGACCTCCTCTCGTTCCCGTTCCCGTTCCCGGTCCCGTGCCCGTGCCCGGTCCCGAAACGCTGCTCGACTTCGCTGGCGAGACTCGGAGGGAACGCAGATTACGCAGAGTGTCCTCTGTCTCTGATCTCTGATCTCCGTCCCCTGTCTCGGACTCGGTCGGTCTCGGACTCGCACGCCGCGAGCCCGGCCCCGACGTTGGCCGCACGCGCGACTTCGAGAGCCTTCGGGACCGGGTCCGGGACCGGGTCCGGGTCCGGGATCGACACCGGCTCACTCGAAATCGAGCACCCCCGCGCGGGTCTCGTGGCGCAGTTGCCACTCGCCGAGCGTGCGTCTGAAGAGGAAGTAGAAGGTCTCCTCCGTACCGTCGACGGCGATGCGCACGCGCACTCGGCAGCGGTCGCGCGGGTAGAACGGCACGCTGAACTCGACGATCTCGAACTCCGAGGTTTGCCGCAGCCGTGACGCGCTGACGCCGCGACCGCCCCGCTCGCGGAACTCGCGCGCGGGGAGCTCCAGCTCGAGGTACTCCTCGACCTGCTTCCGACCCTGCTCCTCGAGCGATGAACGGCGATGGAGGACCCAGCCACCGGCGACGAGCAGGATCACGACCGCGGCGACGATGGCCCAGACCCCACGGAAGCGGAACGTGCCGAGGTTGATGTTGACGTCGGACATGGCCTTTTTTATCGAGCGGTGAGGCGGGGAGACTTTGTCGAAAATGCGGGGCCCGTCCGAGCTCGTGCAGGCAGCCTCGACTTCGGAGGTTTGCCGTCAGACGATTCATGAGCAAGGCAGGAAGAAGAGGAAAGCAGGAAACGAGTCCGGTCGTGCGTTGAAGGCGCTATCGATCTCAAAGACGCCGTCGAGAGTCGAGCGTTGGTTACGATTCGGGTCACAGAGAACGGATGCCCCTCGACAGGTCACCGAGCTCGAGATCGTTCGAAGAAATGGCCCGTTTCCTGCCTTCCTGAGTTTCCTGCCTTCCTTATAGATCGTCGGAGGGTCTCGCCCGCGGAGTCGAGCAGCTCTTCGGGCACGGGCACGGGACCGGGAACGGGAACGGGAACGGGCTACGCGTCGTCGCCCGCGATGTCGAGGCCGAACCAGCCGAGGAGGAAGTCGATGAGCTCTCCCGGGCTCGCTCGCGCGCGGACGCCGAGGAAGACGCCGGCGCTGAGCTCGACGTCGAGCCACCGGGTCGGGCGCAGGTTTTCCGGAGCCGGGGAGTCCTCGAACGCGCGGCCGAGCTCGTGGGCGTGGGTCGAGAAGCCCGCGTGGACCGGGGGGAAGTCGTCGTCGTTCGACGGGTCGCGGGCCATCGGGTCGGCGTCGTAGCCGCGCGCGTGGAAGAGGATGATCGAGTAGGCCAGGAAGTGCTCGCCCTGCGGCAGGCGGTGGGTGAAGTTGCCGAAGGCGCCGCCGCGGCCCGGGCGCGCCTGCCACACGTCGAGGCCGGCGTTGACCAGCGCGGTCGCCTCGACGTGGGCGCCGAACGCGGGGCCGCCGACGGAGAGCTGCAACGCGTCGGAAAGGTCACCGGCGCGATGCCGCAGGTATCGCGACACGGGCTGGCAGGAGACGAGCGGTACGACGAGCGCCGCGAGCACGGCGAGCCGGGCCAGTCGTGACGTCACGCCACCGGTCCGAACCGCGGTCCCCACTCGCTCGCGAGACGTTCGCCCTTTTTTCGGAGTCCGGCGAGCTCGACGTCCGTCAGTTTCTTCGTGTCGCGCACGAGCCGGATGTTCGCGCGCAGCTGCTTGGCGGTGTGCACGCCAATGACCATGCCCGTGACGCCCTCGAGGCTCTTCGCGTACCGGACGGCGTCGGCGTGGTAGGTCGACTCCATCTGCGAGGGGTTCGGCACCTTCAGCCTGTAGTTCCGGAAGCTCCCCTTGATGCCGCCGAAGACCTTCATCGCCATGACGCCGACGTTCTGCTTGCGCGCCACCGGCAGCACCTTCTCCTCGAAACCGTAGACGTGGTAGTCGACGAAGTTCATGGCGATCATCATCGCGTCGACGGTGCCGCTCTCCTCGATGACGCGCACGAAGTTGGCGGGCCGGCTGTGGCCGGTGAGCCCGATGAAGCGCGTCTTGCCCTCCTTCTTGAACTTCAGCAGCTGCTCCCAGGAACCGCCGGCGCCGAGCACGCGATCGATGTCCTTGTCCCCCGCCGAGTGGAGGTGCAGGAGATCGACCGAGTCGATGCCGAGCTGCTTCAGCGTATCCTCGAGCGAGCGGCGCGCCTCGTCCGCCGTGTTGGCCCAGACCTTGCTGACGAGGAAGACCTTGTCGCGACGCGTCCGCAGCACCTCGCCGAGCGCCTCCTCGGCGCGGCCGTAGATCCGCGCCGTGTCGATGTAGGTGACGCCTCGATCGATGGCCTCGGAGAAGACGCCGACGAGCTCCTCGACCTCGGGGTTGTTGTTGTTCTTGTGGCCGAGACAGGCCGTGCCGAGCCCGAGGATCGAGACCTTCTCGCCGGTCTTGCCGAGCACGACCTTCGGGATCGGACCGAGGTCCCCCACCGCCTCCTCGCCGCGGACGAGCACCGCGGGCGCCGTGGCCGCCGCCACGGTCGCGAGCAGGCCGCCCTTGACGAACTGCCGCCGCGTCAACGTCTGCCCGCCGGTCGTTCCATTCGCACCGACCGCGTCGCCGAGATTCCGGTCTCGCTTCGTCTGGTCCATCGACTCACCCTCTCTCTCGCTGTAAAAGCCCGGCACGCCGTCACGGTCTCTCGATCACACCGGCCGCGCCCATGCCTCCGCCGACACACATGGTGATCAGCGCACGCTTCGCGTCGCGGCGTTCGAGCTCGCCGAGAGCGGTCACGGTCAGTCGCGCGCCGGTCGCCCCGAGCGGGTGGCCGAGCGCCACGGCACCGCCGTTGACGTTCAGCCGATCCATCGGCAGCTCCGCCTCGCGGGCGACCGCGAGGGCCTGCACGGCGAACGCCTCGTTGAGCTCGATGATGTCGATATCGTCCAGCGTCAGACTCGCCAAATCAAGGGCCTTGGGGATCGCCTTGACCGGCCCGATGCCCATGATCTCCGGCGGGACGCCCGCGACGGCGTAGCTGCGGAAGATCGCCAGCGGCTCGACGCCGAGCTCCCGCGCCTTCTCGTCGGACATCACGACCACCATCGCCGCGCCGTCCGACATCTGAGAGGCGTTGCCGGCGGTGACCGTGCCGCCGAGCTTGAAGACCGGCTTCAGCCGCGCCAGGCCCTCGATGGTCGTGTCACGGCGCGGGCACTCGTCGACCGCGAACTCGACCTCGGTGGCGACCACGCCGCCGTTGTCGCCCGGCCGGCGCGACTCGACGCGCAGCGGCACGATCTCCTTCTCGAACCGTCCGGCGTCGATCGCCGCGATCGCCTTCTGGTGGCTCTCGAGCGCGAACTGGTCGGACTCCTCGCGCGAGATGCCGTGGCGCTCCGCGAGGTTCTCGGCGGTCAGTCCCATGCCGATGTACACCTCGGGCCATTCGCGCGCGAACTGCGGATTCGGGTGCGCCCGCGCGAACATCGCCACGCGGCTCATGGTCTCGGTGCCGCCGGCGTCGATGATGTCGGCGCCGCCGGTGCGGATGCGATCGGCCGCGATGGCGATCGACTGCAGACCGCTCGAGCAGAACCGGTTGATGGTCATGCCGGGCACCTCGACCGGCAGCCCGGCCTTCAGCGTCGCGATCCGCGCGACGTTCATCCCCTGCTCGTCCTCGGGGATGGCGCAGCCGACGATGACGTCCTCCACCATCGCGGGCTCGAGCCCGGGCACGCGGGCCACGGCTTCCCGGATGCAGGTCGCGGCCATGTCATCGGGCCGGACGTTCTTGAGCGTCCCCTTGCGGCCCTTTCCCATCGCCGTCCGGACGGCGCCAACGATCACTGCTTCACGCATGGTTGCCTCCACAGGCTTTCGTATTCGGGATCAATTCCGCAGCGGCTTGCCGGTCTTCAGCATGTGGCCGATCCGCTCGAGCGTCTTCTCCTGGCCGCAGAGATCCTTGAAGACCTCCCGCTCGAGGTCGAGCAGGTACTCCTCGGTCACGGTGACGTCGTCGTCGACGTCGCCGCCGCAGATGACGTACGCCAGCCTCTGTCCGAGGAACCGATCGTACGCGCTGATGTAACCGGCCGCCTCCCACTGAAAGAGCTCCGCCTCGAGCTCGGCGATGCCGGGCCGGCCGACGACGCGCACGGCTGTGCGTCGCCGCGGCGGCCGGAAGCCCTGCTCCGCCATGAAGGTCACGGCGCGACGCGCGTCGGCGAGGGCGCGGTCGCGGTTCATGGTGATCCGGTCGCTCTCGCGCAGGAAACCGTGGCTCCTCGCCTCCTCCGCGCTGGTCGAGACGATCCCCTGGCCGATGTTGCCGAACGCGCGGCGCACGAAGGGGTAGATGCCGGTCTGCACCTGCGGTGGCACGGACTCGTGCGCGCGACAGGCGAGCTCGCGCGTGCCGCCGCCCGCGGGGATCAGCCCGACGCCGAGCTCGACGAGCCCCATGTACGTCTCGGCCGCCGCCTGCACGTGGTGAGCCGCGAGCGGGATCTCGCAGCCGCCGCCGAGCGCGTACCCCTGGGTGGTGACGACCACCGGCTTGAGCGAGTAGCGCATGCGCAACATGGTGCGATGGAACGTCGCGATCATCGCGTCGATCTGGTCGAACCGCCCCTGTCGGGCGGATTCCGCGAGCTGCGCGATGTTGGCGCCGGCGCAGAAGTGCTCCGCCTGGTTGCCGACGACGACGCCCGCCCAGTCGCCGCGCTCCGCCTCGTCGATGGCGGCGACGATGGTGTCGAGCGTCTCGCCCGTGATGGTGTTCATCTTGGAGTGGAACTCGACGCAGAGCACGCCCTCGCCGATGTCCCAGACGCTCGCCGCGTCGTTCTCGATCAGCGGTGACGCCGTGGCGTGGCGCTCGCTCAGCAGCATGACGCCGTCGCGTCCCGGCACCTGCTTCTCCTTGCCGGTCGCGAAGTCGAAGTACATGCGCCGCCCGTCGCGACGCTCGTAGAAGCTCTTCTTTCCGCGGGACAGCATGTCGGTGACGAACTCCGGGACCTCGATGCCCTCCTTCTCCATGCGCTTCACGGAGTCCGCGACGCCGATGGCGTCCCAGGTCTCGAAGGGGCCGAGGTCCCACGCGAAGCCCCACCGCATGGCGCGGTCGATCGAGACGATGTCATCGGCGATCTCGGGAATGCGGCGCGCGGCGTAGCAGAGCGTGCCGGCGGTCAGTTTCCAGGCGAACTCGGCTGCGCGGTCATCGCCGGAGATCAGCTTCTTGAGGCGCTCGCCGGGATCGGCGATCCCCTTGAGGGCGTCGAGCGACGCGAACGACACCGGTTGCTGCGGACGGTACTCGAACGTCTCCGGGTCGAGGACGAGGATCTCCTTGCCCTCCTTCTTGTAGAAACCGGCACCTGTCTTTCGACCGAGGCGTCCCTCCTCGACGAGCCGCGAGAAGACCGGAGGCGGCTCGAAGAGCCCGACGCTCTCGTCGTGAGGCAGCAGCTTCGCGACGTTCTCCATGACGAAGACCGAGACGTCGATGCCGACGATGTCCTGGAGCCGGTACGACGCCGATTTCGGGCGACCCATCGGCCGGCCGGTGATGGCGTCGACCTCCTCGAACCGCAGGCCGAGATCTTGCGTCAGGTGACCGCACGCCGCCATGGCGTAGACGCCGATGCGGTTGGCGATGAAGTTCGGCGTGTCCTTGCAACGCACCACGCCCTTGCCGAGCCGCACGTCGGCGAAGTCCTCGACGGTATCGACGACTTCCGGGAGCGTGCCCGCGCCCGCGACCACCTCGAGGAGATAGAGATAGCGCGGCGGGTTGAAGAAGTGCGTGACGACGAAGTGCTTCTTGAAGGCGTCGTCGAGCTCGGCGGTGAGGATCTCGAGCGAGATGCCGGACGTGTTGGAGGAGACGATCGCGTCCTCGCGGCGATGCGGGGCGATCTTCCGGTAAAGCTCGCGCTTGACGTCGATGCGCTCGGTGACCGCCTCGACGATCCAGTCGCAGTCGGCCAGCCGATCGAGGTGGTCCTCGATGTTTCCGGGCTCGACCATCGAGGCGAGCGACTCGTCGAAGAACCCCTTCATGCGGCCGCTGGCGGCGTTCTTGACGGCGTCGATGGCGAGGCGCGAGCGCGCGGCCGGGTCCTTCTTCGCCGCGCCCTCGAGGCCCGGCGGCACGATGTCGAGCAGGACGCACGGCACGCCGGCGTTGGCGAAGTGCGCCGCGATGCCGCTCCCCATCGTCCCCGCGCCGATGACGGCCGCCTTGCGGATCGGTCTCATGAAGCTCTCCTTCCCTGGATCCCCGTTTCGTCTGTCGCCGGCTGCAGTCCCGATACCGCGGCCCGTGACCGGGGCCCGTGACCGCGGCTGTCAGCGCAGCCCGTCAGGGGCCGCATGGCCCCGGCGCGGGCGCCACCGGCCCCGACATTCTATCGTCATCCCTGCCTCGCTGCCTTGCCCGCCGTCAGGATCAGACCGGCCAGCGGCCTGCCGACGGTGCGCCCGACGAGCTGGTCCTCGAGCGCCCGCTTGAACGCGGCGACCTCGTCGGGCGACAGCCGGCGCAGCAGCCGCGCCTCGAAGCCCTCGCGACCATCCGGAGCGACCGCGGAGAACCATCGCGCGGAGAACCATCGCACCACGTCGTCCGCCGTGATGGCGCGCCGCACGGTGTCGAGCGTGCGCTCCACGACGACGTCGACGAACCCGGCGCGCTCGAAATCCGCGGCGAGCTCCTCCGCCGTCAGTCGCATGCGCGGGTCGCCGGCGTCGCGATAGATGGCCTCCTCGGCCTCGCGGATGCGCGTGGCGGTGGCCTCGCCCAGGGCGCGGAGGTCGACGTCGGCTGAAAGCGGGCGGGTCTCGCCGAGGAGCGGCTCCTGGAGCACGACTCGCCCCCCGTCCCGCAGCACGCGCAGCAGCTCGCGGGGGATCTCCTCGCGCCGATCGCGATCGTGGAGCGCACCGGCGCCGAGGATGCGGTCGAAGGACGACTCGTCGCCCGGGATGGCGTCGAGCTCGCCGATCGAGACCTCGAGGATGCGATCGACCGACGCGGCGGAGGCGGCCTGCCGGATGCGGGCCGCCGTCGCGGCATCGCTCGCCAGCGCGTGCGCCCGGCCGAGCGGCGCGAGCTCGAGGGCGCCCCACGCCATCAGGCCGGGTCGGCCGCCGATGTCGAGGACGGCGTGATCGAGCCCGATCTCTGCGCGTTCGAGGATCCGATCGCGCAGCTCGACGCGCCGCTTGCCGTGCTCCTCGAGTTGCGCCCGCCGGCGGCGCTCGCGCCCCGAGGAGACCTCGTCGATGCGCCGCGCTTCCTCGAGACCGCCCTGTTGCAGCTCGCGCAGACGCTCGACGCGCTCGCGGATCGCCGCCTCCTCGCCCAGCTCGCCCGGCGTGTAGAAGCGCGCGCCCTGGAGGCTGTCGGGGAGGTACTGCTGCGGCACCCAGTGCTCGCGAAAGGCGTGCGGGTACTTGTAGCCCTTGCCGTGGCCGAGCCCCTCGCGGTCCCGGGTGGCGTCCTTCAGCGGGTTCGGCACCTCGTCGTCGCCCTGCTGCTCGAGGGAGCGCAACGCCTCGAAGTAGCCCATCGCGCTGTTCGA
Source organism: Planctomycetota bacterium (assembly GCA_041569895.1). GTDB lineage: Bacteria > Planctomycetota > UBA8108 > UBA8108 > JACQVS01 > JBFFXF01. The sequence continues at coordinate 1,774 of JBFFXF010000075.1, read as the reverse complement.
CTTCGGCGCCGTCGCCAGATAGATGGTCGCGTGCGCCAGGTTCCACTGGCACTCGGGCAGCCCGACGAACTCCACCGCGCCAGCGGCCGACGTCGCCACCGAGAGGGCGCGCGAGTCGGCGAGGCCGACGTCCTCGCTCGCGAAGATGACCAGGCGCCGCGCGATGAACCTCGGGTCCTCGCCGGCGCGCACCATCTTGGCGAGCCAGTAGAGCGCGGCGTCCGGGTCGGAGCCGCGGAGGCTCTTGATGAACGCGCTGATGGTGTCGTAGTGGGCGTCGCCGTCCTTGTCGTAGAGGAGCGCGCGCCGCTGGATCGACTCCTCCGCGACCTCTTGCGTGATGCGCACGACGCCGTCCGCGCCGGGAGGCGTGGTCTCGACGGCGAGCTCGAGCGCGTTGAGCAGATTGCGCGCGTCGCCCTGGGCCATGTCGGTGAGGTGATCGAGCGCGTCCTTGTCGACGACGACGTCGCGCGCGCCGTAGCCGCGCTCGACGTCCGCGAGCGCATGCAGTGCGATGTCGCGCAGGCGCTCGCCGTCGAGGGGGCGGAGCTCGAAGATGCGCGAGCGGCTGACGAGCGGCTTGATGACCTCGAAGTACGGGTTCTCGGTGGTCGCACCGATGAAGGTGACGGTGCCGTTCTCGACGTGCGGCAGGAGGGCGTCCTGCTGGGCCTTGTTGAAGCGATGCACCTCGTCGACGAAGAGAGTCGTGCGACGTGGGCCCTCGAGGAGGTCGGGCTCCTCGTCGAGACGCTCGCGCGCGCGGGCGACGACCTCGCGGATGTCCTTGACGCCGGCGAGGACGGCGTTGAGCGTCTCGAAGCGGGAGCGCGTGGCGCCGGCGATGACGCGGGCCAGGGTCGTCTTGCCGCTGCCGGGCGGACCCCAGAGCAGGATCGAGCCGATGCGGTCGGCCTCGATGGCGCGGCGCAGCAGCTTCCCGGGGCCGAGGATGTGCTCCTGGCCGACGTACTCATCGAGGGTGCGCGGCCGCATGCGGGCGGCGAGCGGGGCGCTCGATTTCCACGGCAGGAAGACACGATCCATGGCGTCGCTGGCGGCGTCGGCGAGGCCGGCGGCGCGGCGCGGCGGTCGTCTCTTCGCGGTCATCTCCTGAAGGATAGGCGGAAGGCTGCGGGATTGAAAGAGTTGTGACCCCCGGAAAAAGCTTGTCACCCGCACCCAGGTTGGTTATTTTCCCGCTTCCCCCGACGCTCGTCAGGGGTACAATCAGTGGTTCGACAGCCCCGAACCTTCGACGCCGGACCACCATCCGGATCGGAACGACAACGCGGAAACGCGGAACGACAACGCGACCATGCCCCACACGCTGACAGCGAAGAAGCGGCTCCGGCAGAGCAAGCAGCGGTTCGTCATCAACCGCGGCCGCAAGCGCGAGATAGCGACGCGATCGAAGAAGTTCGTCGAGGCGGTGACGTCCGGTCAGCTCGACCGGGCCCGCGAGCTTCTCGACATCGTCGTCTCGAAGATCGACAAGGCGAGCAAGAAGAACATCATCCACCGCAACAAGGCGGCGCGGATGAAGTCGCGTCTCGCCCGCGTTCTCGAGAGCGCGTCGAAACCCGCCGCGAAGTCCACGTAATCGGTCCCCGACTCGACGTGGGCAGATAGCTCAGTTGGTAGAGCACGGGACTGAAAATCCCGGTGTCGCTGGTTCGACTCCAGTTCTGCCCACCTTAGAAGCCAGGGCTTACGACTCCGGTCGTGAGCCCTTTTTTTCGTGCGTCCGCCCCCGCCCCCTCCCCCCCCG
>JBFFXF010000074.1:0-29226 GCA_041569895.1 Planctomycetota bacterium | reverse complement strand
TCGAGGAGCGGGGCGAGGTCGCGGAAGAGCGCGTCCGCGAGACCGCTTGCGATATCGGCGGGGATGCCGAAATCGTTGCTGATCTCGCGCGCGAAGCCGGCCCGGATCTCGGCCTGGCGCGCCGGAGGGAACGGCATCGCATGTACGTCGGCGATGAGGAGCGGCGACAGGAACGGAGGCGGCGCGCCGTCTCCGACCAGGCGCGCCCGCTGCGCGTCCGACAGCGCGTCGAGGAAGGACGACACGAACTGCTCCTTGAGCTCGATCTCGTCGAGCACGCGATCGAGCCGGATGGTCTCGCTCGAGTAGCCGGACTCGAGCCGTGCGACGGCGGACTCGTACTCGTCGACCAGTCGGGCGACCTCCTCCCACTGCGCCGCGGTGAATCCGAGGCCCGCGCGCTCGAGGATCGCGGCGGCGAGCCTCGAGGCGACGAGCGGATGCGTCAGCTCGCCCGTGCCGTCGGGCATCGCGGTGGGCACGGCGCCGCGGAGCGCCAGCGTGCGGCTCGCCACGTCGGGCGTGCGCGAGAGCCATCCGTGCGTCAACTGATCGGGCCGTGGCGCCGCATCGACGAGGTCGGCGAGCGAGGCGAGGTCGTTATCGCCGATCGCCTCGAGCCCGAGCGCGGCGGGGATCGCGTCGGCGGTCGTCGAGTCCGCGGTCGTGTCGGTGGCCTCCACGGCGGCGGCGGGCGTCTTCTCGACCGGTGGGTCGATCGGCGCCGCGTCGTTCGATGGCAATTGCGTTTCTGCGTGTCGATCGCCGATCGCCCGCGACGGCGGCGGCGCGGCTCGATCGCGCACGCTGCGTCCGATCGCGAAGCCGGCGACGAGGCTGGTCAGCGCGAAGACCGTGACGGTCACGAGAGCGAGTCTGTTCATGGTCGTTCCCCGGCTGCCGCGTCGAGGTCGATTTCGACGACGGTCTCCTCTCCCTCCTCGATCTCGAAGTCGTGGGCGGACTCGAAGTCGTCCCCGCGCAGGATCGCCGTGTGCTTCCCGGGCACCAGCGGCGCGCGGTGATCGGGCTCCGACGACAGCGTCACAGCGAAGGAGTAGCGGTCGTCCGGATCTCGGACCCCGAGGTAGAGCCCCTCCGGCGTGCGGCCCTCGCGCGAGCGAAACGCGAACGCGACGAAGCCGGGGCGGCGCAGGCGGACCTGGCCGACGGAGAGCGTCTCGCCGTGCTGCACGGTGATGTCATCGGTCCAGACCATCGGCAGCTCGTCGGTCTGCGCCCCCAGGCGGTACGTCCCCGCGGGCACCGGCCCGACGCGAAACCCGCCGAAGAAGCCGGACTTCGCGCGCAGGCCGGCGGGCGGATCGGGGCGGTAGCACTGGATCCTCGCGCCGCGCACGCGCCGACCGTCCGGATCGACGATCGTGCCGGTGATGAACGAGCGCGATCGATCCGCATCGCGCACGGTGATGACGAGGTCCTCGCCACCGGGAACCACGCCCTCGATGTGCGCGCAGCGGATGCGGTGCCCCTCCTCGGTGACGCTGATCACGTAGGCCTGGTCGTCGAGGTCGCGGAACTCGAACCGCCCGTCGGCGTCGGTGAATTGGTACGTCAGCCCGACGCCGTGGACGCCCCAGCGCTCGACCGGCGTGCCGTCCTCGAGCACGACGCGGCCGGCGATCTTCAGGCTGCCGCCGAGCTGCACGTCGAGCGCCAGGACATCGCCCGGCGCCGCGTCGACCGTCTCGCGCGCCTTGCCCAGCCCGGATGCGGAGACGGCGACCGTGATCGACCCCGCCGCGAGCCCCTCGAGCCGATACGCGCCGTGCTCATCGGTGCGCGTGCGCGTCACCAGGAGGTCGTCGGGCTCCATCAGGCGGCGCGGCTCCTGGAGGCCCACGCCGGCGACGACGATCGCCGAGCGCGCCGGCGCGCCGTGCGGACCGAAGACCGTACCCTCGATTTGCACGCCCGCGGCGAGCGTGAGGATCGCTTGCGCCGTCCCGGGGGCGACGACGTCGACGGTGACTTCCGCGGGACCGAATCCCCGGGCGCGCGCGACGATCGGCGTCGGTCCCGGCGGGATGCCCGTCGCCTCGAACGCGCCCTCCGCGTCGGTCCAGGTCGTCACCGGCGCGGCGCGCACGGCGTAGGAGCCGTGGGGAATGTCACGCGAGCCGATCATCACGGCAGCGCGTGGAACGGGCGCGCCCGAGCCGTCGACGACGCGCCCGGCGACCGCGCCGCCCGGGCCGGGGAGGACGAGTCGCAGCGGCACCGTCGATCCGGGCTCCGCGAAGAACGCGTGCTGGCTCGACGGGGCCCAGCCCTCGGCGCGGGCGGAGATGTATCGTCCACTCTCGACACCCTCGATGCGAAACGTGCCGTCGTCGGCCGAGCGGGTGACGATGTGGCCGTGGAGGCCGTCGAAGTCGGTCTCCGAGACGCGCACGTCGGCGCCCGCGACCGGCATCCCCCCGGCGTCGACGACGATGCCGTCGACGGTGATGCCCTGGCGCAGCGACAGGAGGACCTCGACGGTCTCGCCCGCGACGACCTCCGCCCACGATCGCCGCCGGTCTCGCCCACGCGACCTGTCGGCGAACACCTCGATGCGTCCGGGCGGGACGTCGTCGATCCGGGCGATGCCGTGCTCGTCGGTGAGGCCGAGGAACGCCTCGAGGCGCGGGCTGGTGTCGCGATGCCTGACCGAGACGATGACGCCCGGCATCGGCGCGTCGTCGCTTTCCCGCACGACGTGCGCGCGCACGGATCCGAGCTGCGGCGGATCGGCGGGAGGCTCGACGGGGGCGACGTCGACGACTTCCGGCTCGGGGGCGTCGACCGGGGCGGCGTCGACGGGATCGGACGCCGGCGGAGGCTCGTTCGTGATCGGCGGGCTGGCCGTCACCGCGGGATCCGCCGTGATGGGTGTCGTGGACACGGGCGGCGTGCCGCTGTTGCCGAGCGTGAAGCCGATCCAGAAGAGAACGGCGCACGCGACGATCGACACGGTGATCTGCTTTGCGCTCATGAGGAGGATTCCCTGGAGTGGTGCCGTGATGCTCGAGAGGGCCGCACTGGTTGGCGCCGCGGCGGTGGCGCTCGCCGCGGTGCTGTACCACGTCGCAGGCAACGACGTCAGCACGACGAGCGACAGCCGGCGCGCCGCGCAGCGCCACTGGCGCGTCGAGGGCAGCATGTCACGGAGGGAGTCGCGGAGCTCGCGCCACAGGCGCTCGCGCAGGAGGTCGCGTCCCTTCTGCAGCCGGTTCTTGACGGCGGAGGTCGTGGTGCCGAGCGTCGCCGCCACGCGGCGCACGGACTCGCCCTCATAGTAATAGAGAAAGATCGCCTCGCGGATTCCGGCGGGCAGGCGGTCGACCTCGCGCCAGAGGCGATCGTTGAAGTCGCTGCGCTCGAGGCCGTCGGCGTGGCTCTCCTCGACACGCTCGACGTCCGGCGGGACCGTGACCCGCCGCGAGTCGCGCAGGCTGCGGCGTGCGACGTTGCGAACGATGGAGAGGAACCACGACCCGAACGACGCGCGCTCCTCGAGCCCCGGGAGGGCGCGAAACGCCCGCAGGAACGCGTCCTGGAGAACGTCGGGCACCGAGTCGTGACGGACGCCGACACCGAGGGCGATCGCGAAGGCCCGGCGCTGGTAGCGCGCGATGAGCTCCTCGAACGCGTCCTGATCCCCGGAAAGTGCGCGACCGACGACCCGAGCGTCGCGAGCGTCGGCCAGGTGCGCTGTCGGCATCGATTCTCCCTCCCGCCGTGTGATCTCCGCGCCGTGAACCGCAGTCGTGAACCGCAGTCGATTCTGAAGCAAAGACTCACCGGACCCCAGTGTGGTCTGCCGAAAAATCTGGGGTTTTCGGGAAAGGGGGGGGCGGCCGGGGGGTACGTCACGTCCTGCCCACCGGGTCCGTTCCGGGTAGAATGCCGCGGTGCAGGGGGCGCCGAGACGACCGAGCACGGAGCGAACCATGAAGATCTTCCTCGCTCTCCTCGCGATCGCGATCGTGGATCCGGGTTTCGCCTTGACTCGACTCGGCGACGCCGCCACCGCCCGCAGGCATGCAGGCCTGCGTCTCGGTCTCGGTCTCCGAATCGGAATCGGAGTCGGAATCGGAGTCGGAATCGGTCGTCGGTCTCGGCCATCGGAGTCGGTATCGGTCATCGGAATCGGTCTCCGACACAGCCCGAGACGTTCGAGGACGAGGACGACCTCGGGCACGGGCGCGGGCACGGGCACGGGCACGGGAACGGGGACGGGGACGGGGACGGGGACGAGGGGATGACCGCGACGCCCCGAACCCATCGCCGACAACCACCCGGCTACTTCCCCCATCGCGCGATGGGGCTCCGCGGGAACCCGTTCTGCGCGCTCGGTCCGGGCGTGGTCGCCCGGGTTGCCGTGCTGCCGCGGTGGCTCGAGGATCGGCTGGGCGGCGGGGCTCACCTGCAGGTGATCGGCGAGGCCGGGCGGGGGAAGTCGACGCTGCTCCTGGCGATGGCCCGGCGGGGCGAGGCGTCGGGGAAGGCCGTCGGCTACGAGTACCTCCCACCGGGTGTCCACCGGTACCGGACGTCGGTCGCGGGGCTCGAGTGGTTCCTCCTCGACGAGGCCGACCGGCTCGCGCACTCGGCGTGGCGGCGTCTGCTGCGTGCGGTGCGCGGCGGTTCGACTCGTCTGATCATCGGCGCGCACTCCGACCAGAGCGCGCGCTTCGTGAAGCCCGGCATGGAGCTCGAGACGTTTCTTCTCGATCAACCGGTCGAGGCGGGTTTTCTCGGGGAGGTGCTCGAGCGGCGGCTCGGGCTCGCCGCGCTCCCGGGGTGCGAGCCGCCGCGATTCGCGAGCGACGCGCTGTCATGGCTCGCCGGGCGGTTCGGGAGCGATCTGCGGAGCCTCGAGGACTTTCTCTACTTCGTCTTTCAGGAGCGCGGTGACAGCGTGATCACGGCGGCGCGCCTCGAGGAGATCGCGCGGGCTCGCGAGTGAAGGTCCGATGTTCAGAAGGGCCCGGCGACGTCGTCGCGCTCCGCCGGCGCCACCACGAAGGACGCGCTGAAGCTCTCGTCGCGCGCCCACGGGATCGACGCCTTGACCTCGACCTGCCAGACGATGCGGAGGAGCTTCCCCTCGTAGCTCCACGGGCCGTCCGGCAGCTTCGCGTCGAAGGGAAACTCCAGGGTCCTTCCCGCCTCGAGCTTGCCCCGGAACGCGGTGCGTTGATCGACGACGACGCTGTCCCGGGTTCCGCGGCCCTCGGTCCGCCAGCCGACCTCGATCTGGAGCCCGTTGCACTCGACGTCCTCCATGGCCGAGACGATCACCGTGCCGGCCACCGTGTCGCCGGGACGGAATGCGGGGACGCCCGAGGCGGCGGTCGACGCGCCGTCGAGGACGGCTCCGATCTCAAGTCTGGGCATGGCTCGCTCGTGACTCGATGCGGGACGGAAGCACGACGACGCAGAAGTCGTCCTTGTAGTCGGGCCAGAGCGGCACCGCGACGGTGACGCCGAGGAAGTACTCCAGCTTGTTTTTCGCCGCCAGGAAGGAGTGCATTGCCGACTTCGGGATCACCAGGCGGCCGTCGCCCGAGAGCGTGGCCCGGGGCATGTGGCTCGTCGTGTCGAGCGTCACCTCCTCGATGACCTCGTCGTGCGTTTCCGTTCTCGTGGTCGTGCCCTGCTGGTAGGTCACCGTCTCGCGGCAGACGAGCCGGACGGTGCAGGAGTCGATGGTCGCGCTTCGCCGGAGGACCTGGTGGTAGTCGAAGACAACCGTGTCGCCCGGAACAAACGTCGCCTGGTTGACGGTCATGACGCCGGCGCGGAATCGCATCCTGATGAGCGTCGCCCGCACGGCGGCGACCAGGAGACCGAGGCCGACGAGGATGAAGGGCGCGATGAAGAGAAACGCCCACCACTTCGTCTCCGTGGCCACGAGCATGGCGATGAGCCCCGTCCACGACAGGCCGTTCCAGAAGAAGGCGATGAACCAGAGGAAGATCGGCCGCGACTCGGAGTCGCGGGCGGACTCCGGCGAGAGGCGAAACGGGCCGGCGTCGCGTGCGGCGTCCGGGCGGAGCGCATCACCCGCCGGGCCGGCGTCCCCCCGGCGCCGGTGTGGATGCAATCCGCGCGAGCCCAGGCGGCCGGCGTAGAGCATGAACGCGGCGACGAACACCCACGCGGCGAGGAAGCCGGCCACGGCGAGACGGTTCTCGTCGGAGAGGATCAGCGCCGCGATGAGAACAATGACGCCGACGCCGCCGATCAGCGCGACCCCCACCGTCCAGCAGCCGATGAATCCGCGCGCGAACGAGAGGGATCGGCTCCCGTCCGACACCGGAAGGCGGCAGTGGGCGCAGACGGAGAAGAAGGACGGATTCTCGTGACTGCAGTGCGGGCAGGTGACCGCGCCGCTTGTCGGCTTCGATGCTTCGGACACTACCGCTTTGAGTTCTCCGGGGGAGTCGAATCGCCTCTCGCCACGCGCACCGTGTTTGGTCCGGCGCCGTGCGTGCCGCGGACCTCCTCGGGCGAGAGAGCATGGGCGTACACGCGGAGCTCGTCGATGCGACCGGCGAATGGGCCGACGCGGTGGCCGGAATCCTCGACGTCCGAGAGACGGAGACGCGTACGCATCGAGCCGAGCGACTCGCCGTCGTGATACCAGCTCAGAAGAGACGTGCCGTCATCCCCGCCGTCCGCGTCGTACGTCACGACGACGTGCATCGGCGATCCCCGTCGCACTCTCAGGGAGCGCTGGATGTCCTCGTTGTGCCGCGCGACGGCGATCTCGGCGCGGTGCACGGTCAGCGTGCGAAACACGTAGGTCAGCCAGTCATCCGCATCGCCGAATCGGACGACGGAGTTCCAGCGGTATCTCTTCGCCGTCGGAGTGAACCAGACCTCGAAGCTGATGTCCTCGAGGCCTTCGAGGAGTCCTTCCGGAAGGTCGACACGTCCCTCGCCCTCGAGCAGGAGCCGGCCACGGCCGTCGAGCCGCGAGCCGCTTCGCTCGCTTCGCAGGATCGCGTGCCGGCCACCGACCGAATCCTCGAGCTTCGCGCCGTCGCCGCCGCGCCCGCCGAAGCTCCAGCGGTGCCGGGGCGCATGCGCCAGCGCCGAGGCGGGTCCCGGACTGCCGGGCATCGGCCGGTCGCGCGTGGGACCGCGAAGCTCCAGTCGGAACTCCTCCAGCTCGGAGCTTCTCGACTCCCGGAGCACCGGCGACCACGTGCGTACCTGCACCGTCTTGCCGTCCGGCAGGAACTCGAGCAGCCGCAGGAATCCCATGCCGCCGCCGCGCAGCTTCTCGTAGTCGACCATCATCTGATGGACGGTGTTGCCGTAGTCGCCCTCGCTCGCGAGGTAACCGAGCCCACCCGTCGAGACGTGCCCGCTCAGAACGATCATCACGTTTCGGTGGCGGCGCACGAGCTTCTGCCAGAGCTCCTCTCCGTCGTTGCCCCATCCGTGCGGGCTCGCCCGTTGACGCCCCAGCCGGTGGTCGTAGCGCACGTTGCCACGGAAGAGGTAGGCGTGCGTGACGATCATCGCCAGCCGGTCGGGGTGCTTCGAAAGCACTCGGTTCGCCCAGTCGACCACGGAATCCCGTGGTCCCATCTCGAGCGAGAGGATGATCCAGTCCCGCCGGCCGATGCGCAGGACGTGGAAGCTGTTCTCGAGGCGCCCCTCCTCGAAGACGCCACCGAAGCTCGGCTGCCCTCGCATCTCGGCGACGGGGAAGTACTCGCTCAGCCGGGACGTGTCGCGCTTCGGGGCGTTGCCGTCGTAGTCGTGGTTGCCGGCGGCGAGGACGAGCGGAACGCGCCCACCGAGCTTGTCGAACGCACGCCTCGCGACCTGCCACTCCGCCGGCGCGTTGTGCTGCGTGATATCACCGAGGTGGACGACACACGCGATGTTCCGGCGGTCCCTCTCGGCCGCGATCCAGGCCCCCTGCGCCTCGAAGTGCTGCGGGTAGTCGTCCGAGTAGCGCTCGGTGTCCGGAAGGACGACAACAGTGGTAGCGCCCGGTGTGCGGGGCAGCTCATCGCCGTGAGCGACGCCGGCTGGAATCGCGGTGAGCGTGATGACGATCAGGCCGACCTTCATGCCCTCATTGTCTTCGAGCCCGGGAGAGAATGCCACGGGGCCGTCGACCGAGCGTCGTCACGGGTGCGTGCGCACCGGTCGCGGGTTCTTCAGCGCGCGCAGGATGACGCGCGTGGCGGCGCGGAGCGAGGCGTCGGCGGCCTCGCGATCCACCAGTCGCTGGAGCTCGTTCTGAAGCTCGGGCCCGCCCTCCCGGAGGGCCGCCACGGCGATGTTCAGGGCCTCGACCTCGAGCCGAACGCGGGTGGTGACGTACGGGCTCGCCCGGACGAGGAACTGGTCATCGGGGCCCTTCTGGAGAACCTGGCCGCGCTCCAGGGGGCCGATCCTGTCGGCGAGCAGCGCGTAGAGCTCCTCGCGCTGCGCCTCGGTCGACTGAAAGGGGAGCGCGTTCCACGCCGAGAACACGGTCAAGAGGTCCCCCGACCGGCTGAGCGTCGACGACGGGTCGGGCGGCGGCCTGAGCTGGACGATTGCCGGCACGGCGCGGATCGATTTTATCTCGCCGAGCTCGAGCGCGCTGCGCTTGCGCGTCTCGAACGAATCGTCCTCCAGTCGCCAGATGAGCCACTGCTCGCGAATCGGCTCCTCGAGGAGCATCGCGGCGCCGACGAGAACGGCGATCCCGAGAAGGACGATCGCGACTGTGACTCTTCTCTGTCGGGCTGCCATGAACCTCGCTGGGCACGGCGTCGATCTGGCGGCTTCGCCGGATTACGTCGCCTGGACAAGCTTCTCCAGGCACTCATCCGGAGGAGGAAGCTCGTCGGCGAAGAGCCAGGCGGTATCGAGCCAGAAGCCCTGCACCACCTCGCTGCGAAAGACCGTCCCCGCTGGCTGGACCTCTCGATAGGTGCCGCCCTCGAGTCGCAGGATAGTGCACCGGCGCCGGGGGAGGTCGACGATCCAGTACTCCCCCACTCCTGCGCGTTCATAGGCGTCTCGCTTGACGATCGTGTCGCGGTCAGTGCTGTCGGGCGACACGATCTCCACCGCCATGTCCGGAGGTCCCTGAAAGACGCTGCCTTTCCAGAGCCGGACTCGCTCCTCGCGCACGAAGGCAACGTCGGGCTCCGGCGCGTAGTGCTCATCGGAATCGGGAAAGAGGCGGAATGCCGATCGCGGGCCGTAGACCCTGCCCAGTCTGCGCTTGCGGACGAAGAAATTCAGCAGGGTGTGAAGGAAGCCGTTCACACCGGCCGCTTCGGGAGAGTCCGGCGACGCCATGTAGATCACTCCGTCCAGGAGGTCCGCCTTTTGGCCGTCCTCGAGCCGTGAAGCGAACTCCTCGACGGTGACCGGCTGAACTGCCCGGGGCATCGTGCAAGCTCCCTCGTTGCTTATCGGATCGCGGGGTCGAGACGCTCGTCGCCCTCTGGAGGCGCGTCTCTGTCAGCGGTGTGGCATGTCGGTGCTCGTTCATGCCACCGAGTCTCTTCACGCCCCCGATTGTAAGCTCGCTTTTTCCAACCGGCAACCTATCGGGCCGGCGATTCCGTTCCTGGAGGGCCGCCTCGGCCGCGACGGAGCGCCGCGCGCGTTCGTGTTCCGGGATCGTGACGAGGCGATCGTCGGGCGGATCTGGAGCGCCTGCTCCAGCGATCGCCCCTGCCTGGTGACGCCCGCCCGCCCGATTCCGTGCGCGAGTCCGGGACGGCTGGTTGGCGACGAAGAGGTTGCCTTCCTGGTCGCGCCGCGCGCGTCGTACACGCTCTTGCGAGACGTCGTGCACGAGGTCGTGCCCCCGGAGCCGCACGGCGAGAGCTACGAGTTGCTCTGGGCCACGAACCGGCTACTCGCCGCGAGCCCATGGGTCTACGCGAGACTCGACCCGGAGAGCGAGGTGCCCGTCTATCTCTTCTGCACGAGGGACGAGAGGGTCGCCGGAAGCGTCTTCGGCTCGACGCCGAGTAGTGACGCGAGAGTCTGCGCCGCGTTCTGAAGCGCGCCGGCGTCGCCTACCACACGAAAAAGGTGTACTTGACGGCGGCCAGCACGGTCAATCCGCTCACCATCCCGAGCAGCACGAGCGCCGGATACCCGAACCGCGTCAACCCACCGCAGTGCGGACAGAAATAGGCGCGACCGGACATCTCCTTCTCGCAGTCACGGCATGTGATCAGTGCCATGCGATCCCCCACTGGTGATTCGTGATCGTGCGACCAATTTCGGCCCTCACTCGTAACAGGTCACTTCCAGGCGATTGCCGTCGGGATCCTCGAAGTAGATCGAGCGGGCGGTGCCGTGGTCGATGGGGCCCCGGAACTCGATGCCGAGGGCTGAGAGGTGCTTCTGCACGCGCTCGAAGCCATCGCCGTCGGTTCGCCAGGCCACGCGGTGCCAGCCGGTCTCGCTTGCGTGTCCCTCAGCCCTTTTTGCAGCGCGTCCGGACGCGCGACCGGATCGTGCCCGGAACAGGGCCAGCTTGGTCTCGCCGGCGCCGACCATGACGGGCTCGGGATCCCAGCGAGCGACCTCGACCAGACCCAGGGTCTCGGCGTACCAGCGGATCGACGCCTCGATGTCGGCGACGAAGACCTCGACGTGATCGATGCCGTCAACGCGAAATCCCATCGTTCCCGTCCTCAACCGGGCAAACCGGGCAGCGCCGTCGCGCGCGAGCACGCATCCCGCGTCCCCACCTCGGATTGTAGCATTCACCGCCGACCGGCAACGAGCCCGAGCCCCGACCCAGGGTCAGGGCTGGCCCCGCCGGCGGCCGACCCTGGGTCGGGGTCGGATCGTTCTGGCTCAAAGGGTTACGGCCTCGCGCCGACGACCCTGGGTCGGGGCTGAACCCGGGCTGAAACGACCCTGGGTCCGGGGCGGATCGTTTTGGCTCAAGGGGTTACGGCCTCGCGGGGACGCCGTCATTCCTCTTCCGTCACCTGAAACACCTCCATGTCGTCGACCCGGAGAACGCCATCGTCCTCGACGATGGTCACCCGGAGTTCCTCTCGGTGCTCGTCGAGTCCGATCGGGTACACGGTCCGCATGTGGCCGCGGAAGAAGTTCGACCAGAAGCCGCTGTGGATCGAAAAGCCATATCGCCGCGTCGTGTCGTCCGCGCTCGCCCGGGCGGCGATCTCCTCGAGGTCTTTCCGACTCCAGCGCTCCTTGAACCTCGCGGTGGTCGCGTCCCAGGCCGCATCGATCCGGCTCTCGAGAAGGTGCTCTCGAAAGTCCGCCCCGACGTCGTACCCCTTCTCCTCGTGGTGCTTCCATTCCTGGCGATGCGAGTAGACCCGGAACCCGACCAGACCGACCAGCACGAGCCAGAACGCGATGCGCAGCGCAATGCGCGTGCGCCGATCCGACCCCGGCGCCGGTCTCGACTCAAGCTCGTCGCTCATGTGATGCCTCCCGTCCCCGTCCCCGTTCCCGTTCCCGTTCCCGTGCACGACCTCGTCTCGCCACCGCCCTCGTCACCCCCGGCGCCAATCTCACCAGAAGATCCGCATGGTAAACGGCACCAGAAAGACCCACGCCGCGTGCAGCACGCACCGCACCGGCCACCACCAGCCGCGCCACGCGCCGACCTGCGCCACGATCAGCGCGGTGATCAGCAGCTCCTCGCGCCAGTTGAGGCGCTGGAACTTCCCGAGCCAGTTCTCCGAGGCGCGGAAATCGACCGCCGCCTGGACGAGCACCGTCACGAAGAGCACCGTCAGCGCGAGCGGGATGATGCGCTCGGCGGAGGTCTCCCGATCGGCGAGATCGCTGTCGTGCGAGTCACTGCCCACGGTCCGACGCGCCTCCGGAGTCCTCCGATGGCTCTTCCGATCCTGATCGACGACGTCCCGGCCGAGGCTACGGGTGAGCCCGCGGCAAGTCAAGCGGGGGCGACTGACGGAGGTCGTCGTCGTCGCGCCTTCACGGCAGCGGGTAGTACGCGGGCCGAAAACCCCGATACGGCGTCCGTTTGCCGGGGTCGTCCGATATGCGATATGCAGAGCGGCACGCCGTGCCATAGCTGAACCAGCTCCCGCCGCGCGCGACTCGCTCGCGCGATCCTTTCAGGACGACGGGGTCGCGCTCGACGGTGGCCGGGAAACAGTAGTCGTCGTACACGTCCAGACACCACTCGGAGGCGTTTCCGTGGAAATCGTGAAGTCCCCACGCGTTCGGCGGGAAGGAGCCGACCGGGACGGTGCGCGCCCTGTAGCGGTCCTGCACCGTCGGGCGGTGAGACTCCCGTCCATCATGGGTGACCTGGTCGGTGGTGATGGTCTCGCCGTGGTAGAACGGGCCCGTCGTTCCCGCCCGGCACGCGTACTCCCACTGGGCCTCGGTCGGGAGGGAAAGACCGGTCCGCTCGCAGAAGGTCTGACAGTCTTCCCAGGACACTCCCTCGACGGGGAGAGCGTGGCCCCTGTTCGTGGACGGATTGCCGCCCATGATCGTCACCCATGCCACCTGGCGCACCTCGCACTTGGCGATCAGGAAGGGGCTCAGGATGACGCGGTGCCGGGGTCGTTCATCCTGCCGCGATTGCGCCTCGTCGTACGGGCTTCCCATCAGGAAGGACCCGCCTGGAATCCTCACCATGACGATGCCGCTCTTCCTGTGCCGGTACTCCTCGAGCCCCTGCTCGTTCGCCCCGATCGACTCGAAGAGCGAGTGGAACCGGTACCACGCGGCGATCGGCTTCCACGAAAGCGCCACCGCCGCCACCGCGAGAGCGCCGAGCGCGACGGTGATGGCACGGGTCTTGTTCATGGCGCGTTACCGTGGCGTTCCCTCGGTCACTCGCTGGTACCAGAATCGAAGCCCGGCTCCTGTCCTCCGGCGACGTGATGGCGGAGTTCATCGCGCACGAATCTCGCTTGCAGGTCGTCCGGCGCAATGTCGAGCGTCTCGGCGTACTCGAGGACCGGGCGACTGATCTCGATCAGGGCGTCGAGGGCGAAGGTGTTCGGGAGCGACGCTCGTGCTCGCCTGCGGATCGCGTGGATGACGTCTCCCAGCTCGTCGTGGTCCGTCGCGCTATCGGACAGTCCGTCCGCCGGCAGTGCGATGCCAGCGGCGCCCCGGAGCGCGTGTCGTCGCACGATTCTCTCCGGCACGACGAGCGGGAAGTACTGGCTGCCTTCCTCGACTGGCGACTCGGTCAGCAATTCGAACAGCCGCGGAATGGCCCTGACCGACTGGAGCCTCGCCAGTGACGCGGCCGCTGCGCGACGCACGGTCTCGTCGTCCGATTCGAGCCGCCAGAGGTGCCACTGCTCCTTGACCGCCGGGTGAAACACGCCGGCGACGAGCACCGCCACGGTGAGGACGCCGAGCAGCGCCGCCGAGGTCCTGACGCGCACTCTCGTCATCATGTCACCCGTGGTCTCACCGCAGCACCGCCACCGTCTCGATCCGCCCATCCGTGGAGATGCTCCAGAGCCTCGCCTCCTCGCGCTCGCCGTCGAGCACGAGGACCTCACCGTTTGCGCGGACGGCGACGCCTGCCGGATCGGCGAATGCAGTGTCTCGCGCCAGTCCCTCCGGTTCCCTCGAGTCGCCGCGACCGGCGATGGTGGTGACCTCGCCATCCGGAGTCACTCTGCGGATGGCGCGGTTGAAGCGGTCGGCGACGTGGAGGTCGCCCGACTTGCCCGCGGCGAGTCCGCTGACGACGTGGAAGCGCGCCGCCGTCCCGCTGCCGTCCTCGAAGCCGATCTCGGCGCCGCCCGAGACGGTCTTCACCTCGCCGTCGGGGCTGACGCGACGGATCCAGCTTCCCTCGCCGAGACGGCCGTCCGCCACCCACAGGTGACCGGAGGGCTCGATCGCGATCGCCGCGATGTCGATGAAACGGGCCTCGTCGCCGGCGCCGTCGCGGTGTCCCGCCGTCGATCCCGCCACGATGTGCACCGCGCCGTCCGAGTCGACCCTCGCCAGCTCCACCCGGTGGGGTGCGTCGCCGTGACCCGGCGTGACGGCGCCGAAGTAGACGTTCCCCCGCGAGTCGACCGCGACCGGCGTGTCGTTCGACGGCTGCGGCTTCTCGAACGAACGCGGCACCGCGGCGACGGCGCCGTCCGGGGCGACTTGCCAGAGTCCGCTCAGGTAGATCGTGCCACCGGGGCCGACGCTCGGCCGGTGCGGGGCGATGCGCCAGTAGGCGGTCCGCCGACCGGCGAGCGGCATCCGCCTCGCTGCTCCGTCGGTGCCGATCCTCCAGAGCTGGTTGCGATCCTGCAGCGGAACGCCGGGCAGGAAGATGAACGCGAACACCGTTCCGTGCTCGTCGACCGCGACGCCGGGCGCCGGGATGCGCTGCCGCTTGAGCGGGATGACGAACGGCCTCGCCAGCACGGCCTCGAATTCACGGAGTGTCGCCACGCGGTTCTGGCTGAAGCGGTGCACGTCCGGTCCGGCGTGCCGGGTGCACCAGGAGACCAGCGCGTAGCGGTCGTCGACTCGCTGGTAGTAGGGCGAATCGATCTCGTTCGGCAGCTTGTCGAACCAGACCTTGACCGACATGCAGAGATAGCCGCGGCCCTCCTCGGAGAACTCGAGCTCGAGCGCGGGCAAGCGGAAGCGGTTCCGGCCGACGGACTCGAGGTCGATGTACTTCCACTGGTGCTCGGCCTCCTCGCCGTTGACCGTCAGCTTCCCGGACGAGAAGAGGTTGAACTGCGCGATGCTCACCTCGAGATCGTCGCGAGTCGGCGCGAACTCGAGGACGCGCGAGTCGAGCTCGATGACCGGGCTCCCCGACGCGGACGGGTCGGCCACCCTGCGCCCCGTCACCCGGGCGCGACCCCGCGGCGTCGTCAGCTCGCCGGTGAGCGTCGACTCGACCACCTTCCCGGCGAAGCCGAGCTCGATCGTGCGCTCGCCGAGCCTCGCCACCGCCGTGAACGTCACCGGACGGCCCTCGAGGCCGACCGTCGCCGGCCGTGCGAGCAGCGGACGCGGCAGGGGTATCTCGATCGGCGTCGCGCCGAACCAGCCGGTCATGTCCCGGTTGATCTTCAGTCTCTGCTTGCGCGAGCCGCGCTCCGATGTGATGTCGAGCTCCCACGTGCCGATCAGGGCGGAGGCGATCCGCAGACCGGCGATCGGGACCTCGCCGCGCTCGCTATCGAAGACGCCGACGAGCGTGTTGCCCTGCGCTCGCAGGCCTCCGTCGAAGGCGGCGCCCTGGAACGTGAACGTCGCGCGGCCGTCCTCGTACGCGAAGTCGGGGATCGGCACGTCGCCGCCATCGCCGCGCCATTCGGCCTTGAGCGCGCCCTTCGCATCGGCGCGCACGACCAGCGTCGACGACACCCGATCGCGGTTGTAGCCCATCGCCCAGTCGCCGACGATCTCGGGCATCCGCGTCAGACGCGCGCCGGTCAGGCGGTACGAGTCCGCGCCGCTCGAGAGCGTGCCGGAGAGCGCGCCCCGGTCGATCGTTCCCGCGAACCGCCAGGTGGTCGAGCCGCCGTCACGATTCCGGCGCACGCGGGTGAAGGTCAGCTTGCCGTCTTCGTGGCGGACGTCGTCGAGCTGGGTCAGTCCCCGAAAGCCGATCCACGCCCCGGCGAGCGTGCCGTCGAGCCCGGTCGAGAAGGAGAGCAGCGCCGCCCGCTCGCGACCGTCGACCTCGACCGTCACACGCCAGTCACCATCGAGCGCCTCGAGTGCCGAGGCCGTCGCGATCGAGAATGGCAATCCGAAGAGCAGGCCTGCGAACACACCGACGCGCGGCGCGACATCCGTCAGTCTCCGAAGAGCGCGCATGGGACCTCCCACGGGCCGTCAGCCTGGTGTGACACCGTCTCTCCCTCGATGGCACACCCTGTCGGCGTGGAACGCAAGCAGCTTCGCGGTTCGTCGCAACACATGCTCGTCCTCGTCCTCGTCCTCGTCCTCGAATCCGAAACCCGAGAGAAAGCGGCATGGCGAACAACCGTCACGGCTCCCGGACGGCGATGGCGTAGTTGGGATTCGACAGCGGCTCGGGAACGTTTCTTCCGTCCGGGGAGAGACTGACGCTCCAGGCGCGGCTCGGCGCCGCGGGGTTCACCGACGACGTCCAGAAGCCGCCGCCGAAGGTCCCGAAGAGCGGGTCGATCGACGGGTTCCACCTCGGGTCGAAGAGCGCCTCGAGCTCCTGGGCCGTCGGCAGCCGCCAGTCGGTGTGACCGGCCAGCCTCAGAGCGGCCGCGGCGTTCGTCGCCTGCTGCCACCCCATCTGATCCTGGGCATCCGCGACCCCGTTGCCGTTCAGGTCAGCGATCACCTGTTGCCACATGAGACCGGTGCACGTGTCGGTCACCGTGCCGTTCCCGTTGTCGACGAAGCGTCCGAATCGTTCGCGACACGGCCTCTCGCTCTCGGCCGCGATCCTCGACAGGTTGCTGTCGACCACCTCGGCGATCTCCTCCAGCCGCGTGCCGATCAGCTCCACCCCGGCGACGAGCTCGGGCGACTCAGCGACCGCGGCGGGTGGCTCGCCACTGCGGAAGAGAAAGAGCAGGAGGTGCACCGCGTCACTGACGTCGATCACGCCATCCCCGTTCGTGTCCCCGTTCCCGACCGCCGCCGCCCCGCCACCGCCGGGCTGCACGGGCACGGCCCGCACCGAGACGATGAGCAGCAGGCAGAACGCGCTGAGAAGAATCGAGACCGTGACAATCGACGCTTTGACGAGGCGCATGATGGGACCCTCCGTGGTTGTTGCGTGTAGTGGCCTGCACCGTCCGCGTGTCATGGTGCCGCGATCGACGGTGCGTCGTCAACGTCGCCCCATCCCGTCCCGGTCCCCGTGCGCGGTCCCGGTCCGAATTCCTGAGAGGTCCATTCGCTGAAGCTCGAGGTCACAGCGCGCGTTCCGAGCTCGGTTCACTTCCAGCCCCGAGCGTCGTCACCGTTCCCCGTTGCCAGCGGTCGGGCTACAATGACCGGGATCCCTTTTCGCCGCCCTCGCGAGAATTCGCGTCAGTTTTCGCCCCTTCGTATGCTTCAGGGGTGGAATGGACAATCAGATGGCACTCCGAGATTCGACCGAGACCCTCGTATCGAGGGCCAAGGGCGGTGATCGCGCCGCATTCGACGCCCTCCTGGAGCGTTTTCACGAACGCCTGCGCGTTTTCGTCGACTCCCGACTCGGCGAACGTTTGCGCCGCAGGATCGGCGTGGAAGACATCCTCCAGGAGGTCTCCATTCGCGCCCTCCAATCTCTCGGTCGGTTCTCCTGGAAGGACGAGCAGTCGTTCCACGCGTGGCTCCGCGGCATCGCCGAGCACGTGATCCTTCACGCCGCCCAGAAGCACCGGCGCGAAGTGGCGCCCATCGAGAGCGCTCCGCCCGCCGGCGACCCGTCACCGAGCCGGACTCTGCGCAGAGAGGAGCGCTTCGAACGTCTTCAGGACGCGCTCCTGAGCTTGAGCGCGGATCACCAGGAAGTGATTCGCCTCGCGCGACTGGAGCGGCTTCGTATCGCGGAGATCGCGAAACGCATGCAACGCTCGGAAGACGCCGTGCACCAGCTGCTCGCGCGCGCCCTGAGAAAGCTGAAAGCGTCCTTCGGTGATACTGAAAGCCTGCATCTCCCGCACCGCAGCCTGAGGAGAAAGGAGCCCGGCGATGCAGACTGAGCCCTTCTCCGGGCGCGGCAACTCCGACGAAGACCGGCGGCTGGACTCCCTCATCGCGCATTACGTGGATCGTCTGAACGCCGGGGAGCAACTGGACTCCCGGCAAGTCTTGAGGGATCACCCTGCGGTCGGAGAGCGGATCCTCGAGGAGCTCCAGGTCTTTCTGGACCTGGGCGAAGACGAGATCCACCGCGGCTTCGACTCACGACCGCTCGGCACCCTCGGTGACTACACGCTGCGCCGCCAGATCGGTCGCGGGGGCATGGGGGTGGTGTACGAGGCGTGGCAGAACTCCGTCGAGCGCTCCGTTGCGCTGAAGGTTCTGCCCGGTGCCGTTGCGGCTGACGACAAGGCGTTCCACCGATTCATGCGAGAGGCGCGAGCAGCCGCGAAGCTCAGTCACCCGAACATCGTCGGCGTTCATGGCATGGGGCAGGAGGAGAACACGCCCTACTACGCCATGGAGTTCGTCGAGGGCCTGACCCTGGCGCAAGTGCTGGCGAGGATCGGCGATGCTGACCAGGAGTCGGAGGCACCCTTCGGGGAACGGGGGGAGCGACAGTTCTATACCAACGTGGCCAGCGCCTTCGCCGATGTCGCCGACGGCCTCCAGCACGCACACGCCAGGGGCGTCGTCCACCGCGACATCAAGCCGTCGAACCTGATTCTCGATACCCAGGCCCGCCTGCGCATCCTCGACTTCGGACTGGCTCGACTCGAGGGACAGGAGTCGCTGACGCTCTCCGGCGACTTCGTCGGCACTCCGCTCTACGTGAGCCCGGAGCAGGCTCGCCGGAAGAAGATCCCCGTCGACCACCGCACGGATATCTACTCACTCGGCGCGACGCTCTACGAGGCGGTCACCGGCCGGCCGCCGTTTCGCGGCGAGGATCACGCGGACACGCTGTCGCAGATCATCGAGCGGGATCCGCCGGACCCGGCGAGGATCAACCCGGGCATCCCACGGGATCTCGAGACGATCGTGTTGAAGTGCCTGCGCAAGGACGCCGGCGATCGGTACGGCACGGCGGAGGCCCTGGCACAGGACCTGCGGCGGTGGGTGCGAGGGGACCCTGTCGAGGCGAAGCCGCAGCCGCAGTGGGAGCGTATCGTCCGCTGGTTCCACCGACAGCGCTGGCACGTCGCAGCTGGCGCTCTTGGCTTGCTCGTCGCGGTCGGCGCCGTCGTCCTCGGCGTGTTGTACAAACGGCATCGCGACTCGGAGCGGATGAAGACGTACGAGGCATCCGTGGTCCAGGCGGTCCTGCAGATGGGATTGGACCAGGCATCGTTCCTGCAGGGAGTCGGTCGGGTTGACCGTCGACGGACCGAAGTCGCCATTCTCTCCGGGGGGCGCATCACCCCGGAGCAACGCATCCTCGAGGCGCTGGACGGCCTGGAGAGTTGTGGCGCATATACGTCGGATCGCGTCGATCACATCTACCACCGTGCTCGGGGTTTCTCGATGCTCGGGCGCCCGCAGGCGGCTCTCGATGAGCTCGCCGCCCTGCTCGCATCGAGACCCGATTTCTTTCCCGCACGTGCGCTCCGCGCCGCGATCCTCCGCCGGCGCGGTGACCAGGCACTCGCCGACCGCGAGCTCCAGATCGGCCACGCGACCGCGCCCCCCTGGGGGGCGGCCTGGTTCGAGGGGCGGCAGGCGCTCTTCGCCGAGGACTGGCCGAGAGCCGTCGAGGCCTACAAGAGACTGGATCTGGAGGACGTGGCCGACCTCTTTCTCGGTGCAGACTTCGAGGTGCTGATGGCCCGTGGAATCGCGCGCTTCGAATCCGGAGACAACGACGGCGCGATTCGAGACTTCCTGCGGGCTGTCGATCGATGGCCGAGCGCAATCGGCCCGGCGATCCTCATCGGCAGGGCCTACGCCGCGCAAAAGAACTTCGACGAGATGATCCGCTGGCTCGAGGAGTACTGGCAGTCGATCCCAACGCCGGAAGCTCGCGAAGATTTCGCCTTCGAGGTCAAACTGGGCCTCGCCGAGCGCCTCTCGGTCGACGACGAGCTCCGGTGGATCGGCCGCATGAGGCCAGGGCTGATGCGGGAGCGACGCCTGATGTACACCCTGTACTGGGCCGGCAGGCCGAACGAGGCGGTGGCCGCCGGCCAGGCGGCGCTTCGCCATGACGAAGAGGACCCGCTGACGCTCGCCATGCTCGCACTGGCACATACCGGCGTCCCCGGAGATGAGGCGTCGGCGCGTGCCCGTGCCGAGGAAGCGGAACGGCTCATGGAGCGCGATCCGTACACGTGCTTCGTGCTGGCGCTCGTCCACGCGATGCTCGGCGATCTCGACGGCTGCGTCCGCTTCAATCGCCTGGCGTTGGAATATGAACCGAGCTTCGTTCGTGCGATGAACAACCTCGGCAGGGTGCTCGCCATGCAGGGCAAGCTGATCGAGGCTCGGGAGGTTTTCGAACACGCGGTCAAGCTGGACCCTCGCTCGCCGGCGGCGCTGTCCTTTCTCGCGTCGACCTACAGCTCGACGGGCCAGGTCGAGCTGGCGAGGAGTCACCTCGACAGGGCCCTTGCCATCAACCCGAGGGAGCCGGTGCCGAATTACGAGCTCGGGCGACTCTCGGAGCGCCTCGGCAATTTCGTCGAAGCCGAGTCCTACTTCCGCGCGGCGATTGACCACGGGCAGGGTTACCACGTGCCGAAGCTCGGGCTGGCACGCGTGCTGCTGGAGCAGGGGCGGTTGGATGAGGCTCTTCGCTCTTGCTGCGAAGCGCTCGAATCCTCGGGTGGTCAGGCGCGCCCCGGTCGCTTGCTTGCTCGTCTCCTGCGCCGGGAACAGCGGCCGCGCGATCTCTCGTGCCTCGACGGCGTCGCCGAGGCGCTCGAGGATCGCCTCTCCACGGGCAAACGATCTCCCGACGTCGTCGAGGCCCTCGGGCTCGCGCTGCTTCATGCTCCCGGAAGACGCGATCCAGAGAAGGCGGTCGAGCTCTTGCGAGAGGCGCTCGAGGCGAAGGAATCGTCGGAGCGACGAGCGAGCCTGGCGACCGCGCTGGCCGCGACCGATCGCCTTGCCGAGGCCGTCCACTGCCTGGAGGTCGCCGTCACACGCGGCGCGAGGCGACCGGAAGTTCTGGCGCAGCTGGCGCGCTACCGAGTCGCGCTCGCCCCCGATGTCGTGAGCTTTGCGTCGATCGACGCTCTCTTCGACTCCGCCCCGGTGTCGGGTCCGCGCCTCGAGACGCGCCTCGACGCCTTCCGAGAGGTGGCAGGAAGCGATGGCGCAGGCGGTCGTGTCGTCTACTTCGAGGCGCGCCTTCTCGAGGAGCAGCGGCGCTTCGAGGATGCCGGAGGTGTCTTCGAGACGCTCGCACTCGATCACACCGGGGACACTCTTGCGCCGCTGCGCCGCTGGGTGGTGTGCGCGGCGCGAACGGGAGGCTCCGGCGCGGTCGTCGAGTTCTTGCACGATGCGCTGCGCGACGGCAACGCGTCGACCGACGAGCTGCTCGCCATCCTCTGGGGCGTCTGGACACGGGACCTCGACCTTTCCCCAGAGCGTCTCGCCGTCGAGCTCGAGGGTCTCGACCCGTCAACCGCCGAGGACCACCGCTGGGTCATGGGTGGTCTTGCTCGGGGCGAAAGTCTGCGTCTCAACTGCGGCGGTCAGGAGGATGTCGAGGTCGAGGGCGTCGTCTGGTCGCGAGACCGCTTCGTGCCGTCGGGCTCGCGGGGGGGCAAGCGCTCGCGAGAGGAGCCATTTCGAGAGACGACGCTGGGCCCGGTACTTTCTCGGCAGCGAATCTTTTCGCGTCACCACGCGAGCGGCTATCGTCTCCCGCTCCCCCGCGGACGGTACGCGGTCACACTGCACATCGCCGAGCCCTGGTACCCCGGAGAGGGCTACCGCATCTTCGACATCGAGGTCGAGGGCGAGCTGCGCGTCGAGGGATGCGATCCCGGACGCGTGTCTCCGGACCGCGCGCTCGAGCGTCACTTCGAGGTCGAGGTGGACGACGGCTTCCTCGACCTCACCGTCGTGCCGCACAGGGGCGAGCCGTTCATCGGCGCCATCGAGGTGACCGCCTTCGATTCGAGCTGAGGCCCGGGGGCGGCCTCTTCGAGATTCAGCTTATCGATCGGCGTGGAAGGTACGTCTCCGCTTTGAGGAAACCACCGACGGGAGAGTAACCATGTCTCGACAGCTCCGCTGTCTGTCCAGTGCATTCGCACTCGCTTTCATCATCTTCGCCACGGATCACGCGGCAGCGGACGGGCCCGCCGTGGAGACCATCGAGCTCGACCTCTTCGTCGAGGCCGACGCCCTGAGCACCGCGCACGTCGATCTCGCCTTCCCGGAGGCGGTGTCCCTCGACGATGTCTCCGTCGTCCACCTCGACGCCCTGCTCCTGAGGATGAATCACCTGATGCAGGGTATCGATTCCCGGGCGAATTACGAGGCGACCCTGATGTCCGAGGGGACTGCCGTGATCACCCTGCACTCCGGAACACTCAACGTCGTCGCCCGGGCGACCCCGGCGCAGTTCACTTCTGTCGAGAGGAGCGGGACGGAGATCGCCCGTCGGGGGACGGTGGACTCCCTGCGAGTCAGCGTGACCGCCGTCCACCCCCAGATGCGCGCGTCCCTCGAGGGACTCCACGCCGGTCAGGTTCTCCGGCTCCACGTCGTTCGCGGCGCACTCGACGAAGGACGACACGCGGTGCGGACCATCCCCAACGTCGCCTCGATCCGACAGGAGCAGCCGGGCGACAGCCCGTGGAGCCGTGAGTACAGGTTCCAGCAGCCGGTCCCGGTGCGGAACCTCGTCTTCGTCTATCACTCTCGCTTCGACTGGGGGACCCCAATCGCCCCCTCGACCTCCGTGTCGGAGCTCATCCTCAGCGACGGAACGACACGCGTGCTGGATGACATCTTCGCCCCGAGTCTGGGCGCACCGCGGCCGCTCGGGCTCAACATCACGCACTCACTTCTCTTCGACGAGGTCGACCGCGAACTCTTCAACGCGGAGGAGGACCTGGCGATCGTCGGCTGGCGCTGGCGTGTCCAGGTGGCGTGCTGCGGAGAGGCGACCGTGAGTCCCGGCACGGTGGATTTCCGCTTCCTCTATGACTATCCCGACTGCAACGCGAACGGCATCCCGGACGGAGACGACCGGGAAGACGCGCCGGACTGCAACGCGAACGGCGTCCTCGACGCCTGCGAGCCCGACTGCGACGGCAACGGGGTGCCCGACGAATGCGACCTCGCCGCCGGTGACACCGTCGACTGTAACGGCAACGGCGTCCCCGATGAATGTGACCTCGCGCCGGCGCCGCTGCGCTTTCGCGAAGGCGCAGTCGTACGGTTCGACGAGGCGCCCTTGGCCCTCGAGGTCGGTGACCTCGACGGGGACGACGACCGCGACGCGATCACCCTCGCGGCGTCAACACTCACCGCGCTGGAGAACGCTGGCGACGGCACACTCTCGGCGGCGGCGGCGCTTCCCGTCGGGGACGGCTCGACAGTCGCGCGACTGGCAGACTTCGACGGAGATGACGGAGACCTCGACATCGCGGTCGGCGGGTCGCGCCGGATAACGCTGTTCGCGAACGACGGCGCATTCGTTTTCCGGGAGATCCGGACAATTGATCTCGATGAGACCCTCGACACCTTCTTCGTCGAGGACGTGAGCGGCGACCGCCAGTCCGACATCGTCGTGCTCCCGAGACGGGCGAGATCCATCACGATCTGGCCCGCACAAGCTGATCAGCCCCTCGGTGTCCGGGATGGTGAACGGCGGCTTCACGATCTCGCGCTCGCCGATCTCGACGAGGACGGGACCCTCGACCTCGTCGCCCTCGACGGCTCCGACGATCAGCTCATCGTCTTCTCGAGTGACGGCGCCGGATCGTTCGCCGTGGTCGCACGGCACCCGACCGAGGCGCTGAGCTCCTTTGACCGCCTCGTCGGAATTGACCGCGACGGTGCTCCCGATACGGTCGCGATCGTGACGGCCTCTCAACCCGTCGTGCGTCTCTTCGAGAACTCGGCGGGCGGTCTCGAGGAGATCGCCGGTCTCGAAGCCGAGGCCCGCGTCGACGGCTTCACGCAGGGAGACCTCGACGGCGACGGGCTCGACGACTGGGTGCTGGCAATTGGCGCCACTGGCAGCGTCGAGGTGTTCCTAGCAAGCGGTGACTGGCACGCATTCGCCGCCGGCGTCGATCCGGGACTCGTCGGCGTCCTCGAGCTCGATGGCGACGGCAAGCCGGATATCGCTGTCCTCGACGAGGCGGGCCTCCTGCGCACCTTCCTCGGCGGAGGGATCGAGGCGGTGAGCGCCGACTGCGACGCGGACGGCGTCCCCGATGAGTGCCAGGACGCCGTGGACTGCATCGGTAGTCCACGGCACTTTCTCCGCGGCGACTTGAACGGCGACGGAGCGGTAAACATCTCCGACCCGAGCTACCTCCTCAACTGGCTCTTCCTCGGAGGTCCGGCCCTCCCGTGCCAGGCGGCAGGCGACGCGAACGGCGACAGCGCCGTGGACGTATCCGACGCGACCTTTCTGCTGAACTTCCTCTTTCTCGGCGGCCCCGCGCCGCGGGATCCGTTCCCCGCGTGCGGCCCCGGGAAGCTTGCGACGGACCAGACGCTCGGCTGCGAAACTCCGTCCGACTGTGGCCAGGACGACGCCTAGCCGCCTCGGCGACACCCCAGCCCATCCGGCGTCGGATCCACCCCCGCTGTCGGAAACGGCATCGCCGGGGGCTGGCCGGCGCGGAAGAAATGGTTGAGGGTTCTCAGCGGGTCGTCGATGTCGATGGCGCCGCTGTCGTCGGCGTCGGCGGCGTCCTGGCACCGGAGGGTGGCGCCGTCCCGGAAGAGGTAGAAGAGCGTCACCACCGGGTCGGTGATGTTGAGCGTCCCGTCGCCGCTCGCATCGCCGCGGATGAAGGTCTCGCCGACCACCGAGGTGTTGAGCACGGTGACGTCCGTGGTACCGATCAGCACGCCCTCGCCGTCGAAAGCGAAGAGCTCCAGTCGGTTGACCGGCTCGGGGACGTCGAACGATGCGCGCCACTCGGTCGCGGAAGTCCACCGCGGCTGGAGCGCCACGATGTCCCCTCCGTTGAGCTGCGAGAGGAGCGACGCCGCCTGGACGGGCGCCTCGCCCTGGAGCGTCACCGGCGAGCTCTCCGTGGTGACGCTGCCGCCGTCGCCCGTGAGGATGCGCAGCGGGATGGTGGTGAAGGGACGCAGGGTCTGCTCGACCGCATCCGTGCTCACCGTGATGTACGGCTTCAGCGCCGCCGCCGGGACGCGGTTGTTCCGCTCGATCGCATCGAGGAACGGCTCGAGCCTCTCGAGCGACCAGTAGCCGCTCGCGAACTCCGCGATGATCCTCAGGTAGGTGCGGCGGTGCGCCGGCCGTGAAAGCAGCCGCGCGACGTAGCGATCGGGCGGGATGATGTCGCGGTGCGTGCCGAACGCGCCGTCGAGATCGAAGGGCAGGAGCTCCCACAGACCGTCTCGCGGATCGCGGACGAGATAGCCGTTGTGTCCCGAGCTGATGAAGATGACGTCTCCCTCGCCCATCAGCACTCGCGGCGCCAGCACGCGCAGGAACGCCTCGACGTCGAGGACGTTCTCGACCTCGCGATCGAAGACGTCGTCCGCCGTGCGTCGCGGATCCATCACCCTGGTGAGCTCGAAGAACGGCTCCCACGTGTCGCGGGTCTGGTGGATGCTCTGGTACCAGTATCCGCGGTAGTTCTCCGTCCTGCGATCCATGTGGATCAGCGACGCGCCGTCGTACCCGACCATGTGGCAACCGTCGTCGAACGTCATGCGCCCGACCGCCTTCAGCACCACGGCGTCGTCGGCGGCGTCCTCGCCGTACCACGCGCCGATGAAATCGCCGTCCACCGTCTGGATGACGCCGAGCGTGCCCTGCACGGTGCCGTTGAAGAGGACGCCGGCGTAGGAGTAGTCGGCCGTCGGCGCGGGCTTCGCGGGCGTGCCGTTTCGCCCGACGAGGAAGTACGCGATGCCCTCGTTCGGGCTGCCGCCCTTGCTCGAGAGGTTGATGTCGCGGCGGCCGCGATGGAAGCGGCTGTCCTTCGGGAAGCCGACGCGGTAGTTCCTGCGCAGCGGCCGCCCCCACGGGCTGCCCCGGTAGCGCACCCCGACGCCGTGCGTCGCGGACTCGTTCCGGTAGACGAGCGTGCCCGGCAGGAGGTCGTTCGAGTGCAGCCGGCGCCTCTCGAGCTCCTCGGTGCGCTGCCGGTCGAGAACGATCCTCAGGAAGTCGGACGTCGTCCTGATGTCGCGCTCGGCCATGTAGACCAGGCTCTCGGCGGCGTCGACGGGGAATCGGCGCGTCGCCCCGCGCGCATCGCGGGCCTCGATGTGAAACACGACGCGCGTCCTGGCAGGAACGCCGGGGATCTCGCCGCCGTGGAGCCCGTCGCCGGCGCGGCCATCGCCATGTCGGCCGTCGTCGTGAAGCGCGACCGTCACGGGCTCCTCGCCGTCGTTGTCGATGCGGTACACGAGCGAGACCGCCTCGACGCCGTGCGAGTCCGCCACGCGCGCGGTCACCGTGACCGGAGCGCCCGGCGCGGGAGATGGCGGGTGGTGACGGACGTCGCCGATCACCGGTCCGAGGTTGTCGTCGCCGGTCTCCTCGCGCAGGCGCCGGCGAGCCGTGTTCTCGGCGCCCGGCGTGCCGGTCTTCGGCGGCACGGTCATGCGCAGGCGAGCTCCCAGCGTGTTTCCCGAGAGCGGCCCCCACGGACCCGGCGTGAACTCGCCGTGGACGATCAGCAGGCTCGAGCCGCGCACCCAGCGGGCCCAGAGCGACACCTCGTGGCGCCCCGCGGTCAACGGCGTCGTGGTGTCGGTCTCGATGCGATTGCACAGGCTGTCGCCCTTGCCGGTGGCGACGACCCGCAGGCAGGCCACGCCGGAGTGGCTGTCGGTGTCGGTGCGGCTCGAGTGGATGTGCGTGCCCTCGATGAGCCACGGCGCGGTGTCGGTCTCGAAGCCGGGGTTCGGGATCATGTTGTCGCCCTGGCCGTCGCGTCGCACGGAGACGTCGTCGACCAGGCAGATCCCCTTCTCGGGCAGGTAGAGGTGCAGCTCCGACTGCTCGGCGGGGACGTGATCGGGCACGGTGAAGGAGAGCCTCTCCCACGCCGTCCTGTCGCTCTCGTCGCTGGCGTCCCACGCGGTGGCGAGGTCGTTGTCCTGGCGCGGATCGATGAGCTCGAGGCTCGCCCCCTTGCCGTCGGCCCAGAGCGGCCACCGCCCGCCGTCCCAGTAGCGCACCTCGTCGACGAGGTTGCCGGCGCGATCGATCAGGCGGATGTTCTCGCCGTCGTTGGCGAGCCGCCCCACGAACGGCCCGAACGCCGCCGACAGGCCGTGGCGCTCCTCGAGGATGGCGGGGTCCTCGGCGACGACGGCGTGGCGGCCCGCCTCGAGGATCGATCCGTCGGGGAAGGTGAACTCGACGCCGTTGTCGAACCGGAACCCGGAGAGGTCGATCGCCTCCGCGCCGCGGTTGAAGAGCTCGATGAACTCGCCGCGGCGTCCCTCCGGCGGGTGGTAGTGGATCTCGTTGATGACGATGTCGGTGACCCTCGGCACGCGATTCGCCGCCGCGCGCGTGGGCGTCAGCGTCACCCAGCCCGGACGGCCGCCATCGGGGAACCTCGCCTCGGCGTAGTCGCCGGCGGTGGCCCCGGGCGGCGGCTCGCGGTCGAACACCGAGGCCGTGACCACGACGCCGCCGGCGTCGAGGAGGACGAGATGCACCTCGGACGCGGCGAGCGCCAGCGCGCCCGGCCGCTCCTCGATGGCGAGAAACCCGCCCGGCGCGAGACCGGTCCCCTCCGGAAAGACGTGCGCATCGCTCCTCGACGGACCATCGACCAGCCGGAACCCCGACAGGTCGACCGCGACCGCGCCCGGGTTGTGCAGCTCGACCCACCCGCCGCCGCCGGGTCCGCCGCGGAAGAGCTCGTTGAAGACGACGGGGTCAGCGATCGCGGCGTCACCGCCGGAAAAGTTCACCAGCCCGGGGCTGCCTCCCGGCCCGGGGCTCCGCGTCCAGCTCTCCGGCTCTCTCGTCGGCAGGTGGCGGTCGCGCAGCATGAGCGTGTGACCGGTGCCATCGGCGCCCGCCGGCCACTTGCCGCGGTCGCTGTAGCGGAGGCCCTGGAGCTCGATGCCGACGTGGTTCACCAGCGTCAGCCGCTCGCCGCCGTTGTCGAGCCGGCCGTCCCAGTTCCCGAGCGCGTTGTCGATGCCGTGTCGCTCCCGGATCGCCTCGACGTCCGCGCAGACGACCAGGACGGCGTTGCCCTCGAGAATCGTTCCCGCCGGAAACGTGAACCGCACGCCCTCGACGAAGGCGTAGCCGGAAATGTCCTCGGGCGTGGCGGTGTCGTTGGCCACCTCGATGAACTCGAGCGCCTCGTCTCCCGCCGCGGGGTGGTAGTGGATCTCGGTGATGACGATCCCGGCGGCCGGGGAGGAGAGCCACACGACGAGGGCGAGTACACGCGCGAAGCGAGACATGGGACCCCCGGAGACCTCTCCCTCCTGCACCATGCGCCGTGATTCTGTATAGCCCATCGCAGGGAGATTCTCGATTGTTTTCCCTCCTCCGGTCGTTATATCCTGTCCCGTGGGTCGAGTCCGTCGTTCACCGCATGGGGGCGGTTCAGCTCCGGCTGGAGAAAGGAGGTCGCGCGCCCGCAAACACCTTTCCCACCAGCTGTGTCCGTATAATCCGGAACATCGAGTGCGGTGCATCGAAGGAGGACGTCATGAGGGGTCCTGCCGTCTATCCGTTCACGCTGTGCGCGCTTTTTCTCTCCACCGTGGTCGCCGCCCAGGATGAGCCGTGGCTTCCGGGGGGGCTCGATTCGGTCGAGACCATCGAACGCATCGTCGAGGACACCATCATCGATGTCGATGAGGTCATCGACGGCCGCGACGCCCTCGGCAACTGGGAGCCCTACACGAGCGTCGTCGGCAACCGGGCCTTCCTGATCGAGTCCAACACCTTCGCCGAGGACCCGCCGGACGAGTTCTTTCCGATGCAGCGCTACGCGCTGGCCATCCAGCCGGTCGACGGCTCCGAGCCGGCGATCTTCGGAGAGTGCTTCTTCGACGACGACGGCAACCCCTACCGCGGACCGATCAACAACTATCGCCAGAACGGCAACCCCGGTCGCGTCGCCGGAGACAAGCGCCCCGGCGCGGTCAACTTCATAACCGGAGGCGAGGCGAGCCCGAACGAGTACGAGGAGTTCCAGAGCGACGATCGCTGGGAGGACGGCATCGTCCGCATGGGACGCTTCGCGACGGTCCAGACCTTCGCGCTCGAGCGCGACGAGAACGGGGACTACGCGCAGGTCTCGAGGAGCAAGGCCTTCGACGCCCTCCACGGCCGCCTCGAGGAGGGCGACCCGATGACCGATCAGATCGGTCGCTTCGGCGGCGAGCTCGCCGGGCTCGACAACGGCAACTTCGTGGTGGTCGTCGACGACC
>JBFFXF010000073.1:0-29278 GCA_041569895.1 Planctomycetota bacterium | reverse complement strand
GGATGCGCTGCAGCTCAACATCGGTCCGTTCTCCGAGGATCGCCTCAACGAGGATATCAGCGACTTCGGCGAGAACATCCGCGTCACGGGCAACAGGAGCGAGCTGACGGTCTCGAGCGTCGTCCGGGGGCGCAACGTCGTGCAGGCCTACGAGGGGGACTTCGGCCTCATCCTCGTCGAGGGCGGCGAGGGCAACGACACCATCGACCTGTCGGGCGTGAACGCGACCGGAATCGACATCAAGGTCGATGGCGGGCCCGGCAACGATGTCATCACGCTGCCGAACATGCGTAGCGACAGCGTCATCGAGGTGGTGGGCGGTCCCGGCAACGACCGCATCATCGGCGGCAAGAGCGACGAGCTGATCTTCGGCGGCCCCGGCGACGACGAGATCGACGGCGGCGAGGGTGCGGACACCATCTTCGGCGACGACGGGCGCTCGAGCGAGGACCGGGCCGTACTCGCCCGCGGGCCGGTCCTGG
The DNA here is from genome assembly GCA_041569895.1 of Planctomycetota bacterium. Classification (GTDB taxonomy): domain Bacteria; phylum Planctomycetota; class UBA8108; order UBA8108; family JACQVS01; genus JBFFXF01. The sequence continues at coordinate 28,796 of JBFFXF010000073.1, read as the reverse complement.
AAGGCCCCGATCTCGAAGACCTGGTCTACGATCGCATCGAATTCCGGCACGACGACGCCGGACCGGACACCATCGTGCGTCTCGACCCGGACGACGACGGCCCCGAGGATGCGGGGAGCTGGCTCGACGATGGCTTCCGGGTCGGCAGGACCCTCCGCGTCACGGGGACTGCGGACAACGACGGGCGGTACACCATCGCGCGAGTGACCGACGAGACACTGACGCTCGTCTCGAGTGACGTGCTGACCGGCGAGACGGTGACGTCGGACGTCGAGCTCTCGATCAGCCAGGACTTCGTGGCGCCGCTCGATCGCCCGCGGCTGATGGTCAACGACGGCAATGACACCATCCGCGGCGGCCCGGGCGCCGACGTCCTGTTCGGCGGCGCCGGCGACGACCGGATCGAGGGCGGCGAGGGCGATGACATCATCGTCGGCGACGGCGGCATCGTGGTGCGGGACGCCGTGAGAATCACCAGATCGCCCGGCCTGAGGTTCGTGTCGGTCGATGACGGTCCGGACCGCATCGAGCGCACCGAGGGTGACTGGATCGGCGAGGGCTTCGAGGCCGGCCGCGTCATCACCGTGACCGGCTCGGCGCTCAACGACGGGCTCTATCGAATCGAGTCGGTCTCCGAGGACGGCCTCGAGCTGAACCTGGCCGAGACCGACGCGGTCACCGGCATCCGCCTCATCGGCCGGCCGTCGCTCGTCTTCGCGGACAACGCCAGCGACACCGGGGACCCGGTCGACACGCGGGACACCATCACCCGGAAGAAGCCCGACGGCGACGGCGAGGCGGGCAACTGGCTCGCCGACGGCTTCCGTGACGGGCAGACGATCACCATCGCCGGCACGGAGCTCAACGACGGGACGTACCTGATCGACGAGGTCGACGCGACCGGGACCATCCTGATCCTGAGCGCCGACGACGAACTCGAGGGCGAGACCACGGACCCGGCGGTTCGCAAGGTGACGTTCGGCGACGTCATCGAGCCGGGCGTCGGCATCACCGCCAGTCCGAAGGTCCAGGACACCGACCGCGGCCTGGCGTTCGGCGACGACGTGCTCCTCGGCCAGAAGGGGCTCGACCTGATCCTCGGCGGCCTGGGCGACGATGCGCTCGACGGTGGACCCGGCATCGACGTGCTCGACGGCGAGAAGGGCTTCGACCGCGTCTCGGGTGGCAGCGGCGCGGACATCGTCCTCGGCGGCGTCGACGACGACTTCCTCCACGGCTGGCGACCGCGGCTCAGCGGCGATCCGATGTTGAACTTCGAGCACGTGAGCGTGTCCGGCACGGCATTCCAGTTCGCGCACTTCGACAGCATCGTCGAGCCCGACACGATCACCCGCAGCGATCCGGACGGGAGCTTCGTCGCCGATGGCTTCCAGGCCGGGCAGACGATCCGCGTCATCGGCTCCGGGAGCAACGACGGCACGTACCGCCTCGCCTCGGTGACCCCGGAGGCGCTCGTGCTCGAGCTCTTCGAGAACCTCACCAGCACCGAGGAGTTCGAGGACGGCATCACGATCGTCGCCGACACCATCACGCGTCTCGATCCGCGCGGCAACTGGCTCGCCGATGGCTTCGGCGCCGGCGAGATCATCCGTGTGACGGGCTCGAGCGACAACGACGGGATCTACACCATCGCCTCGATCCTCGATGTCTTCGAAGAGGATCGGGTGCGCCCGAACGCGGCGCTCAGCCTGGTGCCCGCGACCGCCGGCGCGCTTCTGGACGAGGAGACGGAGTCGACCGGCATCACCATCCTCCCGCGCGACGCCGACGCGGACGACATCGGCGAGGCGAACGACGGCGATGACATCGTCGAGGGCAACGACGGCGCCGACACGGCCCACGGCGGCTTCGGCGAGGATCGTATCTTCGGCGGGCTCGGGGCCGACACGCTCTTCGGCGGCTTCGGCGACGACGAGATCCGCGGCGAGAGCGGCGCGGACGAGCTGTACGGCGGCGCCGACGACGACCTGCTCATCGGCGGCGAGGGCGCCGACCGCGTGTTCGGCGAAGCCGGCGAGGACATCCTCAACTCGCGCATCGGCGATGACTTCCTCTCGGGCGGACCGAACGGCGACCAGTACTTCGTCGACTTCCGCGGCTTCGAGAACGAGAAGATGGTGGACGTCAGCGATCTCGGCTCGAGCGGGACCGACGTCCTCACCATCAACGGCACCGACCAGGACGACAAGTTCCTCCTGCGGGCCAGCGTCTTCGACACCAACCGCGCGTTCGTGGCGCTGATCAACGAGATCCTCGACGATCCCGACGCCGAGAACCCGCAGGTCGTCGGCATGCGCGTGGAGCGCCTGGACTACCGGGCCGACCTCGAGTCGCTGGTGATCCTGTCGAAGGACGGGGACGACTTCTTCGCCCTCGACGACAACCTCGCGACGACAACGGTGTTCGCCGGCTACGGCAACGACCGGTTCCAGATCGGCCAGCTCTTCAAGTCCGAGCGCGCCTTCGATCCGGACCAGGACATCGACCAGGATGGCATCGGCGACGCCAACGGCATCCGCGAGCTCGACCAGTTCTCGACCATCCTCACGACGCGCGGCTTCCTCAGCAACGGCACCACCGAGCAGGCCGCCATCTTCGGCGAGCAGGGCGAGGACCAGTTCGTCGTCTTCCACAACCGCGCCGCGCTGGCGCTGGACGGCGGCGACGGCAACGACGACTTCGTGGTCCGGGCGTTCGCCCTCGAGGGGTCCCGCGAGCAGGAGGACCAGCGCGAGGAGACCGAGATCACCGGCAGCGGCGGGGCCGACACGATCCAGTACGCGGTCAACGCCCCGGTCTCGATCAACGGCGGTGACGGGCTCGACACCGTCACGGTGATCGGCACTGAGTTCTCCGACGAGTTCGTCATGACGGCCAGCGGCGTCTTCGGGGCGGGACTCGCCGTCACGTTCGTGGGCGTCGAGATCGTCCGCGTCGAGGGCAACGAGGGCGACGACACCTTCTGGGTGCAGGGCACGAACGAGCGGGTCCAGACGACCATCAACGGCGGACTCGGCAACGACGTCGTCGACGTCAACGGCGATTCCGACCCGGTGGTCTCGAACGACCTGCTCGGTCACAGCGCCGTGATCACGCACGCGGTGGCGAGCGACGACTCCCGGTTCAACGGCCTGACGGTCCGCAGCGCCACGGTCAACGTCGCAGACGACGACGAGCCCGCGATCGTCATCCGACAGTCGGACGGCACCACCCGCGTCGTCGAGGGCCTCGACGTCGACGCGTTCGAGATCCCGTTCGGAGCGGGGATCGCCTTCGACTCCTACACCATCGTCCTGACCGCCCCGCCGCCGGATGATCGCTCGGTGACCATCAACGCCATCGCCCCGACCGCCCCGGTCGTCAACCCGAGACCGGTGAGCGACGCCGACGCGATCCTCGCCATCCCGCAGATCCACTTCACCGCCACCGACGACAGGTTCGGGGACGGCGAGGGCGATCGGATGCAGGAGGTCTCGCGGGTCGGCTTCGACACCGACGACGACGGCATCGAGGAGACGTACACCAGCGGCCTGTTCATCCGCTTCACGGAGGAGAACTGGAACGTGCCGCAGGAGGTCCGCTTCACGGCGCAGAACGACACGCGCTTCGAGGGCACGACCTTCGGCTCGATCCTGCACAAGGTCGCCAGCGACGACACCATCGTCGGGTTCTTCACGGACGGCCCGTTCGTGACCGGCGATCCCCTGCTCCGCTTCGTCGAGACCGTCGAGACCAACGACCGGATCACGCGGGACGACGGCAGCTGGATCGCGGACGGCTTCGCCATCGGCGACTTCATCACCGTGTCGGGGACGCAGCGCAACGACGGCGTCTACCGGATCACGGACTTCCTGGACGAGGGGCGCACCGTACAGCTCGACCGGCCGGAATTCGACGATCTCGACGACGAGACCGAGACCACCCGTGGCGCCATCGTCTCCGTCGCGTCGCCGACGATGCGGGGCGACAACGTGCCGCTCGAGTACCTGCACGACGACATGGACGACCCGGAGATCCCCGACACGATCACTCGCGGATCGGGCTCGTGGCTCGCCGACGGGTTCCTGCCGGGCATGCTGATCGAGGTCATGGGCTCGAACGACAACGACGGCACCTATCGGATCGCCCGCATCGTCGGGGCGGGGACCGTGCTGGAGCTCGTCGAGGGCGAGGTCGTCAACACCGGCGAGGAGCCCGTCAACGAGGAGGGCGTCCACAACGTCATGATCCGCCGGGCGTCCCCGGTTCTCCGCGGCGCGCCGGATCTCCTCTTCGCCGACAACGGCCCGGCGCCCGACACCATCACGCGGCTCGACCCCGACGGCGACGGCGAGCTCGTGGCCGGGAGCTGGCGGGACAACGGCTTCGAGGACCCTGACGGCCAGATTCGCTCCCCTGGCCAGGTGATCGAGGTCTTCAACTCGACCTCGAACGACGGCGTGTACACCATCCTCGACATCTCGACCGACGGCACCGTCCTCACGGTGGTGGGCGAGTCCGAGCTCGTGCCGTCGCTCGCGCCCGAATCGGGCGTCGGCGTGGTCGTTCCGGTGGACACGACGACCACCCTCCCGCAGCTCTACGGGGAGAAGGACGTCGACGTCTTCACGATCGTCACCGACACCAGGCTGCCGACCGACGGCGAGGGACTGCGCGGGCGCACGATCCTCATCACCCGCGGCCCCGGCATCGGCCAGGAGCGGCTCATCCTGTCGAACACCGAGAACACCATCACCGTGCGAAGCGCGTTCCGGAGCGAGCTCTCCGCCGACACGCGATTCCAGATCCGGCGGTTCGACAAGCTGGCGGTGCCGATCGTGGTCGTCCAGATCGACGACAACGAGCAGGGCGCGGTCGTCATCACGCAGTCCGACAACGAGACGTCGGTGTTCGAGGGCGCCGCCGATGCCGAGGGCGGCCTGGACACCTACCAGGTGGTCCTGTCGCGGGCCCCGGCCGAGGGGAACGACGTCCGGGTGACGGTCGAGGAGCAGCTGGATCCCGCGCCCGGAGTCGGCAGCGACAGGGAGCTCATCCTGTCGAGCCCCGACGGCGCGATCGTCGACGGCAAGCTCGTCCTCACGTTCACCCGCGCCGACTGGTTCGTTCCCAGGACCGTCGAGGTGCGGGCCAACGACGAGGAGGCGGTGGCGAAGGAGGGCTTCCACACCGGCTACATCACCCACAGGGTCAGTGGCGGCGGCGCGAACTTCGAGCAGGTGCTCTCCGATGGCAGCCGCGTCCCGATCGAGGCCGAGCGGATCTCCGTCGACATCGGCGACGACGAGGCCCCGCGCGTGATCATGCGGGAGACGGACGGCAGCACGGACGTCATCGAGGGCACGCTCGTGCCCGACGACAGCGACAGCTACTCGTTCGTCCTCAGCGCCGCCCCGGCGCCGGGCACGACCGTCGAGGTGACGATCAGCCCGCAGGGCACGCGCTCCACCCGCGGCGACGTCATCGTGCGGCCGGCGTCCTTCACGCCCGCCATCACGGGGCTCGTCTTCCTCGAGTTCTCCGGCGACTCGATCGTGCGCTCCAACGGCAGCTGGAGAGCGGATGGCTTCGCTCCGGGCCAGGTCATCACCGTGACGGGCTCCCTGACCAACGACGGCGTGTACCAGATCGCCGAGGTCCTCGACGCGCGCAGGATCAGGCTCGCTCTCGCCGAGGAGGATACGCTCACCGACGAGGGACCGATCGCCGCGGTCAACGTCGTCGCCGAGGGCGTGACGATCGTCAACGTGCCGGTGAGTGTGTCCAGCGCGAGCCCGACCGCGATCGACAACGACGACGGCACGGTGACGCTCGTCTTCGACGAGAGCAACTGGTTCGTGCCGCAGTTCGTCACGGTCGAGGCCATCGATGACGACGCCGTCAACGGCGGCGACACGAAGGTCTTCGGGCCCATCCCGCAGGTCCTCAACCGCATCAAGGGCCCGCTCCGGGTCGAGGGCGCCGGCGGCGAGGGCTCGCTCGCGGGCCTCGACCTCGAGCCGCTGATGCTGCCCGGCGAGCTCAACGTCAAGTCGGCCACCGGAGAGGTCGTCTCCGTGGACGGGACACAGGTCACGGTGCCGACGGCGGACCTCGAGGATGCGCTCGACGACGTCGGCGCGGCGAGCGTCGCCGATCTCGCCGGAAAGTCGATCGAGGTCGTGTCGGTCCAGGACGAGGGCGACGCCGACCACTCGGCCATCGGGCAGTTCCGCCTCATCGTCGCGGTCGACGAGGGGCCGCTCGAGACCGTCCTGACGATCAACGACGCGTACGATCTCGAGGAGGGCGAGGTCGAGGGCGACATCAAGGGCTACGCCGTCACCACCGAGAGCCCGAACTTCTTCGTCGACGAGTCGACGCAGGTGGACGAGGTCTTCGTCCGCAGCCGCGACAGCCTCGCCGACGACCGGGGCAGGCTCGACCGCAGCGACGAGACGCGCGATGACGGCTTCGTGGTGCCGCGGTACCACGTCCGCGGCCTCAAGATGGGTCCGGACCTGACGATCGGCGGCGAGCGCTTCGACGGCGGCATCACGATCGTCGACCTCCAGGCGGATGACTTCCCGGACCGTGACCTTGTCGACAGCGACGCCGAGATCGTCACCATCCTGCTCGGACTGGGGAACGACGAGATCCGTGTCGTGGAGACGAGCAGGCACACCGACACGAACCTCTTGACCGGCCCCGGCGAGGACACGGTCTTCTTCCGGGACGCCCAGTTCATCGGCGGCTTCCTGGACGGCGAGGCCGGCTCCGATACGGTCAACTACGAGGACTGGACGAACTCGGTCACCGCGAACCTCGTCACTGGCCGCGGCACCGGCATCAACCGTGGCTTCGACGGCGGACTCCGCGACTTCGAGAACGCGATCGGCAGCATCGGCAGGGACTTCCTGATCGGGAATGACGAGCCGAACCGCCTCGAGGGCCGCGACAACGGCGACATCATCGTCGGCGGCGGCGACAACGACGTGCTCCTCGCGGGCGCGGGCAACGACGAGGTGACTGCCGGCGACGGCGATGACCTCATCGACCCGGGACCGGGAGACGACGTCGTCGACGGCGGCGCGGGCGACGACACGTTCCTGATGGCGGACGGCGGATTCGACACCGTCAGCGATCCCGCCGGGATCGACACGCTCGATTTCCGCGGCGCCGAGCGCGGCATCGAGCGCCGCCTCGACCTCGCCGCGCTCAACACGCGACAGCGACTCTACCGGAGGATCGCGGGTGACGAGCGCACCCTCGACCTCGCGCTCGGAGTCGTCCTCTCGGACGGGGCGAGACTGGCTCTCGCGCCCGACCTCGAGGCGAACATCATCGAGATCGTCTTCGGGACCGATGCCGCTGACGACATCGCCGGGAACCATGCCGACAACGTCATCCACGGCGAGGGTGGCAACGACACCATCCTCGGCGGCAACGCGCTCCCCGGCGGGCTCACCGCCACCGGCGGTGACGACACGCTCTTCGGCGAGGACGGCGACGATGTCCTCCTCGGAGGCGACGGCAACGACGTGCTGCGCGGCGGAGCGGGCGCCGACCAGCTCGACGGCGGCCCCGGCGATGATCGTCTCTCCGGAGGACCGTCAGGCGAGGACACCGATGACGTTCTCATCGGCGGCGCCGGAACCGACATCGTCTTCTACGACGAGGACGACGCGCCCGACGCGGTGACGGTCGACATCGACACGCGCAGGGCGACCGACGGCTTCGGGGGCCGGGACACCCTGAAGCAGATCGAGGGCGTCATCGGATCGGCGAGAAACGATGCCCTGACGGCGCGCGTCATCGTCTGGGCGACGGCGCACGATGACATCGACGAGGTCGCCGGCGGCGGGCGCGACGTCGAGATCCGCGTCGCCGAATCCGGCATCGGCCGCCAGGCCTTCACCATCACGGGCGACGGCACCACCGCCGTCATCGAGCGCGTCGACCTGTCGATCGAGAGGGTCTCGACGATCCGCGTCGACAGTCCACGACGGCTGACGCTGGTGACCACCGGCGGCGACGACCTCGTCACGGTCGGCGATCTGTCCGGTGTCGGTCTCCGCGAGCTCATCGTCGACCTCGGCGAGGGCGACGACGTCCTCGACGCCACCGCGACCGCGGCGCGGGTGCGGGGCCTCGGCGGAGCCGGCGACGACCTCTTCTTCAGCGGCGCCGGCAGGGACATCTTCTTCGCCGGCGAGGGCAACGACACCGTCGACTTCGCGAGGCACGAGGGCCTCGCCGGCGAGGACGAACGGCCGACGGGAGTCGTGCTCACGACGAGGGGCGCGAAGAGGACTCTGGCGACCCTGGACGCCAGGGGCCGGCCGATCAAGGACCGCGACAGGTTCCGCGACGTCGAGCAGCTCCTCGGCTCGCCGTACGACGATCTGATCAAGGGCGACAGGCGCGACAATCGCATCGTCGGTCGCGACGGCGCCGACAGGTTGATCGGTGGCGGCGGCAACGACCTCTTCGTCGGCGAGCCGGAGGATCTCGAGATCAACGGCGGAGGCGGGCGGAGGTTCATCGATCTCCTCGACTTCTCCGGCGAGGATGGCGTCGAGATCGACCTCAACCTCTACTCGAACCTCAGGGGCATCGAGGGTGCCCTCGGCTCGCCGGGCAACGACACGTTCATCGGAAACGACGAGAGCAACACCTTCATCGGCGGCCCGGGCAGGGACCGCTTCGCGGGACGCGGCGGCGACGACGTCTTCGTGACGACGATCGGCAACGGGCCGGAGCTCACCATCGACGGCGGTGACGGCGTCGACACGCTGGAGGTGATCGGCACCGCCCTGGACGACGTCCTGACGCTCTTCTCCGGCGATGGGACCGCGCTCCGGGCCGACCCGTCGATCGAGATTCCGGGCATCTCGTCGTTCGAGCGTCTCGACTTCAGCACCGGGCCCGGTGACGACGTCGTCACCGTGATCGGCGTCGACGGGCTCGAGGGTGCGGTCATCGACCTCGGTGACGGCGACGATACCCTCGATTCCTCGAGCACGCCGTTCGCCGACGGCATCACGGCGTTCGGGGGAGAGGGAGACGACGTCTTCCTGACCGGCGCGGGACGCGACTTCATCTTCGGCGGAGCCGGCACGAACACGGTCGACTACTCGAACGCCGTGGAGGCCGTCGACGCCACGACACGCAGGGTCAGGAACGACGGCAGCGGAGCGGACGTGAAGACGCGCATCGACAGGCTGCGCGATATCTCCGTGCTGGTCGGATCGGCGCACGGCGACTTCCTCAGGGGCGACAGCCGGGAGAACACCATCCGCGGCGGCGCGGGCGACGACATCATCCGCGGCGGCGGCGGCGACGACACCATCATCGGCGGCCCGGGCAACGACGAGCTCCTCGGCGGCGGCGGCGTGGACACGCTCAGCTTCGAGGACGACGACGCGGCCGTGCGGATCGACATCGACGCCCTGACGGCGACGAGCGAGAACGAGGACGACGGCAACGAGGAGCGGTTCGACGGAGACCTGAAGACGTTCCGGGGCTTCGAGATCTACGTCGGCTCCGAGTTCGACGACGTGATCATCGGCGGACCAAGGAGCGATGACATCCGCGGCCACCTCGGCAACGACCAGATCGACGGCCGGCGAGGCAACGACATCCTCCGCGGCGGACCGGGGGCCGACCTGGTGCGGGGAGGCGCGGGGAGGGACACGCTCGTCTGGGAGACCGGTGACGGCGACCCGGACGTCGATCCGGGGCCGGACTGGCTCTCCGGCGGTGACGATCGCGATACCTTCCTGGCGCTCGGGACGGCTGCCGCGGACACGTTCCGGATCGGCACGAGGCTCGAGAGCGGCGGCCCCTTCGCGGCGCCGGACGTGGAGCGACTCTTCGTCCTCTTCGAGCAGGACGCCGACGTGCTCGTGGCCGATACGGAGCGCCTCCTCCTCTCACCGGGCGACGGCGACGACGTCGTTCACGTGATGGACCTCCGCGGCACTCGCGTCGATCTGGACGTCCAGGTCCGCCTCGGCGCCGGCGACGACAGGCTCGAGGCGGGGCAGTCGACGCTGAAACTCACGGCGTTCGGCGAGGCCGGCGATGACGTCTTCCACGGCGGAGTCGGCGACGCCACGCTCACCGGCGAGACCGTCGGCGCCGCCAGGCTGGACTTCTTCGACGGAGGCGACGGCCAGGACACGGTGGACTACTCGCGAGTCGTCTTCGACGACGCGACCGTGAAAATCGACGGCTTCAGGGCGGTGGATGCCAGCCTCGAGGCGAATCGCGCTCGCGTCGGCGCGGTGGTCGACCCTGCCACCGGCAAGGTGACCGGCGGCACCTTCGACCGGTTCATCGACGTCGAGAACCTCACCGGCTCGCGGTACGACGACGTCCTCGTGGGCGATGACAACGTCGAGATCTCCAACGTCATCCGCGGCCTGGGCGGCAGCGACATGATCCGCGGCCTCGCGGGCGATGACCACCTGATCGGCGATGCCGGCGTCGCCGGGCTGCACGACGAGGAGATGACCGGCGCGACCGCCCGGCTCGAGGGCGACGGGACGGCCATGCGCGCGCGCGACGAGCTTCACGGTGACGGCGGCAGCGATCGCCTCGAGGGGAACTTCGGCAACGACATGCTCTTCGGCGAGAGCGGCGCCGACACCCTCCTCGGCGGGCTCGACAACGACACGCTGATCGGCGGAACCAACGACGACCTCCTCGACGGCGGCACGGGGGACGACATCCTCGAGGGCGAGAACGGCGACGACCTCCTGCGCGGCTGGGAGGGAGCGGACCGGCTCGACGGCGGCCGTCAGAACGACCGGCTTTTCGGCGACAACGACAACGACCCGCGCCTGCGCGGCGGCCCGGGTGACGACGACGTCGACCTCGGCGCCGGCGACGACATCGCCGAGTATTTCCTGCGCCAGGACGACGTCGATGTGATCATTCCGGGATCGGGAGCAGACAGCCTCGCGATCACGGACGACCCGACACAGCCGCCGGCGATCTCTCCCATTCCGGAGAGCGAGCTGATCATCGTGCTGCCGCGCTAATCGCCGCTGTCGAGGCCGGGCCCCCCTGGAGACGGCTCCGCCTCGACCGCCCGGGCTCTCCAGGCCGCGGCCCCCGCTCACGGCGACGTGCGGATCAGCTGCACCATGCCGCCACTCCGCTTCAGCGGCACGGTGAGCGTCTTCGTCGCACGATCCACCTGGGCTCGCTCGCGGATGCTCGTTTCATCGACCCACTCGAAGGCGTCCAGCAGGGCGAGATCGTCCCAGTCGCCGAGCGACCCGTACGACACCCGGAGCGTGGCGGGCGCGGACAGCGGACGGCCTCCCGAGTAGGCGCGCCGGGCGCATTCGTGTCGTCCCTCGCCCGTGGAACCGTAGAGCAGCGTCAGCGCGTGGCGGTTGACGAGGACGTCCACCGTGAATCGGGTATCCTCCTCCAGCGAGTCCGGCGGGATCTCGAGCGTCGCCCTGCCCTCGATGGTGATCGACGCCCCGGTGGTCTTCTTGACGGTCAGCCCTTCCCGCTCCCAGCCGACGCCCTCGTCGATGCGCCGCTCCGGGATGGTCACGGGCGCGATCTCTCGCCCCACCGTGCCGACATAACGAAAACGCGCGGGCCCGTCCGGACCCATGTCGCGAGCCCGATAGATCGCCTCGACCACCACGTGGTACTCGCCGCCGACGTACTGCGAGCTCTGGATCGGGACGGTGATCGGAATGGAGAGCTCCCTGACGCCCTCGAGCGGCGCGTCCAGAGGCAGTCGAACGGAATACTCCGTGACGATCTCGTCCGGCCGAAAGCCCCAGCCCTGGAGAACGCCGGTCTCGAGGACGACGATGTCCGGCTCCAGTCCGGCGTTGAGCTCGGGCTGGACCTCGACCGGCGCCAGCCCCACCCGCAGCATGTGCCGTTCGGCGCGAGCGTTCCTCGACTCGGTCTTCTCCCGCGCTCCCAGGGCCAGCCGCCCGAGATCGCAGCGCACGTCGACCACGACGACTCCATCGCGAAACGCGACGTTCCGCACCTCGATGACGTCGTAGGGATCCCGGTCGGCGGGCCGGTTGAGCATGAACAACGCGGCCACAGCGAGGGCGCCCACGACAATCAGCACCGTCACCCAGGTCTGCGATCTCGTCGCCATCGGAGGACTCCCTTCTGTCACGAGGAGACTCGACGAACCCAGGCTATACGAGCCAGGTCGGGTCGGCAACGGGGGATTCGAGCCGTGAAGGCCCGGAGCTGTCGCGAGCTGTCGACGTGACAAAACGGCGGGCGACCGCAGGACGCGTGTCGCGACGCTCTTCCCTTCCAAACGACCCCGCGACCCGTCGCTGTTATCTGCCTCCTCGGGCGGCGAGTACGACCGACACCACATCGGTCTCGAGGAGCTCGCGTCCCTCCGGAGTGCGCGCGACCGAGGTGTAGCGGAGGAGGGTCTCCCCTCCCCGGCGGAAGCCGATGCTGCGCACGGCGGCGGACCGTCGCGAAGGTGCGGCGATCACCACGGGGATCTCTCCGAGGTCGAACACTCCGGTACGCAGGACGACGAGCCGGCCGCCGACGCCGGCGATGTCCCACACGTGGCCGGTGATGTAGGCGCCACCTCCTTGCAAACGCTGCAGCCGGCCCAGCAACAGCTCGTCGCCACTCTCCCGCAGCGCCTGCTCCGCCAATCCCTCGACACGCCACGCCCAGAGCGTCCGGTCTGCCAGGCGGAACGCCGGAATCCCGCCCCACAGGACCGCCAGACCGACGATTCCGCCGACGGCGAGACCCGTCCGGCGGGATCGGAGGCCTCGAAACGCGAGTCGCACGAGAAAGCCGCTCAGCAGCAGGAACCCGGCGATCACCAGCAAGACGCCGGCGAGAAAGAGCGCCTCCGGCAGGTCGGTCGCGTCGTCCGTGAGATAGGAAAGCACGGGCCACCCGACAACGACCGCGACGCAGACGACGACGAAGAAACCCGTCCAGCTGATCCGGGGCCTTCGCATCATGGCTGCGACCTTGTACGGCCAGCCCTGCAGCGCCGGTCGCATGCCCGAGCTCGCCCCACACCCGGGCCCGGCGTCACATCGCGGCGAGGATCACCACATAGTTCTTGCCGTACACCTTGGCGCACCGCGGGCATGTCGTGTAGTAAAAGAGCATCCTCTTCGCGGACGAGCCCTTCGACTCGACCCAGGACGTCATGGCCTCGACCCACTTCCGGATGTCCTTGAACGGCCCCTCGAAGACCTTGGCCAGGAACCTGCCCGGGATGCTCGCCATCTCCGCGCCGGGCACCTCCTTCGACACGGAGATGTAGACGTCGGTTCCCCACGGGGAGTTCTCGTCGCTGATGACGATTTGGTCGGCCGTGCCGGCTCCTGCCGCCCCGATCCTGTTCATGTTGCGGACCATGACCCGCCCGAAGTTGAGCGGGATGTGGAGAAAGCTCCGGACCCGATCCTTCACGAAGAGCCTGTCCGTGAGCTCGACCTCCTTCTCATCCCAGGGCGCGGGATCGAACCGCGGGCAGCACCCGGTCTCGGCAGTGTCGGGAGTGTCTGTCATGTCTCACCTCCGGGGAACAGACGGTACGGTACTTCCGCTCGACCGGGGTGTCCACCCCGTTCCCGTCCTCGTCCTCGTCCTCGATAGGCTTCGCGACGGATCAGAGGTCGATTCCGATGACCGACTCCGACCCCGACTCCGATTCCGAGACCGAGCGATTCTTCGTCCTGACACGAAGCGAGGACTCTATTCCACGACGATCTCGCCGAGGTCGAGCGCCTCGGCCGCGGTGCCGTCGACTCGCTCCGATTTCCAGATGACGTTCGAGCCCACCCGGAGCTCGAGCGCGAAGGGCGCGGCTCGCACGCAGCCCTTCTCGTCGATCACTCCGCGCCTGTCCGTGCGGCTGGAGACGACCTGCCTGGTGCCGTCCTCGTAGACCACCCGCAGGGAGACCCAGCGGTCCGACACGGTCTCCCCCGACGGGTCGACGAGCTTCGCGAGGAGGTCGCACGTGCGGGGCAGCTTTATCGTCTCCTCCGGGAGCACGGCGCCGGGGTGGATCTCGTACCGGCGCGTCTCCGCCGCCGGGCCGTTCCGGAAGGCGCTGATCTCGTACCAGAGCTCCGTCGCCGGGTAGTGGAACGCGAACACGACCCGGCCCGTCTCGTCGAGCGTCCTGGGCATGTCGTGGTGCGCGCGTCTGCCATCGGGGAACGTGAGGTGCAGCTTCGTCCGCACGGTCCCGACCGGCTCGCCGGAGTGGTCGAGCACCCGGATCGGCAGGACGGCCGCGTCGAAGATCGCCAGCTCGACCTCCACGTCCTCGCTTCCCGCGAGGTGCAGCGTCCTCCCGAAGCGCTCCGCGAGGAGATCGCTGACCGGGTCGGGGGTCGGCATGTCGCCGGGTGGCTCCGCGTGAACGACGTACTCGCCGGCCCCCGAGTTCAGGTGCAGCGTGAAGAAGCCCTCGTCGTCCGCCTCGGCGAAGACGTCGTTGATCGACTTGCCGTCCTTGCGGACCCCGACCTGCGCGCGCGGCAGCGGCTCGCCGTTCGTCTCGGTGCGGATGCGTCCGCGGATGGTGATCGGCCTCGACACCGAATGGTCCCAGACCTTCACCTCGCCGGGCTCGAGCCGGAAGGAGTGCCTCATGCGTGGCGAGAGTGGTTTCCGGCGCGCCTCCACCTCGCCGAGTGAGCCGTCGATGACGAAGATGTCGTAGCCGAGCTGCGCGTGGAGACCCTCGATGGCGTAGGTCCCGTCGTCGCCGACCAGTCCGTCGTGGACCACGACCGCCCTCCGTCCCATGCGCTGGACCGGGATCGGTGGCTCGGGAAGGCGACCGTTGACGCGCACCGTGAGACCGGACGCCGGGGCACCGTCCGCCCACGTGATCGTCCCCTCGACCCGCGCGAACTTCTTCAGGGTGAGCTCCACGTCCTCGTCGGTGACCGGCACCTCGATGAAGAAGCCCTGGCCGTGGCTGTCCGAGTTGACGCGCACGTGGCACCCGGTGGTCTCCTTCCCGACGCCGACCCGGAACCGACCGTCCGCGTCGGTGGGTCCCATGCCGGCCCCCCAGAAGACGTGCGAGGTCGGGCTCCAGGCGCCGTGGACAGAAACCACCGCGTCGGTGACCGGCGCGCCGTCGGTGTCGAGGATCGTGCCCGTCAGCGTCTTGCCGGCCCGCAGGACCAGGTCGACCTGCTGCGTTGCGGCTCCCGCTTTCCTCGTCATTCTCTGGGTCACACCGGCATGGCCTTCCTTGAAGGCGCCGAGGGTGGCGCTGCCGAACTCGAGGACGCCCTCGAAGGCATAGCGCCCCGCGGCATCGGTCTGGGTCTCGAGAAAGCGCGAGCGCGCGAAGTAGTCGGCGCGCAAGAAGAGGCGCGCCATGTCGTCGTCCTCGAGCGGCGGCTGCATCGCGAGGTACACCTCGGCCGAGGCGATCGGCTGCTCGTTCTCGTCGCGAACCGTGCCGGCAAGCGTTGCGGGCTCGATCGCCGGCGCGGGGTCGGTGACCTCGTCGGGTGTCGCCGGCTCCTCTGGCGCGGCGGCTGGCTCCGCGACCGGCTCTGCGTTCGGGGTCACCGCGGGAGCGCGGGCCAGGTCGCCGGGTGTCGAGTCGCCCGGACGCGTCGCCGTGAACACGAGCAGCGCCAGCGATCCGACAATGACGACCCCTGCGATCGACGCGACGGCGACTTTCATCGTCCAGCCTCCGGGATGTGCCTCGACGGTTGCTTCAGTCGCGGCGTGGATCTGATCGGCGCCGTGACCGAGGACGGCGACCTTGCCGAGACGCGAGACCAGCGCGGCCGGCACGGCCCCGGACGTCTGCGTGGAGAGCCACGTCGACAGGACCGCCGTCGCCAGACCGAGGCCGCGACGCTCGAGCTGGCGCCGGATGGTCTCGACGCCCTTCCGCACGCGGTGCGAGACCGTCGCCTGGGAGACCCCGAGCGACGCGGCGATCGATTCCTGCGTGCGGTTGTGCAGGTAGTAGAGGACTACCGGCGCTCGCACGCTCTCGGGGAGCGACTCGATGGCCTCGTCGACGAACGGCTCGACATCGCGCCACGTGACCTCGTCGGTGGCGACCGCGGGCGACTCGACCGGCGTCTCCCGGCTCGTCTCCAACCGCCTCTGCAGATGATTCTGCAGGTGATGACGCCTCGTTCGGGACCGGAGCACGTCGATCGACCCCCGGGTGACCACGCGGTGGAGCCAGGCCGCGACGTTGTGCGCGGGTCGACGGAGCTGGCAGAGCTTCAGGAAGCACTCCTGCGTGACGTCCTCCGCGTCCGCCGTGTGCCCCAGGATCCGCCGCGAGGTCGAGAAGACCATGGCGGCGTGCCGGTTGACCAGCTCGCGAAACGCCTCCGCGTCCCGGCGCCGGGCCCAGCGCTGGATCAGCTCTGCATCGGTCGTCGACAACGGTCTCCTCCGCGATTCGCGCCGTCCCTCGCTCCGGAGCTCGTCGCTCCTGAAGACTAGACGCTCGGCGACTGGGTCTCATGAAGAAAAAACGGCGCCCCAGAAAAGAACGGGAGGCTGCAGGTAATCCAGCACCCGTCTGCGTACCGGCGGGTTCAGTTCGAGGATCGTCGGGATGAGTCCGGCAGCAACGCCTGGGTGTCGAAGAGCGCCAGGTATCGGTCGTAGCGGTAGCGGCGGTTCCGCGATCGCCCTGTTACTTCCCGCAGGATACCCAGGCGCTCGAGTTCGGCCACGGTCTTCGCTGCGGTCACGTAGGAGGTGCCGAGGATCTTCTCGGCGCGACGTATTGTAAGGAGCGGTTGGCGGAAGAGCGCATCGAGAAGTTTCTGACCGTTCGAGGGCCCCGAAGCCTGTGACGCGATATGAGCGCGATGATCCTCACGGAGCGTGAGGATCTTCCGAGCTGTCTCGGTCGCTGCCAAACTCACCTCGTAGACGCCGCGAAGGAAGAAATCCAGCCAGCCCTCCCAGTCTCCGTCGTTGCGAACGGCCATGAGACGGTCGTAGTACTGCGCGCGGTGCGCTTTCAGGTAGTGACTGAGATAGAGGAGCGGCCTCTGAAGGATGCGTCGTTCGCACAGCAGGAGCGTGATGAGTAGCCGACCCACACGTCCGTTCCCGTCCAGGAACGGGTGGATCGTCTCGAACTGTGCATGTGCGAGCCCGCAATGAACGAGGTGTGGCAGGCTTGTCCGTTCGTGGAGAAACTCCTCGATTGCCGACAAGCATCTGATGACTTCGTGCGGCGGTGGAGGCACGAACTCGGCGCCCGTCAAGGTGCATCCTGCCGGACCGATCCAGTTTTGTGAGGTTCGAAACTCGCCGGGATTGCGCTCCGCCCCGCGGGTATCTCGCAACAACTCGCCGTGGATCTCCCGCAGCAGCCTGAGCGAGAGCGGCACTTGAGCGAGGCGTGCGAGTCCGTGCTTCAACGCGCGAACGTAGTTGACGACCTCACTGACGTCGTCTGGTGTGTCCGGCCCGGACTCGCTCGCTTCGAACTCGAGCACGTCTTCCAGGGTGCTATGCGTCCCCTCGATCTGCGAACTCAGAACCGCTTCCTGCCTGACGTACATCGCGACGAACAGTTCCGGGTCTGGCAAGACCGAGGCGACACCGTCAAGCCGTCCGAGGGCTCGGTCTGCGTCGGAGAGGAGTCGGGTCAGGGCTTCGTCCATCGCGACGGGAGGGTCCGGAGGAAGCGGCGCCGGCAAAAAAGCGCGATAATCAGTTGATTGCTGGACGTAGCGGCCGGCGCGCATCGGCTGGAAGGCCTCTTCTGGTCGACTCAAACAAGGACGTTTACGGAGCCTGCTTATTTCACAAAACCTCGAAAAAGTAAAATAATAAACGGTCCGGATTCGCCGGCAACGAGCGTACGTGGGCCGGTCATTCTATTGTAAGTCGAATTAATTTAATAGTTTATAGCGCAGACGTCCGGAGCGGAGCCGGCGCGCCTCATCCGGGGGCGATGACGTCCGGTACCCTCGCTTCCGAGGCTCGCCGCTCACGCCTCGATCTCCGGGAGCGGCAGCGCGGTCGCCCTCGAGCGGCGGAACGGCCGGAGGTACCAGCTCAGCATCCGCCGGCTCCCCCCGCCGAGATCCGCCCCGAGCAGCAACGCGCACGGGATGAGGTAGAGCGTGATCGCGGTCGAGACGAGGATCCCCGCGCCGAGGGTGGTCGCCATCGGAATCAGGAACTGGGCCTGCAGCGATTGATCCATCAGCAGCGGGAACAGGCCCACGAAGGTGGTCAGCGAGGTCAGGACGATCGGACGGAATCGCCGTCCACCTGCCTCGAGCACCGCGTCCCGCAGGGGGACACCCTCCGCGCGCCGCCGGTTGATGAAGTCGACGAGGACCAGCGCGTCGTTGACCACGATGCCGGCCACCGCGAGCATGCCGAACACCGAGAGGTAGCTCGGCGTGATGCCCATGACGACGTGCCCCATCAGCGCGCCGACGATGCCGAAGGGCACGGAGATCAGCACGTAAAGCGGCTGGATCAGCGACTTGAATGGAATGGCGAGCAGCGCGTAGAGCGCGAAGAAGAGGGCGATGAAGCCGATGATCGTCCGCCGTCGCGACTCGTCGTGCTCGGCGACGTAGCCCCGGAAGACGAACGAGAGGTCGTCCTCCTCGTTGAGCATTTCGCGGATCACGGGAACCGACTCCCGGGCGATGCCGACGATATCGACCCGCTCGTCCTCGGGCATGGCGCCGATCCGCACCACCTCGGCGCGGTCGTTGCGCTCGATAAACGAGGGCGCCTTGACGAAGGTGACGTCCGCCACCGTGGCCAGCGGCACCTCGGCGCCCGCCGGCGTCCGGATCTTCAGCCGATCGAGCGTATGCAGGGACTCGCGCGCCTCGCGGGGCAGGCGCACCATCACGCGGATGTCGTCGGTGTCGCGCAGGAGCCGCTGCGCCTCCTCGCCGTAGAACGCCTGCCGGATCTGCTGGGCGAGCGACTGCTGCGTCAGGCCGAGCTCGGCCGCCCGCGGCTTCAGCCGGAACTCGAGCTCGTCCTGCCCGTAGTTGATCCGCGCCCAGGCCGATGAGATGCCGTCGAAGGACTCGAGGAAGTCGGCGATGCGCTCGGCGATCTCGTTCTTCTTCTCGGACGCGGGCCCGCGGAGCTCGAGCTCGAGCGCCTCCTCCGAGTAATCGCCCCGCCGCTGCTTCCCTCCGAGGCTCTCGCTCCGAATGACGAACGACGTCGCCCCGGGGATCGGCCCGACGATCTCGTTCCACCGCTTGACGAGATCGCTGTTTCGCACGTCGGGATCGCTCCGCCGGCTCGGCGGCATGAGCTCGACGGCCACCATGCCGCGCGACTCGTCGAACGGGCTCGCGACGTGCGTGCCGCCGCTCACCTTCATGACGTTGACGACGAGCGATCTCCCGGTGCGCGGATCGACGAACTCCTTCTTGAGCTGATCGACGGCCGTGGTGATCCGGTCCATGTGCGCGTGGGTGGTCTCGATCGTCGTGTCGTCCGGGAGATCGAGCCACGCCGAGATCCGCGGGCGATCGACCTCCGGCAGCGAGATGAAACCCATGCGTCCGCCGCGGCAGTAGCCGGCCACCAGGAGGCCGAGCGCCATGAACCCGGCGATCACCGCGCCGCGGTGGCGCACGGCGAACTCGAGACTCGGCTGGTAGACGCGCGCGATGAACCACTCGAGGCTCCCGGCGACGCGCGTCTGGAACCGGTGGAAGGCGGTGATGCGCGGCGGGTTCGTCCTCAGGTGCTTGAGGTGCGACGGCAGGATCAGCTTCGACTCGACGAGCGAGAAGAGCAGCACGGGCGCGACGATCGGCGGGATCTGCTTGGCGAAATCGCCCCACCAGCCCTCGAAGTAATGGAGAGGCAGGAAGGCCACCACCGTGGTCAGGGCGCCGAACGTCACCGGCACCGCCACTTCCCTGGTGCCCTGGACCGAGGCCTCGAGGGGGGGCAGCCCCTCTTTCGCCCGGGAGTAGATGTTCTCGCCGGTGACGATCGCGTCATCGACGACCAGTCCGAGGACGAGCATGAATCCGAAGAGGCTCGTCAGGTTCGCCGTGACGCCGAAGAAGGGCATCAGCAGTACGCCGCCGGCGAAGCTCACCGGGATGCCCATCATCACCCAGAAGGCGAGTCGGGGACGCAGGAAGAGGCCGAGGATCGCGAAGACGAGCACGCCGCCCTGCACCAGGGACCAGGTCAGCGTGCTGAGGCGGCCGCGAATGCGGATCGACTCGTCATCCCACACGTAGAGCTCGATGCCCCCCGGAAACCGCGTGCGCGCCGTGCGGACGTACTCGTGGACCTTCTCCGAGATGTCGATGGCGCTCTCGTTCTCGGCGCGCATCACCTCGAGGAAGAGCGCCGGCTGCCCGTTGAACTCGACGACCTTGTCGCCCTCCTCGAAGCCGTCCTTCACCATCGCGACCTCGCCGAGCAGCAGCTCGGCGCCGCCCGACGCCCGCAGCGGGATCTTCTCGAACTCCTCCTTCGTGTAGGCCTGACCGCGCGTGCGCACGATCAGCGTGCCGCTCTCGCTGTGGATCGCTCCCGCGGGCAGGTCGATCGACGAGCCGCGGATCGAGTCGGCGAGCTCGCGAAACCCGAGGTTGTACGCCTCGAGCAGCTCCGGATCCGCCTCGATGGCGATCTCGTGGTTGCGCGCGCCCTCGAGATTGACGCGGCTGATCCCGTCGATCTCGAGCAGGTCCTCCTGCACACGACGGGCGACCTTGCGCAGCTCGCGCGCCTGCAGGTTGCCGGTCACCGCGACCTTGAGGACTTCGGTCCATTGCGAGGAGTCGGGAACGCGGATGCGCGGCTCCTCGGTCTCGCGCGGAAATGTCGTGATGCCGTCGATGCGGTTCCTGACGTCTTCCATCAGGATGCGCGGGTCGTGTCCGTCCTCGGCCTCGACCCAGATGCGGGCCAGTCCCCGGTGACCGTCGGTGTGGAGCATCTTGACGCCGTCGACGCCCTCGAGCGCGCTCTCGATCGGGATGAGGATCGCGCGCTCGACGTCCTTGGCCGTCGCTCCGCGGTACGGCATCTCGATATAGACGACGTTGTACTGCCGCGTCGGCACGACCTCGAGCGGCACCCGGAACAGGGCCGTGTAGAGGCCGGCGAGGAGAATGCCCACCATCAGGAAGTTGGCGGCGATGCCGTTGTTGGCGAACCAGCGGATCATGGCGTGCTCCTACCATCGCCAGGGAAGCCCCGACAGTCAACACCCCGAACGCGTCCGGAGGCACGCAGCCGTTCAGCGCAGGTGTTCCTGGCGGCCGACGGCGTACGACTCGCCCAGCCACGCGGTGACCTGGTCGTCGAGCTGACCGGGCTGGGTGATGCGCACCAGGTGGATGTGCGCCATCGGCGTGATGGTCTCGACGCGGTGGAAGCGCTCGTCGTCGTGCCGCGTCGGCAGCCAGAAGGCGATGTCGAGCCACTTCTGTCTCGGAACCGCCGCGGCGAAGCGCACCCGCACCATGAAGCCGAGCGTCGCCTGGAACTTCACGCCGCGCACGGTCCCGGCGACGCGAATGCGACCGGCCACCGCCGCGTCCGCGAGCGCCTCGCTGACGCGCGCCGGCACGTCGACGTACGGGTTCGGCCCCTGCCGCGCGATGGTGGCGTCGAATCGCTTGATCACGAGGCACCTCGGGCACGGGAACGGACGCCGCCGTTTCTCCATGTCATCTCACACCGGCTGATACACCCTCGGCTTCGTCAACCGCCGCCCGCGATCGGCGATCTTCTCGCGCGTCATCAATTTCTGCACCTTGAAGAGCGCCTCGAGGAGCGCCTCGGGGCGTGGCGGGCAGCCCGGCACGTACACGTCGACCGGGACGACGAGGTCGACGCCCTTGACGACGTGATACCCCCACTTGACGTACGGCCCGCCCCGGATCACGCACCCGCCCATGGCGATGACGTACTTCGGCTCCGGCATCTGGTCGTAGAGGCGCTTGACGCGCGGCGCCATCTTGTGAGTCACCGTGCCGGCGACGATCATGCAGTCCGCCTGTCGCGGCGTGGCGCGGAACGTCTCCGAGCCGAAGCGCGCGATGTCGTACTTCGAGGCGACGGTCGCCATCATCTCGATCGCGCAACACGCCAGACCGAAGGTCAGCGGCCAGACGGAGTTCGCCCGCGCGAGGTTGATGAGCTCCTCGACCGAGTTGACGAGAACCGCGTCGCGCGTCAGCGGATCGGGGTTGAGGTTGGCGATCTGTGGCGACATGTGAGCTCCTTCCGCCGCGAGGCGAACTGCACCGCGCATCCCGATGGTACCCGCGCAGCGACGCGGAGGCGAGGCCGATCGGCCGAGCGCTCGCGACGCGCCCCCGGGAACGGGTATACTGTCGTCCGTACCCGTTCCCGTTCCCGTACCCGTACCCGTTCCCGTTCCCGTTCCCGAGACTCCAGAATCGGACACGGAAACCGGGAACGGAGGACACATTCGAGAGCCCAGTCCCGTCCATCATGATCCACGCACTCCCCATCGCCCTCCTCGCCGCCGCGCTCCACGCGACGCCCGGCGAGTCGCCGTCGAAGCCGAAACCGAACATCCTCTTCATCGCCATCGACGACCAGAACGACTGGATCGGCTGCCTCGACGGCCACCCGCAGGTGAAGACGCCGCGCATCGACGCCCTCGCCGCGCGCGGCACGCTGTTCACGAACGCCCACTGCCAGGCGCCGCTCTGCAACCCGTCGCGCACCAGCCTGATGACCGGACTGCGCCCGACGACCACCGGCGTCTACGGCCTGGCGCCGTGGTTCCGGACGCTCGATCGATTCAGGGACGTCGTCACGCTGCCGCAGCACCTCGCCGCCAGCGGGTACACCACCTACTCGACGGGGAAGATCTATCACGGCGGCTACGGTCGCCGGAAGAACGACCGGGAGTTCCACGTCCTCGGTCCGGGCGCCGGCGTCGGCGCCAGACCCGAGAAGAAGCTCGTCCAGACGCCGTCCCCGCACCCGCTGGTCGACTGGGGCGTCTTCGACCACCGCGACGAGGACAAGGGCGACTGGAAGGTCGCCAGCTGGGCGGTCGAGCAGCTCGACTCGGCGCCGAAGCAGCCGTTCTTCCTGTCGGTCGGCTTCTTCCTCCCGCACGTGCCGTGCTACGCGACGCAGAAGTGGTTCGATCTCTATCCGGAGAAGAAGCTCACGCTGCCGCCGTTCCGCAAGGACGATCGCGACGACACGCCGCGCTTCTCGTGGTATCTGCACTGGAAGCTCCCCGAGCCGCGCTACAAGTTCCTCGAGGAGGCCGGCCAGTGGAGGAACCTCGTGCGCTCGTACCTGGCGTGCGTCAGCTTCGTCGACAGCCAGGTGGGCCGCGTCCTCGATGCGCTCGAGCGCAACGGCCTCGAGAAGAACACCATCGTCGTCCTCTGGTCCGACCACGGCTGGCACCTCGGCGAGAAGCTCATCACCGGCAAGAACACCCTGTGGGATCGCTCGACGCGCGTGCCGCTGATCTTCGCCGGCCCGGGCGTGGCGAGCGGCGCGGTCTGCCGGCGTCCCGTCGAGTTGCTCGATCTCTACCCGACGCTCATCGAGCTCGCCGGACTCCCCGCGCGCCAGGGTCTCGAGGGGCTCAGCCTCGTGCCGCAGCTCGAGGACGCCAGCGCCCCGCGAGAGCGGCCGGCCATCACCACCCACAACCCCGGCAACCACGGCGTGCGCTCGGAGCGCTGGCGTTACATCCGCTACGCCGACGGCTCCGAGGAGCTCTACGACATGGTGGCCGATCCGAACGAGTGGACCAACCTCGCCGGCAAGCCGGAGCACGCCGCGGTGCTCGCCGCGCATCGCCGCTGGCTGCCGAAGAGTGCGCCGCCCGCCCGCGGCAGCCGGCATCGCGTGTTGACCTTCGATAACGGACGCGTCGTCTGGGAGGGCCAGGAGGTCGGCGCCGACGATCCGATCCCGGATTGAATCCCGCGCGAGCGTCTCGTCCCCGTTCCCCGTTCCCGTTCCCGTGACCGGTGGGCTGCTCGACTCCGCTGGCGAGACTCTGCAACGCATCTATAAGGAAAGCAGGAAGAAGAGGAAGGCAGGAAAAGAAAAGAAGAGAGAAGGGAGCTCGAGCAGTGGACAAAGCGCGGCCCCGACTGCGTTCGAGAACAGCTCACGAAGCTCAACCCCATCAATCCATCCGTTTCCTGACTTCCTGAAGTTTCCTGCCTTCCTCATGAATCGTCTGACAGCAAGCCCCCGAAGTCGGCCTTCGCGAGGTCGGAACCGAGCGATTTTCGCATTGCTCTCGCACGCGGGCGCGACTACGCTGGAAAGCAGGTCGAGCTCGATCGGGTCGAAGAGTCGAAGACCGAGTCCAAACGGAGGGAGTGCTGTGCAAGCGTCACGACGTTCTGCCTTGCTGATTGGTGTCCTGGCGGTTGCCTCGGTGTGCGATCGAGCGCTGGCTCAGGACGTCACTTTGCCGTGCGTGGACGACACCTGGGTGCGCGAGGACAATCCGACGAGCAATCGTAACGGAAACCTCCAGATGAACGCCCGGACGGACTCGGACGGGGACGACAACGACGTGATCCTGCTGCGGTTCGACACCTCGTCGCTCGCCGAAGCGGTCTCGGGAGCGACGCTCCAGTTGACCTGGTTTCGCTCCGATTCCACGTCGTCGCGTTCGCTCTTCCTCTACGGGCTCAACGAGACACACCCCGACGAGACCACCTGGGACGAGGCGGTGGTGGTGTACAACGACGCGCCCGGCCTGATTCCGGACGGCATGGACCCGACCGCGGAGGTCGCGAACGGCAACACGGACGATGACATCCAGGACCTCGACACGGCCAACCTGACTCTTCTCATCGGACCGGTGGGGTACGGCCCGCAAGAGGAAGGCGAGAACTACACCTTCTCGGGTGCCGGACTGGACGCTTTCATCAACGCGGACACCAACGGCGAGGTGACGTTTCTGATCCTGCGCGACATCGCCACCAGCGGCAACCAGGCACGCTTCATCACCAAGGAGAACACCTCGTCCGACACCGGCGTCATCACCGGCCCCGAGGGATTCGCCGCTCCTCTCCTGATCATCCGCGCACCGACCGGCGTTCCCGCTCTCGGCGGCTGGGGGCTCGTCCTGCTGACGCTGGCGCTCGCGGGCGTCGGAGCGTCGCTCCTGCGCAAGCGCTCGAGGCGCGCCTGGCGCGCGGCCTGACGGTCTTCTCTATCCGCACG
Source organism: Planctomycetota bacterium (assembly GCA_041569895.1). Lineage (GTDB taxonomy): Bacteria > Planctomycetota > UBA8108 > UBA8108 > JACQVS01 > JBFFXF01. Next base: position 3,560 of record JBFFXF010000073.1, on the reverse strand, counting down.
GCGCGAACAGCTCGCAGTCGAGCGTGTCCGGCGTCGGATCCCGGCCGCAGACCTCGGCACCCGGGGAGGGGATCCCGGCCCTGCCGATGAAGAGTATGGACGAGGATCCTCACGGCGTCGGAGACGTCCAGGGCCCCGTCGTCGTTGGCGTCGCCGGCGTCGGCGCAGGTGATCTCTCCCCTCAGCCCCTCCGCCTCGACGGCGGCGAATCCGACGAGGTCGAACTGGCCCTCTCCGATGACCTGTGCGGTGACGAGGGTCCGAGCCGCCAGGACGACGACGACGGACGCGAGAGCCACCGCGCGAGCCGAGGCGTTCGGGTTTCCCATGTCGATGTTTCTCGAAAGGTTGCGAGACAGAACGCGGCGAGTATCGCGCCGGCGTGAAGCGGGATCAACATCTTCCTTGCGGCGGCTCCTTTCGGGAACGGGAACGGGAACGGGAACGGGTACGGGTACGGCATGGGGTGCTCGTCATGTCGACTTGGTCGGTCGCACGTCGACCAGCACGTCGTTCTTCGCTCTCTCGTCGACTGCGATGCCGACGTCGAGGAACGCCCGCAGGACGTCGACGTGCGTCGTCGTGTGTGGCGTCAGCGACAGGGTGCGGAAGCGGCCGCCGCCCTCGCCCTGCCACGCGCCGATGCCGAGGGGCAGCACGAGCTGATCGGCGAGGTGGCGCCCCACCGGGACGTCGGCCTCCAGGTACTCGCGGGCCTCGCGCAGCGCGGCCGACGCCACCTGCTCGGCGCGCACGCCCGGCTGGCCGAACCCGGTGAAGACTTCGGTGACGTTCTGGTGGCGCAGCTCGATGAGGACGACGTTGCCCGGGCCGCGTGCGTCCTCGACGGTCTCGATCGAGAAGCACTTCCTGTCCCAGCCCGTCTTCTTGCGGATCGTCTGGCACTCGCGCTCGGCGATGTGTCGCGGCAGCCCGGAGACGATGGCGCGCACGCGGCGCTCGATCAGCTTGCCGCGCTCGAGGAGCTCGAGCGGACCGAGCCGCGGCGCGGGCGTGACGCGCAGCGTGAGGCATCCGCCACCGGCGGGGTAGAAACCCGGCCGCACGAGCCCGGCGGCGAGCCCCGGCCCGAGCCGCTCGACGAGCGGGAGATAGACGCGCGCCAGGAAGTCGAACGGCGGCGCGAACGGGTTGTGCGTGCCGCCCTCGAAGCGCAGCTCGAACTCGCCCTCGGCGGTGAGCAACGCCGGAAGGATCGCCTGCAGGACGAGCGTCGTGCTGCCGGCGGTCCCGACGTCGAAGGAGTACGTCCCCGGACGGACGGCGCCGGGCGAAAAGACCAGCGTCCCGGAGCCGATCGACGCGCCCTCGACGGCGCCGCCGCTGATCTCGCGCGCGGCGAGCACCGCGGTCAGGTGCTGGCGGCGGAGCCCGGGCTTCTTGCGGCCCTTGCGGATGTTCTCGATGAGAACGCTCCGGCCGGTGACCAGCGACAGACCGAGAGAGGAGCGGAGGATCTGTCCACCGCCCTCGCCGCGGGAGCCGTCGATGCGGATCAGTGCGTCTCGGGACATGGGACGTTCGAACACGTGGGCATGATCACGAGTCCCCCCACCGCGTTCCCGTTCCCGTTCCCGTCCCCGTGCCCGTGCCCGTGCCCGAAACGGTCGGAACAGGGCACGGGATCGGGAACGATTGGAACATCCGGCGCGCGGAGGCCCAGAGGATGCGGGGCCATCGTCTTCGCCGTGATTCCGGGCCTCCAGAAAAAACCTCGGCACTCCTCCCGCATGCGACGTCGCGTGTCCCTGAAGACGCGCGGGGCCGGCGCGTCTTGACCTCCACTCGGCGACCCAGGGAAGGGCCGCGCTGGGAAGGGCCGCGCTCGAGGATTTCGCCTTGCGAAGCCCCGTTCCGAAACCATACTCCCGGTCGTGCGAGGCGTATCCCTTCCCGAAAACCACGGAATTCACGTCATGCGACACCGCCGATCACCCGCGATGACGGTCGCCCTGGCGGCCCTCTCCGCGCTGCTTTTCCAGGAGGCCGCCGAGGCCTTCCCGCCCTACCGCGAGAGCTTCTTCGCCGCCTACCCGGAGGCCGCAAGCTCCCGTATCGCGGACCTTTCGAGCAATCGGTTCCACTGCGGCGTCTGCCACTACAGCTTCAACGGCGGCGGCCCCCGCAACCCTTACGGCCTCGCCGTGCAGGCGCTCTCGAGCAAGAGCGCGGCGGCGATCCGCTCGATCGGCGGGCTCGACTCCGACGGCGACGGGTTCACGAACGACGAGGAGATCCTCGGTCTCGTGGCGCTCCTGAATGCGCCGACATTCCCCGGTCTGACTCCGGAGAACGTCAACCGCATCTCGAGGGTCGATCCCGGCGAGGTCCGGGACTTCCTCGTGCCGGCCCCGGCGACGATGTACGACGAGCGGCGGGACGGCGACCTCTCCGACGACCCCGCCAACCCGTCGGCGCTCGCCCTCCAGGCCGGAGAGACCAGCTTCGTGGCGAGCCAGCAGGGAGACTCCTCCGGTCGCGACGTCGATTACGTCACGGTCACCGTCCCCGAGGGCTTCGTACTCTCCGCCGTGGTGCTCGACGACTTCGCGTCCGACTCGGGCAACCTGGCGTTCGTCGGCCTGCAGGCCGGAAGCGTCTTCGACGTCGACGCGACGGCCGCGGAGGCGAGCGACCTGCTCGGCGGCGCCGTCTTCGGAGCGGAGGACGTCGGACTCGATCTCCTGGAGCGCATCGCCTCGCTCCCCGGCGCCGAGGGCTTCACGCCGCCGCTTCCCTCTGGCGACTACACGTTCTGGCTCAACCAGACGGGCCCGCGCGCGACGGCGGCGCTGGTCCTGGTGACGCAACCGGTCGAGGAGCCGGTTCCCGAATTCCTTCGCGGCGACTGCAACCGCGACGGCGTCGTCGACGTCTCCGACCCGAGCGCGCTCCTGGCGTCGCTCTTCCTCGGCGCGCCGGAGCCCGGCTGCGGGGACGCCTGCGACTCGAACGACGATGGCGCGGCGGACATCTCGGACGCGATCGCCACTCTCGGCGTGCTGTTCCTCGGCGGCACGGAGATTCCGCCCCCCGGGATCACCGACTGCGGCGTCGACCCGACCGACGACGAGCTGGACTGCGTGACGCCGCCGGAGATCTGCGAGTAAGTACAACTATTTCGGGCGCGACGGGTCTGGGGCGTCGACCGGACACCATTGCACCCGGGTGCGAGGGAGAGGTGAGGACCGAACCCCACCCGGCGGGACGAACCGCCGGGTGGGTTTTTTTTGTGCGTCCCCTGTGCCTGTGGGTCGCTGCGCCAGCTCGCGCCGCACCCTCTGTGGTTCGCCGTGCCATCTCTGTCCTTTCTGGGTCTCAACCCGCATCCACGTAAAGGACTTCGCGAACGGGGCGAGTTCCGGTAGAAACGTTATCGACGGCGGCGGGCGTTCACCGGAACGGCTCCGGGGCGTGTCGTCGCGACACGAGCGAGTCGGTGCAGTCGATGGCAAGCGCCCTGATCGGAATCGCGAGAGTGCTCTCGATCCTCGCAGCCGTCAACCTGACGGTCCTTCTCTTCATGGGCGGCCGGGCGG
>JBFFXF010000072.1:0-29391 GCA_041569895.1 Planctomycetota bacterium | reverse complement strand
GCGTGTCCTCGTGGGCCTCGACCGTCAGGGCGACGATCGCCGGGTCGGCCGGGTCCGGCGTCCAGTCGATCCGCCAGGTCGCGCTCGCCTGGAAGCGTCCCGCGGCAATGCTCCCCGCGAGCTGGAAGTAGGCCAACGAGCGCGCCGCGCCGCCGCCGTCGGGCGGCAAGTCGACGCGGAAGACCTTGAACTTGGTGCGCCGCTCGCCCGCGAGGGCGCCGCGCAGCGACTCGAGGGCCCGCGCCAGGCCATCCGGACCACGCTCGAGACGGCCCTCGCCGGGGACGCCGGGAACGCCGCGTCGCACGCGGAAGACCCCGTCGTCGAACACCTCCTCGAGGGTCTCCGGCGTCAGCGGCTCGACGGCGCAGTCGGGTGACGCCACCCCCTCCAGCCCGGCAGCCGTGATCGGGCGCTCGCCCTCGAGCAGCTCGCCGATCGTGTGGAGCCGCGCCAGCACGACGTCGCTGAACGCCTCGCTCACCCAGCCCTCGCGCCGTGCGTCCTCCTCGAGGCGCTCCACCCCGGTGCCCTCGATGACGGCGGCGCGGTCCGTGACGCCGCCGGCAGGGGCGATCTCGTCGAGGGACGGTTCGCCGGGTCCGAGCCCCGGCCACACGTCCAGCCACACGCCCAGCCACGCCACGGCCCCCACGACCACAAGCACGGCGAGGGCCACGATGAGCAACGCCGCGGCCCGGCCGCGCCGCCGGGCTCCGCCGCGCGAAAACGCTCGTTCAATTGCATGTATGATGCGTTTCACGACTCGATCGTCGACCTCGCGTCGACCTGGTCCAGGGCGTATCATACCGCATGCGTGCGCCACGGGCGGGATTCTTCTTGCCGGTGCGGTCGGGCGGTTCTTATACTCAGCCTTTGATTCTCGAGGAGATGTGTGAGGTCGTCGGCCGTCCCGCGGGTCGGCCGCACTGCGTCCGGCGGGTCGATCGCCAGGTCGCCCCGAGGTCTGTCTGGAAAAAAGGGTTGGGTCTCCGATGCGACTCTCGAAGCTCTCCATCGTTACAGTCTTCGCTACAGCATTCCTCTTCCTGATTGTCGTCCGTCCGAGCGTCAGCGGCCAGGAGGTGCTGGCCGACTCCTTCGACGACTGGTCGCCGCAGGGCGTGCAGGGCGAGAACAACTGGTTCCACGGCTGGTACAACCTGACCGACGACCAGAACAACGGTGACGGCATCTACGAGTCGGACGACGTCAACGAGTTCATCAACGAGTTCGGTCCCGGCGGCGGGCCCCAGACTCCCGACGGGAACCACTGGTCGGGCAGCATCTGGCGGCTCTTCGATGCGGGGGCGCCGGGACCGTGGACACAGATCGGCCGGGAGGCGACCCACCCGAACGGCACCAACAGCGCGCCGGGCGAGGAGCACTGGACGATCCGACGCTGGGTGAGCGACCGGGACATCGAGGGCGCCGCCATCGTGTGGGAGATGGCGAAGACGAACCCGGCCGGCTCGGGCGTCACCGGAAAGCTCTTCCTCAACGGCGAGGAGCTCGACTCGGCGGCGATCGCGGGCAACGACAGTGTCGGCGTGCGCAGGACCATCGAGGTCGACCTCTCGAACGGCGACGTCGTCGAGCTCGCCCTGACCCCGGTCGGACTCAACGGCGACACCGGCGACGGCGCCGATGGCTCCCGCAACCGCTTGACCATCCTCGACCAGCCGCCGGACAGCGACGGGGACGGCACGCCGGACACGCGCGACAACTGCGTGAGCATAGCCAACGCCGGCCAGGAGGACGCCGACGACGACGGCGTCGGTGACGCGTGCGACAACTGTCCCGCGATCGCCAACGCGGACCAGTCGAACAGCGACGGCGACACCAAGGGTGACGTGTGCGATGACGAGATCGCCGACTCGTCGCGCGACTGGTCGATCGACGGCACGCAGGGAGAGAACAACTGGTTCTACGGCTTCTATGATCGCACCGACGACGAGAACTTCGGCGACGGCATCTACGAGGCGGACGAGTTCATCGAGTTCCTCAACGACGGCTCGGGCGTCGTCACCGCCGACGCCGTGTTCTGGCGGGACTCCCTGAACCACTGGAACGGGTCGGCGTGGGATCTCACGTCGGCGGGCGCGCCGCCGTGGACGTTCATGGGTCGCGTGTCGACGCACCCCAACGACAACAACCCGGAGGCCGAGCACTGGACGATCCGCCGCTGGGTGAGCGACGCGGACTACGAGAACATCGTCCTCCGCTGGCACCTCGCGAAGACCAACCTCAACTGCGGCAACGGCGTCAGCGGCAAGCTCTTCGTCAACGGCGAGGAGGTCGACTCGGGCGCCGTCGACTTCGACGACAACGTCGGCATCACGCAGTTCGTGGTCACTGACCTCCAGACCGGCGACGTGGTCGACCTGGCGCACCTGCCCCAGGGGCCGGACGGCGTCAACGCCGACGGATGCGATGGATCGGAGAACTGGCTGCAAGTCTCGCGAGAGCTGCCGGACACGGACGGTGACGGCGTCACCGACGACGTCGACAACTGTGTCGACATCGCCAACGCCGATCAGCTGAACTCCGACGCCGACGATCTCGGCGACGTGTGCGACAACTGCCCGACCGAGACCAATGCCGGGCAGGAGGACCGGGACGGCAACGGCATCGGTGACGTCTGCGACGACGGTGACGGCGACGGCGTCGTCGATGCGGCGGACATCTGCCCGGACAACGCGGATCCCGCGCAGACCGACAGCGACGGCGATACGCTCGGCGACGCATGCGACAACTGTCCGAACGTCGAGAACACCGATCAGTCGGACCGCGACCGTGACGGCGTCGGCGACGTCTGCGAGCCGCCCGCGATCGCCGACTCCTTCGACGACTGGTCGGTCGACGGCGAGCAGGGCGCCCTCGGCTGGTTCAACGGGTACTACGACCAGACCGAGGACCTCATCTTCGGCGGCGACGGCATGTACGAGGCCGACGACTTCATCGAGTTCCTCAACGATGGCACGGGCGTCATCGACATCCTCGACAACCACTGGAACGGCACCAGGTGGCAGCTCGATCCGGATCCCGCGATCTCGGGGACCTGGACGACCATCAGCCAGGGCGACACCCACCCGAGCGGCGTCAACGGCACGTCGGCGACCGACAACATCCAGTGGACGATTCGCCGCTGGGTCGCCGACGTCGGCGGCACCAAGGAGGTGGCGATCATCTGGCACATGCGGAAGACGAATCCGGCCGGAGGCGGCGTCACCGGGCGACTCTTCGTCAACGACGACGAGGTCGACACGGCGACGATCCTCGGCGGCGACACCAGGGGCGTCAAGCGGACGGTCGTCACGGAGCTCTCGGACGGCGACACGGTCGACCTGGCGCTCACCCCCGAGGGCTTGATCTTCTGCTCCGGCGGCGCCCTCGACCCGGCCGACGGCGCGGACGGATCCTTCACGACGCTACGCATCTCCGAGGAGATCCCCGCGCAGCCGCCCGCGCCGCTCGAGGTGGTCGCCAGCTCCGAGGACGACTGGTCGCCGGACGGCGAGCAGGGCGCCAACGGCTGGTTCTACGGCTATTACGACCAGCGCCTCGACGTCGAGGAGGGCGACGGCGTCTACGGGCCGGATGACTTCATCGAGTTCCTCAACGACGGCAGCGGCGTCGTCAGCGCCGATCCGGTTGTCGGTGCGTGGAAGAACACGCCGAACCACTGGGACGGCGGCAAGTGGGACCTGCTCGCCAACGGCGCGCCGGTCGGTCACGGCCCGTGGACGGAGATCACCTGCGCCGGAGGTCACCCGGCCGCGAACGGCCAGGCCGATTCCGACATTCACTGGGCGATGCGTCGCTGGGTGAGCTCGGTCGACGGCGAGGTCGAGATCAGCGGCGTCGTCGCCAACACCAACACCAACTGCGGCGATGGAATCGCCGGCCGCATCTTCCACAACGACGAGGAGATCTTCGCCGAGATCACCGGCAACGGCGGCTCGATACCGTTCCGTCTCAACCGTACGCTCAGCGTCGGCGACACGCTCGACTTCGCGATGGACTCCGACGGCAGCGACGTCGTCGATCCGGCCAATCCGTCGAGCCTGAACCGCGTCGGGGACGGCTGCGACGGCAGCGTCTTCGTCGCGAGGATCTCGATCTCCGACGTCCAGCCGCGGCCTCAGTTCCGCCGCGGCGACGCGACGCAGGACGGCGTGCTGAACATCACCGATGCGGTGAAGATCTTCGGCATCCTGTTCCTCGGCGATCCCGACATCAGCTGCCAGGAGGCGAAGGACGTCAACAACGACGGCGCGATCAACATCACGGACGGCATCCGCGTCCTCGGGTTCCTCTTCCTGGGCCAGCCGCCTCCGGCGGCGCCGGGACACGAGACCTGCGGGGCCGATCCCGACGGACCGGGCTCGCCGGGTGACCTCGGATGCGAGTCGCACCCGCCGTGCGGAGCGTGAGTTGATCGGGCGGGCCGCGAGTGGCCGTCGTCGGGGAGAGCGCGTCGAGGGGGACCGCGCGCTCTCCCGGAGTTTCGTTCCCCCGACAGGAGAGCCGATGTCGAATCAGCAGGTATTCCGGGGGGCGCTCGGGTACCGGATCTCGTCGTCCCGTCTGATCGCGGCAGTGATCACCGCCCTCGTCGTGGTCACGGCGTGCTCGCCGGCGCAGGCGCAGGGCGGGCGCGTCATCATCAGCGAGATCCACTATCGCGATCCACAGGGCACCTCGCTCGACTTCGTCGAGATCGAGAACACCGGCTCCGCGCCCGTCGATATCGGGGGCTGGGCGTTCGTCGAGGGGATCCGACACGAGTTCGCGCCCGGGACGGTGATCGCTCCCGGCGGACGCGAGGTCGTGTGCCGCGACCCCGACGCGCTCGCCACCCGGTTCGGGCTCGCCGCTGCCGACCTGCATCAGTGGATCGGCTCGGGCCTCTCCGGCGGCGGCGAGGAGGTGACGCTCGCGGACGCCTCCGGCGTCGTCGTCGACAGGGTCCGCTATGATGACGAGGCCCCGTGGCCGCTCGCCGCGGACGGCGGCGGACCCTCGCTGCAGCGATTCTGCGCCACCGCGCCGTCCGGACTGCCGGCCAACTGGGGCGCGCCGATGACCGGGCCGACGCCCCTCGAGCCGAATCCGGCGGAGGCGTGCCCGCCGCCCCCGCTGCCGGCCCCGGCGGTGGCGATCAACGAGATCTACTACCACCCCGCGCTCGACCGCGACGCCGAGCTCGAGTTCGTCGAGCTGGTCAACACCACCGACGCGGCGATCGACCTCGACGGATACTGCTTCTCGCAGGGGCTCGGCTTCTGCTTCGCCGAGGGGGACGTTCTCGCACCGAGGGCGTTCGTCGTCGTCGCGCGCAACGCGGAGGCGCTTCGCGAGCACTTCCGGATCGACAACGTCGTCGGGGATTTCATCGGCCAGCTGTCGAACGACGGCGAGCGCATCACGCTCATCGATCCCGAGGGCCGGCTCGTCGACTCCGTGCGCTACGGCGACTCGGGCGACTGGTCTCCGGCCGCGGACAGCCTCGGGTTCAGCCTCGAGAAGATCACGCCGCGCGCGCCGTCCGACGACCCGGCGAGCTGGAACGACAGCGGCTCCGCCGATTCGCTCGCTCCCGACACGGTCGAGTGGGAGACGGTGACTCTCACCGGCCAGGGAACGAGCGATCGCGTGATCATCCACGCGGGCGGCCCGGGTGAGTTCCTCATCGACGACATCTCGCTCGTCCGCGTCGACGACCCTGACAGGAACCTGCTCGCCAACGGCGACTTCGAGACCGGGGTCGAGCCGTGGGAGCTGCGCGGCAATCACTCCGACAGCCGCTGGTCGAGGGCCGACGACGGCGGACCGGTCTTCGAGCGGGGGGCCCTCCACCTGATCTCGAGGGGACGCGGCAGCTCGTCGAGCTCCGTGCGCGTCGACGCGACCGAATCGATCGATCGCTCGGGCGACGTGACCTATCAGCTGCGCTTCTCCTTCGCCCATCTGACGGGCGAGAAGTCGCTGACCGTGCGGCTGTCGCTGGCGACCCCGAGCCGCGGCCTCTATTTCCGTATGGGCGGCACCAATGAGGTGGTCAGCCCGGGCGAGAAGAACCTGATCGGCAGGCCGGTGCCGCCCCCGTTCGTCACGGACATCCAGCGCTCGCCGCGCCAGCCGACCTCGGCCGATCCGGTGACCATCACCGCGTCGGTCCGCGGCGGCGCGACGAGCGTCCGGCTGCTCGCGGAGCTCGCCGGCGGGCCGGTCGAGCTCGACATGCGGGACGACGGCGCCTCCGGCGATGGCGAGGCGGGCGACGGCATCTACGGCGTCGAGCTGCCGCCGCAGCCTCACGACACGCCGGTGATCTTCAAGATCGAGGCGGCCTCGGAGACCGACGTCCGCACGTTCCCCGGTCGCTCTGAGCCCCAGACGCATCACGGATACTACGTCAACGACAACGTCCCCGACTCGCCGCTGCCGATCTACACGATGATCCTGCCGACCAACAACCCGCGGGCGTGGATCGCGGCGCTCAACTGCACGACCTACCGGCCGTGCTCCTTCGCGGTCGACGGAGACCTCTACTACAACATCGGCATCCGGCGACGTGGCGGCAGCGTGTGCGGCGACCCGGACGTCATCAAGAAGTTCATGAAGCTGAAGTTCCATCGCGGGCAGCTCTTCGAGGGCCAGCTAAAGCTCAACCTGCAGAGCCTCTGGACCGACAAGTCGCTGATCCGCGAGAACATGTCGTGGAAGGTCTTCGAGGAGATGGGCGAGCCCGCCTGTGAGCACTACTACATTCGCCTGCACGCCAACGGCGAGTACTTCGGCCTCTACGCCGGATTCGAGCACCCGGACAGTCGGTTCCTCGAACGCGTCGGGCTCAATCCCGCCGGCAACCTGTACAAGGCGACCGCCTCGCGGGAGGAGGCGAACGGCACGTACGAGAAGAAGACGAACGAGCGCGAGGGCATGGAGGACCTGCGCGAGTTCCTCCGCACCATGCACGGCACGCCGAGGACCCAGCTGACGGAGTTCTTCGAGGAGCGCATGGACGGGGACAGCGTCATCGCCTACCAGGCGTCGCAGATCCTGATCAACAACCGCGACTACCCGCACAAGAACCACTACCTCTATCACGACACCGCGACCGGCAAGTGGTCGGTCACCGCGTGGGACCTCGATCTCTCCTACGGCAAGCGCTGGGACGGCAACTTCGAGGGCGTCCTCAACGACCAGATGGACAACCCGGGGATCAGCCCGTGGCACACCACGAACGTTCGCGGCGACGGGCTGGGGAACCACCTCCTCGACAAGTTCTTCTCGCAGAGCGGCGATTACTATCGCCGCGCGTACGTCGTGCGCCTCTGGGGCGCCATTCACGAGCGCTACACGCTGGACTTCTACGAGCGCAAGATCCAGGCATACCAGGACCTGCTCATGGACGAGCAGGACGAGGACATCCGCGCCTGGGGTCGCTCTCGCGCCTCGGCGAATGACCGCGCTGCCCCCGCGGCGTTCCTCCCCAACCTCGATCGGGTGCGGGACCACATCCGGATCCGCCGGGGATTCCTCATCAACTACCTGCGGTCGCGAGAGCGGTTCGAGGGTCACGACCGCATGATGATCACCGAGATCATGTACAACTCGGCGTCCGGCAGCGAGACCGAGTTCCTCGAGCTGTGGAACAACAGCGGTCGGGCGATCGACGCCTCGGGCTGGTCGATCGAGGGCATCGGGTACTCGTTCCCCGAGGGCACGACGATCGGCGACAGCGAGGTGATCGTCGTCGCCAAGAATCCCGCGCTGCTGCAGTCGCTGCAGGAGATCCCCGCGCGTGTCTTCGGACCGTACCGAGGGGACCTCGACAACCGCGGCGAGGAGCTCCGCGTCAAGGACGCGGGCCCGGGACATCCCGCGACCGTGGACCGTGTCCGCTACGACGACCGGGCGCCGTGGCCGCGGCGCGCCGACGGATTCGGCTACAGCCTCGAGCTCGTCGACGTCGAGGCCGACATGGACAGCGCCGCGGTGAAGAACTGGTCGATCTCGGCCGAGATCGGCGGCTCGCCGGGCCGCGTCGCCGGCATCTCGGTCGACTCGGAGCCGTTCCGTCGCGGCGACTGCGACGCCGACGGGGCAGTGACCATCTCGGACGTCGTCAGCATCCTGAGGTTCATCTTCCGGGGCGACATGTCGCCGACGTGTCTCGCCGGCTGCGACCTCGACGGCGACGCCGGGCTCGCGGTGGACGACGCCATCGTTCTCCTCGGCCGGATGTTCATGCGCTCGGAGGTCCAGATTCCCTTCCCGGGACCGACCGAGTGCGCCCCGGTCGCGGGTGCACAGTGCGAGGTGTCGAACTGCGCGGCGCCGTGAGCGATCGCACGCGGTTCATTCGCTGACGATGCACGCGCGCCGGGCTTGATCAGCAGCCGGAACCGCCCTCGCACGCGAGCGCCGAGCTCTCGTCGACCGGGCCGCAACCGGGGAACGGGGCGGCCGGCGCCGGGCCGAGCTTGAAGAGATACTCGAGCAGGAAGATCGAGTCGTCGATGCCGACGGCCGAGTCCGCGTTGACGTCGGCGCTCTGCATGCAGGACGGCTCGCTTCCGCCGGCGAAGAGGTGGCGGAGCAGGAAGACGGCGTCGGAGATGTCGGCGACGCCATCGGCGTTCGGGTCGGCGCGCCGGAACCTCGGACCGCGAGGCGGCGAGATCCCCTCGATGTAGCACGGGCTGCCGCCCGGGTCGACCGACGCGCGCCACGCGCTGCCGTGGTCGTTGTCCTGGTCCGGGGTCACGGTGACGAGCTCGAGCGAGTGGCCGAACCCGTTCGCCTCCATCGGCCAGTCGTCGTCGCTGGCGTATCGGACGAGGTCGACCGTCGCCGGATACCCCGGACCGTCGTCCTTGACGCGGAGCATCTCGCCGTTGTTGTCGAGACGCCGCGTGAACGGCCCGAAGACGCGTCCCGACGGGCTGTAGGTCGACTCGAGCACCAGCGGATCGCGCGCCACGACGAACACCTCGTCCCTCGCCACGACGGTGCCCGGCGGGAACGTGTAGCCGAGCCCCTCGATGGTCCAGCGCGAGATGTCGATCGCCTTGCCGCTGTTGTTCCAGAGCTCGACGAACTCGAGCTTGTCGGTGGCGATCGGGTTGTAGCTGATCTCGGTGATCTTCAGGCTGTCGGTGCCGTTGAAGCGCTCCACGGTGCGCAGGTAGTCGATCAGGTAGGCGCGCCGCGCCGTGAAGTGATCGAGCACGCGCTGCAGGTTCGGCTCGAAGCCGGCCGGCGCCGACCGGTCGTTCGGCGACGGGCTCGTGCGGCCCCACTCGGCGATGTCGTCACCCTGCTCGTCGAAGAGGAAGTCGCGCAGCCCGTCGACGCGGTCGCGGAAGAAGCCGAGGGGGTACTTCTCGTGGATCGCCTTCCACAGGCGGACGATGTAGGCGCGCCGGTAGTACGTGCCCGCCTGCGCGAAGAACTTGTCCATCAGGTGGTTGCCCGTGCCGCCGCCGCGCACCGACGTCGTGTACCACGGCGTGATGCCGGGCGTGTCCATGAGGTCGTTGTAGACGCCGTTGTTGCTGCCGTCCCAGCGCTTGCCGTAGGAGAGGTCGACGTCCCAGGAGGTCACCCTCCAGTGGCCGGTGGCGGTGTCGTGATAGAGGTAGTGGTTCTTGTGGGGGTAGTCGCGGTTGTTGAAGATCACGTGCGACGCCTGGTAGTCGATGATGGCGTCCTCCGAGACATTGTTCTGGAAGAACGACACGAGCTGACTGGCCGGCGTGTCGTGCAGTGCGTTGAGGAAGTCACGCAGGTTGCGGTCGCCCTCGTGCTCGTTGGTCTTCTTCTCGTAGACGCCATCGCGCTCCTCGCGTGATGCCGTCGCCTTGTAGAGGTCGCCGTCCGGGTTGAGTCCGTTGCGCTCCAGGAAGCGCGAGTCGGGGCGCTCCATCGCCGCGTAGAGGCCGAAGTACTCCCCGTTGGCGTGAATGCGGACGTACTCGTGGGAGCACGAGGCGCGCTCCATCTCGTCGAGCGTCGTCCAGGCCATGTGCTCCCGGATCAGCGACTTGTCGGTCCACAGGCTCTGGAAGTTGATGTTCTTGTGGCCGTCGAACCGCCCCGAGAACCGGAGCTCGTGCCCGCGATTGTATCGCACCTTGAGGAACGGCTTGGTCGAGCTGCAGACGCTCTGCCCGCGCCGGCGGATGCCGACGTCGGTGAAGAGCTCGCCGCGGAACGCGAAAGTGAAGGGACTGTACGATCCGCAGTTGCGCGACTGCAGCCAGCTCTTTGCGTTGCCCGACGGCACGAGGAAGTGGAACACCGGCAGGTGTGTCACCGGCTGGTTGTCGTTGACGTAGTAGCCATGCTTCGACTGCGTGTCCGACGCGAGCGGCGTCGTGCGGCTGCCGGCGGCGGAGCTCGCGATGATGGTGAACGTCACCGCGGTGTCGTGCCGCTGCGCGGGAATCCGGACGCCGTAGATGCCGTCACCGGCGAGGCCGTCGCTCGACGCGCCGTCGTCGCGCATGGTGAACTGGCGCACGCCGCCGGGGAGATCGGCGCGCAGGACCACCTGTGTCGGCTCGCCGCGCACCGTGGCGTAGATGGCGGTCGCGTCCGCCGAGGTCGGCTCGACCGGCCACCGCCCGATCCGCGTCACCAGGGGCGGGGCCGCCTCGCGTCGAGCGAGATTCGCGACGCCGGGGCTGACGCGGCTCGAGCTCGCCCCGCCGAGCGACCAGTAGATGCCGTTGCTCGGCGTCGACACCGAGAGACGCGCGACGAGGTCGGTCGAGCCGCTCAGATGCTGGTACCGGAACGTCAGCGTGTAGCTGATGTCGAGCGCGCGGTCGAGCTCCTCGATCGCCTCGACGCGCACCGAGTTCGCCGAGCCGGTGCCGGTGCCGGTCGAGATCAGATGGAGCGCGGGCTCGCTGAAGATCGTGCCGCCGGGGCTGCGACTCCAGCGGCTCCCCGAGTGGTTGCCCCGACCCTCCCACGGGGCGAGGCCGCCCGTGAAGCCGAAGTTCGGGATCAGGTTGCGGCCCGGGTCGGTGTCGAGGACGAGCGACACGTCGTCGATCAGGAACTCGCCCGGCCCGGCGATGTAGATGTAGAGCCGGCTGCTGGTGGCGTTCCCCGACACCGTCACGGTCCGCCAGCCAGCGGGGTCCGGAGTCGACTCCACCGAGCCGGTGTCGATCCAGTTGGCGGGGTCGTTCGAATCGCCGCGGGGCACCATGCGCTCCAGGCTGAACCCGAAGCCGTCGGCGCCGACCGCCCACTCGCCGGAGTCCTCGTACCGCACCGAGTCGGCGACGTTGCCGTCGGCATCGAGCAGCGTGACGCGCTCGCCGCCGTTCGCGAGCTGGCCGATGAAGTTGCCGGCGGTGCGGCTGACGCCGAACGCCTGGCGGACGGCCGCCTGGTCACGGCACACGACGATGTGCTCTCCGGGGGCGAGCGGCGTGCTCTGCTCGAACGTGAATCCGATCCCCTGCGAGAACGTGTAGCCGAGCAGGTCGATCACGCGATCGGTGGTGTTGACCAGTTCGACGAACTCCTGGGAGTCCTCGACGGCGTCCGGCGGGTGGTAGAAGATCTCGTTGATCGCGATGTCCGGAGCGGGAACGGGCGGCGGGCATTGCTCGGCGGCGCTGGATTCCAGCGGCGTCGGCGCGGCGCCGATCCAGTTCGCCGGGTGATCGCCGTCGAACTCGAAGCAGAGCCGCTGCAACGACGAGCCCAGCCCATCCGCCGTCGCATCCCAGGGCGGCACGTCGTCGTAGCGCACCTGGTCGACCTCGAACCCGCTGGCGTCGAGGAGGATGATGTCCTCGCCGGCGTTGTCGAGGCTCGACCCGCCCCAGGCCAGCAGGTCGTCCAGCGGCAGCCCGAACGTCGCCGAGACGATCTCGGGGTGACGGCAGAGGACCAGAAAACCGGCGGCGGGGATGCTCGTGCCGGGGGGCACGGTGTACTCGATGCCGCGGAAGAAGGTCCAGAGGCCGACATCGATCGGTCCCGGCCCGGCGTTGAACAGCTCGATGAACTCGGTGCCGTCGTTGCCGACGGGGTGGTAGTGGATCTCGCTGATGAAGATCGGCCAGGGACCGCTCTCGTCGCCCGGCGTGTCGGTGTCGCAGACGTCGCCGATGCCGTCGCCGTCGACGTCGCCCTGGAGGCGGTTCGAGACGCCCGGACAGTTGTCGCACGCGTCGCCGAAGCCATCGCCGTCGGCGTCGCGCTGGTCGGCGTTCGCGACCGCCGGACAGTTGTCGACCGCGTCCGGCCGGCCGTCGCCATCGCTGTCCTGACAGGCATCGCCGACGCCGTCGCGGTCCACATCCGCCTGGTCCTCGTTGGACACGGTGCGGCAGTTGTCGCACGCGTCCCCGAGCGAGTCGCCGTCCGAGTTCTCCTGCCCCGCGTTCGCGACGGTGGGGCAGTTGTCGACGACGTCGAACACGCCATCGCCGTCCGTGTCGGGCTGCGGCGGCACCTCGGAGTCGATGCGCAGCCAGTTCGCCGAGCCATCGGAGCCGTCGTGGCCGTTGGGCGTCAGGGCGAGGTCCACGAACGACCCGACCGACACGGCGGCGATCACGTCACGCGTGACGCCCGTGCCGTCGTTGCCGGCGATCACCGCCGAGTCGACCTCCCTCCCGTCGACGAAGAGCTTTCCCCCGACGCCGTTGCCGTTGAGGTTGGTCTTCCGCATGTGCCACGTGATGAAGACCGTCCCGGCGATGTCGCTCCGCCAGCGGCGGATGGTCCAGTGCTCCTCGTTGGGCGCGCTGTTGGTGCCGTTGGGGTGGTTGCCGTCACGGCCGATGAACGTCCACGGGCCGGCCGAGGCGTTGAGCAGGTCCCACGAGTTTCCGGTCCAGTGGTCGGCGCGCCGGAAGGCGATGAAATCGCTGGTGTCGTAGCGGCCGTCGCCGTCCCGGGTCAGGTTGTAGTAGCCGTTGAACCAGTCGCGCTCGCCCTGGATGCCCGAGGTCGACCAATCCTCGAACGAGTCCGCGATGATCTCCGCCGAGGCGGTCGAGAGCGGCAGCGCCGCCGACATGGCGACGACGACGAAGGCGGCGAAACCGATGGTGCATGCACGGTTTGCAATCGTTTTCACGAAATCCTTGATCTCTCCCTCTGAGTGGCGACCCCCCGGAAAACACCGGCGCGTCCTGACGACGCGTCCGGGCGATTGTATCTCGAGAGTGCCGCGGGAGAGAGTGAAATCCGTGAGTCGCGCGAGACCTGATCAGGACTTGCGACGGAAGGATCACACGACGGTGGCGGCTCCCGCCCGGCTGGCCGCGTGACGCGCTCCGCCGCGAACCGCTGCGCGCCCGCGACGCCGGGCCGCGGCGCGCACCTGCTCGTGGAACCCCTCGCGCCGCCACCGCGTGAACGACTCCGAGTAGAGCCGGCGCGTCAGGTCGAAGAACCCGTCGCGCAACTCCTCGGCGCTCATGTGGCTCGGCCGAAAGTTGATGTCGAAGAGCGTGCAGCGCTCCCAGGCGCCTTCGTGCGTCAGCCGCCCCTGTCGCTTCAGGCTGTCGTGGAGCGGCGTCCCCGGGAACGGCGTCGGGTAGGTGATCTGGACGTCGAACGGCCGCGCGGACTCGACGAACTCGTAGACGTCGTCGAAGACCCGGGTGGTGTGGCCGTCGAGCCCGACGACGAAGCACGCGTTGACGCGGATGCCGTGCGACTGGATCCTGCGGACCGCTTCGCGGTAGACGGGGAAGCGCGCCAGCTTCCAGTTGCGCCGCATCTCGACGCCGTCGAGGCCCGCCTGCACCGGGCTCTCGAAGCCGATCAGCACCTGCTTGCATCCCGAGCGCGCGAGCGCGCGCAGGAAATCCTCGTCCTCGTGGAGCGACAGGTCGGTCTCGGCGAACCAACGGACGCGGCGGCGCTCGAGCCGCGGCAACAGCTCCTTCCAGTACGCCCGGTTGACGAAGGCGTTGTCGTCGGCGAGCTCGAGAAACGGACGCGGCCAGAGCTCGCGGATGCGGTCGACCTCGGCGAGCACCCGCTCGATCGGCTTCTGCTTGTAGCGGCGCGTCAGCAGGATCGAGCTGGCGCAGAAGGTGCAACGCCAGGGGCAGCCGCGGCTCGTCTGCACGGTGAGACGGTTGTAGCGGTCGATGTCGAGCAGCTCGAAGGCCGGCATCGGGGAGTCGGCGAGATCGAACTCACGCGGGTCGTGGTCGCCGGCGCGGTAGACCGATTGCAGCCGCCCGCGCTCGGCGTCGGCGAGGATCCGACCCCAGACGGGCTCGCCCTCGCCGACGGCGGCGATCGCGCCGTGTCGCTGCGGCTCGTCGGGCAACGACGTGACGTGCAGCCCGCCGATGACGACCGGCGTGCCGATGGCGCGGAAGCGACGCGCGAGCTCGTACGCCTCCTTCACCTGCGCGCTGAAGCTCGAGATGGCCACCAGATCGAGATCGCGCGGCAGCTCGCCGAGGGCGTCGACGTCGTCCACCTCGACGTATCGCCGGGCGTGGCGCTCGGGCGTCATCCCGGCGAGCGTCAACAGGCCGAGACTCGGAAGCGACGCGATCGTCTTGCTCCGCTCGACGAATCCTGGAAGCGTCAGCCCGAGGCGCAGCAGCTCCGCGTCGCACGCGCGGATGCCGCTCATGGCGTAGAATCCGATGTTCATGACAGGCCTCTCTCGATCAGGAACGCGAGGACACACCCCGCGCCGGCGACGAGACTGCCGACCGGCACGAAGAACGCGTGCCGGATCGGCTTCCGCCAGGCGGCGAGGTAGCACACGGTCGGCATCGTCACGGCCCCGACGACGAGGCACCACGACGCCGCGCGAAGGATCCCCGGCCCGGCGCCGGTGCCCGGGTCGGCGACGAGCCACACCGTGAGCACGAACGCGAGGTTGACGAACGCCAGGCCGAAGAAGCTGATGTGTCCCAGCCGCGTCAACCGGCGGGCCCAGGACGCGTACCCGCCCAGCCAGTCGGCGCGGTGAAAGAACAGCCCGTGGGTCGCGCCGGCGACCATGCCGGCGACGATCCCGGCCCACCCGCAGAGAAGATTGAGATCGGCGATGGCGTTCATGCTGTGTTTTCAGTGCGAACCGCGTGCCACGGCAGCCTCACGGTCGCAAGAGACGTGCGCACGGAAAGATAGACGAACGCACGAGAATCGTGGTGTGGAGCGGGGTACATCGCGTGCCGCCGAACGGGCAGCCGGTGCGCGTGGTCCTCGTCCTCGTCCTCGTCCTCGTCCTCGTTCCCGTTCCCGTTCCCGTTCCCGTTCCCGTCCCCGTGCCCGTTCCCGTTCCCGTTCCCGGACGTCGGGGCCGGGCGGGCGGAGTGCGAGGCCGAGACCGAGACGGAGGACCGGGACAGGACAGAGACGGAGGTCCGACACCGATGACCGACACCGATTCCGATACCGATTCCGACTCCGACTCCGATTCCGACACCGACTCCGACACCGATTCCGACTCCGACTCGGAACTCGACATCTCCTCAATCTGCGTCAATCTGCGTAATCTGCGTCATCTGCGTTCCCGTCCTCGTCGACCGTCGTCGGCGTTATCAATATGTTCGAGGACGAGGACGAGGACGAGGACGAGCTCCGCTCGTGGATCTGCGTCATCCGCGAACCTCATCGTCAATCTGCGCAATCTGCGTTCCCGTCCTCGTCGACCGTCGTCCGCGCTTTCATCTCAAATCTATCGAGACCGGAAAGTGATCCGAGGCCGCCCTGGTGTCGACGCTCGCGTGGACTCGCACCGAGTCCGGGCGGTAGCGTCGGCGGGCGGCGGGCGACAGCAGGACGTAGTCGATGCGCGCCCGCTGGCGGCCTCTGTGCGTGTGGTCCGGCGCTCGCGAGAGCGCGATCCACTCGCGCTCGAGCACGTCGTAGAAGCGCAGTCCGTCGAGGATCGGTCGGATCGACTCGTCGTCGGGCTTCGCGTTCAGATCGCCGACGACGATCACCGGGTGCTCCGGATCGACGTCGCTCCCGTGTCGCCTGACGATGTCGACGAGGGCGCGGGACTCGGCCTCGCGCACCGTGGCGTCGTCGAGGAGGCGCCAGGGGCTCGGCCGCTGTGACTTCAGGTGGACGTTGAAGATCGAGATCACGCCGTTGCCCGGCACGCGGACGTCGGCGAGCACGACGTCGCGCTGGAAGCGCACCGGGGTGGGCTTCTGGCGCTCGGCGTCCTCGGGGCTCGCGTAATCGACGAGCGGCGAGCCGTCGGCGGCCGTGAGCGTGGTGTCACGGAACGACGTGCACTCGACCTCGAAGCGGCTCAGGAAGCCCTGGTGGAGGTCGAGGTACGAGTTGCCGCGCGCGAATCGCACGAAGGGATACGGGCGCTCGAGACTCGCGTTGAGCTCGTCGAGCGCGCGGTCGCTCTCGATCTCCTGGAGCGCGATCACCTCGGCCTGGAGGCGGTCGACGGCCCGCCGCAGCGCCTCCACGCGTCGCGTGCCGCGTGACCAGCCGGTCGCGGCGTCGGGGGGATCGAAACCGCCGCCCGTGTTCCAGGTCGTGATGCGGATCCGTCGCATGAAGCCGAGAGGGTAGCGCGCCGGCGGGCGTCTTGCAAAGCGATCGCCTGCAAAACTTGCCTGGACCGCCGCGGCCGCTTAGACTCGGCAGCGGTTCGAGATCGATTCGAGAAGACTCGTCTGCGATTTCAGGGAAGAAAGGGGCGCCTCATGACCTCACCGAACACCGCCCGCCGCCTCGCCGGTTTCGCGGTGACCGGGCTCGCGATCCTCGCCTCCGTCACGGCCGTCGCGGCACAGCCGCTGGGTGTGGCGGCACCGCCGATCGTCTACGTCTCGCGTGTCTTCGACGCGGACGCTCGGACGAAGGCTATCGACACGGTCGCCGTGAGAGCGACTCGCGGCTCGCTGATCTTTCGAGACGAGAGCGGCGCCGAGCGTGTGCTCGTCGATGCGAGCGCTCCCGACGCGCCGCGGAGCTCGCCGGTCGACGTCGCCGATCCCGACGTCTCGTGGGACGCGACGCGCGTCGTGTTCGCGGGCTTCTCGGAGGCGGAAGGTGCGTGGCGCATCTTCGAGATCGGCATCGACGGCGCCGACCTGCGGCAGATCACGCGCGGGAAGCGTCGTGTGGACCTCGCGCGCCACGGCGAGGCCGCGGCGCTGCTCGAGCGTCACGATGATCTCGACCCGTGCTACCTGCCCGATGGTCGCATCTGCTTCGTGTCGACCCGGTACCCGGGGGTCGCGCCCGACGGACGCTCGCGGACGACGAACCTCTACGTCGTCGCCGCGGACGGGAGCGATCCGCGGCGCATCACGACGGAGCGATTCGGCGGTGACACACCGGCGGTCGATCCGACGACCGGCCACATAGTCTATTCGCGGTGGTGGCGGACGTCGGCCGGGACGATCCTCGATGCCGACGGCGCCAACACGGGCGCCATCCCTCCCGGATCGCCGGAGTACGGTGGCGGTGGTGGCCCCTTCACGGAGTTCGGCGAGGACGTGCTCACCGGCGTTGCGGAGGAGGAGTTTCCCGGCGTCAACAGCTGGTTCCTCGCGAGCATCCGTCCCGACGGCGGCGACATGAAGATGCTCAGCGGATTTCACCTCGACCGCGCTCAGACGCAGGCGTACCGGCCGGTGTTCTATCCCTCCGGTGCGATTGTGGCGCTCTTCATCCCGCAGACGCCGGTGATCGGCCTCCCCGGGCCGAACGGCGTGCGCATGTTCGAGCGGGGCCCATCGCGTCCGCGTCCGATCGATGGCCCGCAGGACTTCTCGGAGCTCGCCGAGATCGAGCAGCTCCAGGATCCCGAGCGGGCCGACGACGCCGACCCGGGGCGTCCCCCGAACCGCACGCTCTACGCGAGCGCGGCGCCCGTGTCGCAGTCGTGGATGCTCGTCGCCGCCCGGCGAAGCCTCCCGGAAGACCACGACCTCTACCTGCTGGAGATCCGAAACGGCAACCTCGAGCCGCTCGTGTCGCGTCCCGGAAGTGACGAGCTCGACGCCGTACCCGTTTTCCGGCGCCCGGTCCCGCCCGTGGTCCCGGACCGCGCCGGGCGCGAGCCGGTCGAGGTATCCCCTCGTACCGCGGAGGAGGCGCACCGTCTCGGCGGATCGTTCACGTTCCTCGTCGAGAACCTGCACGTCAACGCGCCGCTCGACGTCCCGCTGCCGCTCGCCCCGCCGGTCGGCGAGGACCTGACCATCGAGTTCTGGATGGCGCCCCCGGGCGAGAGCCTCACCGCGGTCGACCCGCCGGTGCTGCTGCACGCCGAGCGCGTGGGACCGAGCGGCCGCGTCGAGGTCGACCTGCCCGCCGGTGTGCCGCTCTTCGAGGTGCTCCGGCGACCCGACGGTGAGATCGCCCGCGGGCGCGACGGCCAGATATACCATGTCGGCGGCATGAACTTCGGTCGCGCCGGCGAGGTCTCGCGCTGCGTCGGGTGCCACGCCGGTCACTCGATGCTCGCGGTCCCCGAAGCCGCCGAGGCGGCATGGACCAACCTCGCGGCCTCGGCGAAGGTGAGCGGCAGTCCGCGTCGCGAGTCGCCGGAGTTTCCGCGCGAGCTCTTCGAGGAGCTCGGGACCTTCTTCGGGCCCGAGCGCGTCGTCGATCGGCGCACCGACCCGGTCTCGCACTGGATGACCAGTCTCGACGACGAGCTCCGACTCGAGCTCGAGTGGGGCGTCCCGATCCAGGCGCGCTCGGTGTCGGTCCACGGCGCGGAACCGTCGCCGGAGTTCATGCCGATGCCGGTGTCGGACCTCTTCGATATGCGGATCGAGACCTCCCTCGGGGCCGGTCCGCGCCGCCAGGTCGCACCGCCGCGTCGGGTGCCGGACCCCGGCACCCCGGTCGTCGTCGAGCTCGACGAGCAATCCGCCTTCGATCGCATGGTGCTGCAGTTCACGTTGCTTGAGCCGGGCGCCATGCCGCCCGGCTTTCCCGTGTCGGTGCTCTCGGAGGTCGAGGTGATCGCGCGGGTCAGCGATCAGCCGCGCCCACCCGAGCTGCGCTTCCGCCGCGGCGACTCGAACTGCGATGGGGGCGTCGACATCACCGACGCCATCGTCGTGCTGGCGCATCTCTTCATCAACGGCAGGCAGCCGTGCTGCGAGGCCGCCGGCGACGCCAACGCCGACGACCGCCTCGAGGTCACCGATGCCGTGCGATTGCTCGACACGCTCTTCCGCGGCGGAAGCCCGCTGCCGTCTCCCTCGAGCGCGTGCGGCGACGTGGCGCGGAGGACTCTGGGGTGCTCGGCGAGCGCGTGCGCGGACTGATCGAAACGCCGTCTGATCCGCAGTTTGCCCGACAGCGCGAGCGCGCAGCCGCGGGATCAATGCATTTCTTGGAGGGAGATTGCTGATGCGACGACCACTCGCCGGCGCGCCGTCGGTTGCGGCGTTCGGTCAGGGGATCTGGATCGAGCCCACACTCGAGAACTGACCGCGATCCGATGAACATATCCCGGGTCGCGCTGCTGCCGCGGCCCCCTCACGTCTCGCTGCCGCTCGTCGCGCTCGCGGCGGCCCTCGCGTCCGCCACCGTCCTCGGCGACGACACGCCGTCGACCAGCCAGAGGGTGCACGCCTTCTACTACCCGTGGTACGGGAACCCGGAGCACGATGGGGGGTACTCGCACTGGAACCACGCGGTCGCGGTGCGACGCGGCCCGCCGAGGCAGTTTCCGGGGGGGGACGACATCGGCGCCAACTTCTACCCGCTGATGGGCTGCTCGAGCTCGACGAACGCGGCGGACCTGGAGCGCCACATGCGCTGGCTGCGGCGCGCGGGCGTCGGCGTAATCAGCGTCTCGTGGTGGGGCGATGGCTCGTTCACCGACCGCGCGCTGCCCGCTGTCTTTCGCGCTGCCGAGAAGCACGGCATCGGGATCAGCTTTCACATCGAGCCGCACCTCGCCGGCAAACGTCGCGACGCGGCGGCCACGCGGCAGGGGATCGTGTCGCTCATCGAGCGCTTCGGGGCGTCCCCCGCTCTCTTCCGGTATCCCGGGCGTGACGGGCGCCCGCTCTTCTACGTCTACGACTCGTACCTCACGGAGGCCGCCGAGTGGGCGGCGATCCTCGCGCCCGACGGCGCCCGGACGATCCGTGGCACGGCGCACGACGCCGTCGTCATCGGGCTGTGGGTCAAGGAGCACGAGGAGGACTTCATGCTCCGCGGGCACTTCGACGGCTTCTACACGTACTTCGCCACCGAGGGCTTCACCTACGGGTCGACGCCGGCGAACTGGACGCGACTGGCCCGCTGGGCAAGGGAGCACGCCAAGATATTCATCCCCTGTGTCGCTCCCGGCTACATCGATACGCGCATCCGCCCGTGGAACGGCCGCAACACGCGCGCGCGGCGCGACGGCGCCTACCACGACGAGATGTTCCGGGCGGCGATCGACGTGAAGCCGCAGATCATCGGCGTCACCTCGTTCAACGAGTGGCACGAGGGCACGCAGATCGAGCCGGCGGCGCCGAAGAGAGTCGCGGACTTCACCTACGAGGACTACCGGCCGCGGTCGCCCTTCTACTACCTCGACCGGACGCGTCACTGGGCGGCGGCGTTCGATCCGGAGGCAGTGCAGCCCGCTCGCGATCCGCTGGCCAGCGTTCACCTGCGCGGCGGTCTCGCGAACTCGCGCGCGAGGTTCGTGAACGAGAAGCGCGGCCACGTGGCCTTCATCGGCGGCTCGATCACGGAGATGGACGGCTATCGACCGATGGTCTGTGACATCCTCCGCAGCCGTTTCCCGGACACCGAGTTCACGTTCACGGACGCGGGCATCGCATCGACGTGCTCGACGACCGGCGCCTTCCGGCTCGAGGAGCACGTGCTGGCGCACGGTCCGGTGGATCTCCTCTTCGTCGAGTTCGCGGTCAACGACGACCAGGACGCCGCGCACGCCCCGCGCGAGTGTGTCCGCGGGCTCGAGGGCATCGTCCGGCGGACTCGCCTTCACAATCCGCGCGCCGACATCGTCGTCACCTATTTCGTCAATCCCCGCATGCTCGAGACCCTCCGCGCCGGCAGGGTTCCTCCGTCGATCGCGAGTCACCAGCAGGTCGTGGAGCGCTACGGGATCCCGACGGTCGACCTCGCCGGCGAGGTCGCGCATCTCATCAACGCCGGCGAGCTGACCTGGAAGGAGTTCGGTGGCACGCATCCGGCGCCGGCGGGGAACGCCATCTGCGCCGGTCTCGTCGACGGTCTCCTGACTCGCGCCTGGACCGCGAGCCCGGGCGAGCCGGCCCCGCATGCCCTGCCGGAGCCGATCGACCGGCGCAGCTACTTCCGCGGGCGCTTCGTCGATCCGTCCGAGGCGACGCGCGGGCCCGGCTGGTCGCTTCACACGCCGGAATGGAAGAGCCTCCCGGGGCACTGTCGCGCGCGCTTCGCGAAGGAGACGCTCCTCTGCGCGACGGAGGCCGGCGCGTCGTTGACGCTCGAGTTCGAGGGCACGGCGGTCGGCGCCTACGTGCTCGCCGGTCCGGACGCGGGCACCGTCGAGGCCTCGATCGACGGTGGCGCGTGGAAGGCCGTCGACCTCTACCACCGCTTCAGCCGGGGGCTCCACTATCCGAGGACGGTGGTCTTCGACGGCGATCTTCCCCCCGGACGCCACACCCTGTCGCTGCGCGTCGCGGTGCGGAGCAACACGGCGAGCCGGGGCCACGCGGTGCGGATCCTCGAGTTCGTGGCCAACTGAGCCGGCGGCGTCACTCCGCCGCCGCGCCGCCTGTGCGCGCGACATCTCGCGTCGAGATCTTGCCGGCGTCGAACTTCTCCGCCGACCTGGCCATCTTCTCGAGCGTGTCCTCGATCGGCGGCGGGTCGCCACTGCGGAATCGGATCGGGTTGATGCGGGCGACGACGAAGTTGCGCAGGTAGGGGCTCTCGAGCCCCTTCTCCTTCAGCTCGGTGATGATCTCGCTGACGCGGTCGTCGATGGAGAGCAGCTTCGCGGCGTAGCCCCGCCGCGTCTCGATCGCCGCGGCCAGCGGCTTCTTCAGGAACGCGTCGACGCGCTTGATGATCGGGTGATACGCCCCCCCGGCGAACCGGCCGCGCTCCTCGTAGCAGAGCCCGAGAGTCAGCAGCGCCGGCTCCTCGAACTCGAAGGAGAAGTCCGCCTCGCGCGCGCCGGGAATCTCCGCCAGGTGCTCGGCGAGACGGATTACCTCGCTGGCGCGCTCGCGCAGGCTATGGGCCTTCTCGACGTTGAGCGCGAGGATGCGACGGGCGACTTCCTCGTCGGTGACCACGAGCGCCGTGATCGATCGCGCCCCGAGCGACTTCATGGCGCTCATCCGGTGATAGCCGTTCGGCACCTGGTAGGTCTTCTCGCCGGTGCGGAACGCGATCACCGGATCCAGATATCGCTCCATGCGGGAGATCGCGTCGGCGAGCCGCTTGACGTGCGGGTCGGAGAGCTTGCGCTGGTAGGGCGTCGGCTGGACCTGCTCGGTGGGCAGGACGACGAGCACGACCCAGTGCCCGCCGAGTGGCTCGCGGTACGCGGCGTGGACGGTGCCACCGTCGGACTCCACCGCGGCGCGAAGCTTCTCGACCGCGGACGGCGGCGAGGCCCTGGTCTCCGAGGGCCGCAACCCGGTCGGCTCGGGCGCGGCCTTCTTGCGCCGCGTGGTCTTCTTCTTTGTCGCCTTGGCCATCGATTCCCCGGTCCGCGGAGATCGTACCATCGCGGGGTGGCGGGAGAAAGACGGTCGGGTTCGGGCGATGTCCGGTCCCGGTCCCGGACCCGGACCCGGACCCGAAAGCTCGCGACATCAAGCGAACGGCCGACGTCGGGGCCGGGCGGTTGGAGTCGGAGACCGAGACAGAGGTCGGAGGCAGAGGACCGAGACGGAGGACCGACTCCGATTCCGACTCCGATGACCGATGACCGATGACCGAGCCCGATGACGGATACCGATTTCCCTCTCAGTCTTCCCCAATCTGCGGAATCCGCGTTCCTCCTCTCGCATTCACTTCGAACGGTACCGCTCCACCGACAGCCTTACCTCCTCGACCGCCTCCGCGCGTCCCGCCCAGCCGTGGGGTTCGACGGTGACGCCCTCGAGTTGCTTGTAGGTCGTGAAGAAGTGGCCGACCTCCTTGAGGAAGTGGGGCGGCACGTGCTCGAGGTCCTCGAACTCGTCGAAGAGCGGGTCGGAGTTGGGGACGGCGAGGAGCTTGTAGTCGTTCATGCCGCGGTCGGTCATGCGGAAGATGCCGACGACTCGTGCCTCGATCAGGCAGCCGCTGAACGTCGGCTCGTTGACCATGACGAGGACGTCGAGCGCGTCGCCGTCGTCGGCCAGGGTCTGCGGCACGAAGCCGTAGTCTCCGGGGTAGTGGCTCGAGGAGTAGAGGTAACGGTCGAGCCGAATGAGGCCGGTGCGCTTGTCGACCTCGAACTTGTTCCGGCTGCCCCTGGGGATCTCGACGAGCGCGTTGACCACGTTCGGCGCGTCTCCCATCGGGGGCACATCGTCGTGGGCGCGACCGCTTTCGGTGGTGGACATGTCACTGTTCCTGCTGTCGCTCCTGGAGGACGAAGACGACGCTCCGCGGCGTGACGTTGACGAAGGTCAGGCCGTCGGGCAGGTCGAGCTCGGCGGGCGAGATGCCGACCTCCAGCGTTCCCGCGGTCGCGTTGAAGAGCTTCGCCACGGCCGTGAAGCTGCGGTCGGTGACGAGGTAGAACGCTCGCCGCGGCCCCGACACGGTCACCACGACACGCGTCGGTTGCACCGACTGGACGACGAGATTCTCCGGCAGCCCGGTACGCTCAACCGCGACGCTGTAGCTCCGGTACTCGATCGTCGACTCGTGGACGAAGAGGAACCAGAGGCCCGCCGCGATGGCGAGCGCGCCGATCCGCAGCAGGAGATCGCGCCGGAACCTGGCGCGCTTCGGGGTGTCGGGCGTCGCCGTGCCCACCGTCCCGGCGAGAAACTCCTCGATGACGTGCGTCAGTCGAGCGCTGTCCGCGACCTTCTCGATGTGCCCGCCGCTCGCCGCGGAGATCGAGCCGGACTCCTCGGAGACGACGAGGCACAGGGCGTCCGCCCGCTCGGAGAGTCCGAGCGCCGCGGCGTGACGCGTGCCCCGGCCGGCGAGCTCCGCCTCGTTCTCCGACAGCGGCAGCCGGCACGAGAAGCGCACGATGGTGTTGCCGGAGACCACCGCCGCGCCGTCATGGCCGATCGAGTGCGGGTCGAAGAGGCTCTTGAGCAGCGCCTCGCTGAGCTTTCCCTGGAGCTCGACGCCGCCCTGGAGGTGCCGCGACAGGTTCTCGCGGCCCGGCAGCACGACGAGCGCGCCGACCCGGTCGCGCGCCAGATCGCTCAGCGTTCTCACCAGGATGTCGACCTCGGCGGGACGTGCCGGGACCGGGACCCGGCCCTGACGCGCCCTGAGGCTGCGGACGGCGACCTGCTCGAAGAAGCGTTTCACCTCGTCCTGGAAGATGATCAGGAGCGCGACGACGATGACCGTGAAGAACCCCTCGAAGATCAGCGTCACCAGGTTGAGGCCGACGAGACGGGCGAGCAGGTAGAGCGCGCTGACGATCCCCAGGCCGAGCAGCGTCAGGGCGCCCTTCGAGCGCACCAGGCCGCGGAACACCCAGTAGATGAGCACGGCCACCACGATGACATCGACGATGTCCGCGATGCCGATGTCGCCCGACAGGTCGATCAGCCTCGACAGCACCGGTGTCGTCCTCCGACGCTCCAACTCTCCGCCGGCCCTCCCGCTGCCCCGTGTATCGGCCTCACGGCCACCGAAACTCTATTCTAGGAGATCGCCTCCCACCAGTCCCGCAGCGCCGCCAGCGTCCTCGTCGCCTTCTCCCCGTTGGAGAGGAACGGTCCACGCGAGAGCTCGACCTGGATCCACGGCAGCTCCGCCGCGTGCGATCGCACGATGTGACCGCCGGCGAAGGGATCATTCACGGTTGCGGGCGCCTCGAAGGCGCGCTCGAAACAGCGCGCGAGCGCCTCGACCCACTCGTCCGGACAGGTTCCGTCGGCGTTCCCGAGGCACACCGCCGGGCGCTCGCGGCCGGGATCCGGGCCGACGGGCGGCCCCTTCGCGGCCATCGTGTGGCAGTCGAGACCGACGCGCACGCCGGTGGCCGCGAGCGCGGCGAGGCGCTCGTGGTACGGACGGTGGTAGCGCTCGATGAGCGACGTCGCGACCGTTTCCGGAAGCGGGCGCCGATAAACCGGCACGTCCCAGCAGGTGTGCGTCTTGACGATGCCGTCCTTGCGCCGGTCGTCCTCGGCCCGGTTGAGATCGACGATCGCGCGCGCCACGTCGGTCGTGATGAAGGCGGCGACGTGGGGCTCGAGCGGCCAGAAGATCTCCGCCGCGCCGACGTCGCCGTCCTCGAGAATCTCGTGGGGACGCAGCGAGCAGTACGGCTCGGCCTCGGGCGGCACCCAGAGCCCCGCGTGCGGCACGGATATCAGCAGCGGGAGCGTCACAACCCGGCCCCTCTGTCTCCCTTCGCCGCCTGGCCGATCGGTCCTCCGGCGGAGCCGTCACGCCGGACGTCCGCGACGCCGATGAAGTGCTTGCCGTCGCGGAGGACGAGCTGCACGCAGCCGAGGTAGAAGGAGTACGCCTCGCGCGCGTCGATCGTGAACCCGCGCTTTGCGAGGTAGCGCGGGATGTCGTCGCGCATGCGCGGCGCCTCGAGCGAGACCTTGCCGTCGATCGAGCAGTGCATGCGCGGCGCCGAGACGGCGTCGATCGGCGGCTGCCTCTCGAGCCGCAGGAGCACTTGGAAGATCGCCGAGGCGATGCGCTCGCTCCCCGGCGAGCCGATCACCAGCCACGGCTTGCGCCCGCGGAAGACGATGGTCGGCGCGACGCTCGCCCACGGCACGGCATTGGGCCGCATGTAGAACGGGTGCGTCATGTCGTCATAGTCGAAGGCGCTCATGTAGTTGTTGTAGAGGAAGCCGAGCTCCTCCGTCACGACGCACGATCCGTAGACGTTCTCGATCGACTGCGTCAGGCCCACGGCGTTGCCGTGCCGATCCATCACAGACAGGTGCGTCGTCTCACCGGTCGTCTTGATGCGGGCCCGCACCTGCCGTGCGACCAGCCGCGCGTAGTCCTCCGAGAGGAACTTGCGCTCGTCGACCTGGGGGAAGTAGTTCGGATCGAAGGGGCGGTCGCGACGATCGAGGTTGGCGCGGCGGATGATCTCGGCCAGGAGCATGGCGCCGCGCGGCGTGTCGGGGTTGCGCGATTTCTCCGGCAGGTGCTCGAAGAAGTTGAGCATGCCCACGAGGGTGCGTCCCGCGCCGGGCTCGGGAATGGTGAACACCCGCGAGCCCTCGAAGCGGAAGGTCAGTGGCCGGCGCTCGATCGGTCTCGGCACCTGGGCGAGGTCGTCCCGCTGTATCAGCCCGTCGTTGCGGCTCATGTCGTCGTGGATCGCCCTGGCGATCTTGCCGGTGTAGAAGTCGGCGATCCCCCGACGCGCGAGGCGCTTCAGGGTGGCCGCGAGCACCGGTTGCTTGAGGAGGGAGCCGACCGGGTACGCCTTCTCCCCGCGCAGGAGGAAGAACGGAGCGGCGGTGTGCTTGCGAAGGTGCTTCGCCTCGCGTCGCGTCAGCGCATGCTGGAGGTCCGTGACCTGGAAGCCCTCCTCGGCGAGCCGGATCGCCGGCTCGAGCACGCGCGCCAGGGGCAGCGTGCCGTAACGGGTCAGGGCGTAATCGAGCAGTGCCAGCGTGCTCGGCACCGTCGTCGCGCGATAGCCGCGGCGCCGCCCGGCCTTCGTGAGCGTCTCGACGCTGGCGCGGTTCGGGGCACGCGACGAGCCGTCGAGCGCGAAGGTCCGGCGCTCCTCCGCGAGGTGGACCATCAGCATCGTCTGCCCGCCGATGCCGCTCGCGGCCGGCTCGCACACGCCGAGAGCGAGGGACGCCGCGACGGCGGCGTCGACCGCGTTGCCGCCCTCCTCGAGGATCTCGACGCCGGCCTCGGTGGCGCGGTAGTGCGCCGTCGCGATCATGCCGTGTCGCGAGGCGGAGATTCGCTGCGGCTCGGGGAGGCGCTGGCGCTTCGGCTCGAGGAGCTCGCTGTCGAGAATCCTTGCCTCGGCTGCGGCGCGCTTCATCCGCTCAGGCATCCGCTCGGGCCGTTCCGTCTGCCGCGAGGAACTCCGCCAGAAGAAGAGTCCGCTGCACGAGGCTGATGCGCTGGATCGCCTCCTGCGGCGTGTAGAGGTTCACCGCGACCGGACCGACGCCACACAGGGCCGACACCGCCCGGGGCACCAGCCCCGCGGGCGATGGCCACACCGACGATTCCTTCTCGAGCCGGATCTCCCAGCGATCGGCGATCTTCGACATCGACTTCATCAGCGCCAGCGCCTGCCGGCGTTCCCGGAACGGCGGGCGATCGGAGAGCAGATCGAGCTCCCACTTGAAGTCCGACCTCGCGAGCACGTCCCGGATGGCCTGCTCGGTCTCGTCGGCGTCGGACTCCTCGAGGTAGGTCTGGATCAGCGTGATGGTGAAACGGTGCGGGAGGAGGAGCGGGTAGCCGCGAGTCGTCAGGTCGATCGGCGACACGGAGATGTGCTTCTTCCTCGAGGAGATCGCGGCGAGCGCCTGCAACGCCGAGCAGACCCGCAGGAAGATCTCCGGCTTCTTCGCCGCCTGCCCTGGCCGTCGCGGCTGCCCCTCGACGACCAGCCGGTACTTGCGGCGGCCGCGGCGCTGCGTGATGACCTTGTCCCCGACGTTCCCCGAGTGGAGCACGAGCACGCGCTCCGCCCGCGTGGACGCCTCGCGGATCAGGTCGGCGCTGTAGCGGCAATCGCGACCCTCGTCGCCGTGGAGCAGGATGCCGATCGGCGTTGAGCGCAGCCGCCTGGCGTGCCGCAGCGCCCCGAGGGCGAACTCGAGCATGACGAGCGGGCCACGCGAGCTGCCGACCCCTTCGCCGTAGAGGAACTCGGGATCGCGACGGAAGGGCTCGGCCGTCACGTCGAGATCGATCGGCGTGTCGATGTGCCCGATGAAGAGCGTGCCGCCCTCGAAGCCCTTCTGCGTCTCCCACGTCCACACCGACTGCTCGTTGGTGAACTCCTTGTTCTGCGTCAGGCCGAGCTCGCCGAAGCGCCGGTCGGCCTCCCTGATCGCGCCGCGGACGCCGACGGGATCGGACGTGCGGCTCGAGATCCGCGTCCACTCGCGGACGCGCTTCTCGATGCGGTCGCGGCGGGAGGTGAGGAACGCGAAGATCCTGTCGCCGGGATCCGTGACCTTGTTGGTCAGCTCCGGCGGCTTCGGCGTGCCGAAGTAGCGCGCGCTGGCGACGTCGACCAGTCGGTTGACGAGCCCGGCGAAATCGAGGCCGACCGCCTTCGCGGCGTGCGTGTAGGACCCGTGCTCGCCGAGGCTCGGCAGGCTGTTGATCTCGAGGACGTAGAGGTTCTCGTCCGCGTCGACGCGCATGTCGACGCGCGCGCAGTCGTAGCAGCCGAGCGCGGCGAACGCCTCGATCGCGAGCTTCTGCGCCTTCACGGTGAGCTCGGGGCTGATGTCCGCCGGGCAGCGCACGCTGACCTCGCGTCCCGACTTGTGCGTCTTGTCCTCGTACGTGTAGATCTTCGGACCGCCCTCGCCGAAGATCAGCTCGGCGGGCGGCAGCGCTTCCGGCGGGTTGTTCCCGAGCAGGCCGACGTTGATCTCGCGACCGTCGATGAACCGCTCGGCGAGAACCGGCTGCTCGAACTTCTCGAAGATCACCCCGGCGGCGTCGCGGAGCTCGGCCTCGTCGTTGACGATGCGGATGCCGAAGGAGACCGCCTCGTTCTTCGGCTTGACAATCAGCGGATAGGCGAGGTCCGGCGAGTCGAAGTCGGGGTCCTTGAGGACGACGAAGTCGGGCGTCGAGATCCCCTCCTGCTTGAAGATCATCTTGGCGACGACCTTGTCGAGCGCGAGGGAGTGCGCCAGCGGGCCGGAGCCGACGTACGGGATGCCGGCCATCTCGAGCATCCCCGGCACGTGGGTGTACCGCGCCTGGCCCTGGATCCCGTAGGAGAGGTTGAACACCATGCCGGGCCGCTCGCCCTTCATGACGCGCGGCATGAACTCTTCCAGCCGGTCGAGGAGGTCCTTGTCGCCCTCGAGCGCGATCACCTGGTGGCCGCCCTCCTTGAGGGCGTTGGTGATGCGCGCGATCGACTTCAGTCCGTACTTCTCCCGGTTGGGGACGCCGAAAAGGTTGATGACCCGCTTGCTCTCGCGGTTGTAGACGATGGCGATCTTCATGCGGACTCCGGCCTTCGATCCCTTCGAATCAGGCGCGTCGAGCTTCGCGACGGCGCCCGAG
>JBFFXF010000071.1:0-29440 GCA_041569895.1 Planctomycetota bacterium | reverse complement strand
TGATCCGCGACGACATCAAGTCGCTGGGAATCTATACCACCCTGGGCGCCGCCGAGGAGCCACCGTCAGAGAAAGAGACGCGCGGACGCGGCCTGAGAATCCGCTGACGGCACGCAGGGCGATAGCGGGGCCGACCCCGACGGAGGACGGGAACACAGATTACGCAGATTGAGGAGGGATCGACCTCCGTCTCGGACCTCGGAGTCGGAGTCGGAGTCGGAATCGGAGTCCGAGTCGGAATAGTCGGAATCGGAGTCGGAATCGGAATCGGGCTCGGTCCGTCTTCTCGGTCTCGGACCCGGACTCCGATGGCTCGGCCCCGACGGTGAACGGGTGCTCGACGCCGAGGGCTTTCGGGCACGGGCACGGGCACGGGCACGGGACCGGGCACGGGACCGGGGACGGGGACGAACAGGAACTCCTAGCCGGTCTTCGCGACCTTCTTCCCCACCCCCGTCAACTGAATCGTCAACGCCCCCTGGCGGTAGCGAACCAGGCGGCCGGAGTCGTCGAGCCAGGTCTCGCCCGAGAACTGGCGGTCGGTGGAGCGGAAGCGGAAGTGGCGGGTCTCGATCTTCTCCTTGCCGACCTCGATCTTCTCCTTGCCCGCGAGGGTGAAGTCGACGGTGAAGACCTTGCCGAAATCGGGGAACGCCACCTTCGCCGTCGCCAGGCGTCCGTCGTCGAGGTGCCGCGCGAGGAAGATCGCCCAGCTCTCGACGGCGTGCGTCAGGAAGATGTGCTGCGCGCCCTCGAGCGGCATTGACGTGCGCACGCGTCTTTCCTTGCGGCCGCCGTGGATCACCTCGATCGCCAGCAGCCGTCCCTCGAGCCAGCCCTGGGTCTCCTGAATCGAGGTGATGCCGCGAGCGTGCTCCATGTCCGCGCGGGTCGTGTAGCGCAGCATGCTCCAGCCCGCGTCGAGAAACAGGTGGCGCCGGATCTTCTGCGCCACCGCGTCTCGCTTGTAGTCGAAGGCGGCATCGATGCGGTAGCGGTCCGGGCCGCGCGCGGCGTCGTCTTCCGATCGCAGATCGACGACGCGGAATCGGGTCTCGCCGACGCGCTCGCGCTCATACGTCCAGGTGTAGACGTACTCCATCCCCGGGCGCCACGGCATGCCGGCCGCGTCGTCACGGGCCTCGGGCTTCGGGGCGGTCTCGTTCCCTGCCACGGCGGGTCCCTCGAACGCCGCGCCGGGCTGCGCCGCGATGGCCGCCATCGCGGCCATCGCCGCGAATGACGCGGGGACGGTGACCACAAGCAGGACGCGCAGGACGATGAAGCTCGGCAGGTAGCGCGCCAGGAACGGCACCGCGGCGAAAGCCGGCGTCAAGACGGCGGCGACGATGGGCGTCAGGAATCCCGGGGCGGGGATGCACGCCCGCACCCGCGCCGGCGTCGAGGGCATCTCCCGGATCGCTGTCCGCTGCAGAACGCGCACCATGGTGGACATCATAACTCGGCCCTCAGATCGTTTCTCCGAGACGACAGATTTCCACGAATTTTACGAAATCAGAATGCCCCTTCCCGCGTCTTAAGAGAAGGGGCGGCGGCCCGGCCCCGCTCGACGTTCACGGGCACCGTTGCAGCCGGAGCGCGCGAAACGACTTACACCGCGCGCCGGCGCTCGCGAGGGAGCCGGGCCGGACGCGCCGGAGCGGCCCTCGGAACGCCGGGAGGACTCTGTGCAGAAATCGTTCCAGACGAGGAGGGAAGCGTCCCGGCCCGGCCGAGGGCGTCGCCCGCCCGGAGGTCGGGAGCGAGTCCCGCGGCAAGCCGGTGTGGCAAAAATGACAGCCCGCTGCGGCGCCACCTGTCGCGCGGGGTTTACACGATGTCGGGCGCCGCCGATCGGCGGCCGCCCGGGTCCCGGAGTCGGACGCCCGAACCGTCTCCGGGGTCTCGACTTGTGTGTCCGCCGCGGCGGACGCTCGGGGGCGCTCCGGGACGCCGGTTTGGCCCGGGATTTGTACGGGATGTCTGGTCGGGAGCGCCCGGAATCGTTCGTGGGGCCCGAGGGCCGTCCCGGGGGCTGGCGGCTCGTACGGCGCCGCCCGCGTCGGATGCGTCGAAGAACGGCGCGGGATCACAGCGTGGGATCTGGAGGTGAGGCATGGCTCGACGGCTCGAGAAGATCGAGAAGGAGATGGGCTACTGCGATGTGAAGCTCGAGAAGGAGCGTCGCACTCGCAAGCAGATCGAGTTTCTTCGAGCCAGTCTCGACGAGCTCAACCAGATGGTGCGGCTCGTCAAGCCGCACGACGTGCTCCTGAAGGACGAGGTCCCCGAGATCGGCTCGCGCCCGTCGCGGGAGGCCTTCCTGGCGGCCGGGTTGCTCGACCTCCTGCGCGACAAGCGCGACGTCAACCAGAGGGAGATCGAGGAGCTCCAGGTCCGTCTCGAGCACTACGACGGCTTCGTCGACAAGAAGCGCGTCCTCGAGGACGAGAAGAAGAACGTCATGCGCAGCCTGACGGGGTCGCGATCATCCAAGCTGCGGCGCCTCAACGAGGAGTTCAAGAAGATCGAGAAGTCGTGGAACGAGCTCACGGAGGATCTGCTGAACGTCGACGAGGCGATCTTCTTCGTCGACAGGAACCTCGACTACCTCCGCAGCGCTCGCAACTTCCTGATCTCGGCGAAGGGAAACTACGACGTCGAGAACTGGCGTCGTGACGGCTACCTCACCGACCTGTTCCGGCACTCGAGCATCGGCCGTGCCCGCGAGATGGCGGACGGCGCGGATCGCAATCTCCAGTCGGCGCAGAAGGAGCTCGTCTGCCTGAGCAGCCTGAAACGCTCCGACAGCCGGTTGGCGCCGGGAAGCCCCGCGTGGACCCAGGTGCTGATTTCCTTCATCGATGCGCTGTATGACGACATCTTCGTCAGCGGCCAGATCCGCAGCACCGTGCAGGTGATCGAGGCGGCTCTGGCCAGCAACCTGAAGATCCAGGGGCAGCTGCAGGCGAAGAAGGAGAGCATGGCCGCGAAGCTCGAGCAGATCGAGAAGGCGCGCGGCGACCTGTTCCAGAGGATGGGAGCGGGACAGCGCAGCGAACTGACGACCTGACCGTTACAGCAGGCGACCCCGGCGATTCCTTCAATCCCTCGCCTCCATCGAAAAGCCGGGCCGCTGTCCCGCTCGATTTTCCTGCTCTCCGCGCCGCTGATGGTCGGGCGCCGCGCTGCTACTCCATGTTGCGGATGATGGCGTCGCCGAACTCGGAGCACTTGAGCTTCGTGGCGCCTTCCATGAGGCGGTGCAGGTCGTAGGTGACCGTCTTCGCCTTGATGGACTTCTCGATGCCGCGCACGATCAGCTCCGCCGCCTCGTCCCAGCCGAGGTGCTCGAACATCATCACGCCGCTGAGGATCACCGAGCCCGGGTTCACCTGGTCCTTGCCGGCGTACTTCGGCGCGGTGCCGTGCGTCGCCTCGAAGACGGCGTGCTCGTCACTCATGTTGGCGCCCGGCGCGAGGCCGAGCCCGCCGATGGTCGCGACGATCGCATCGGAGAGGTAGTCGCCGTTGAGGTTCGGCAGCGCGATGACGCTGTACTCGTCCGGCCGCAGCAGGATCTGCTGGAACATCGCGTCGGCGATGCGGTCCTTGATGACGATCTTGCCACCCGGCGGCACGCCGTCGTGCTTCTCCCAGAGCTCGGCCTCGGTGATGGTCACGTCCCCGAACTCCTCGGCGGCCAGCTCGTAGCCCCAGTCACGGAACGCCCCCTCCGTGAACTTCATGATGTTGCCCTTGTGGACCAGCGTGACGCTCGGCCGTTTCCGGTCGATTGCGTACTGGATCGCCTTGCGGACGAGCTTCTTGGTGCCCGTGATGCTGATCGGCTTGATGCCGATGCCGGAATCCGACCGGATCGAGAACCCCAGCGAGTTGACGAAGTCGATGACCCTCCTCGCCTCCTCGGTCCCCTCCCGCCACTCGATGCCGGCGTAGACGTCCTCGGTGTTCTCTCGGAAGATCACCATGTCGACCTTCTCCGGATGGTGGACCGGCGCCGGGACGCCATCGAACCACCGCGACGGGCGCACGCACGCGAAGAGGTCGAGCTTCTGTCGGAGGGCGACGTTGAGGCTGCGGATGCCGCCG
This sequence comes from Planctomycetota bacterium, assembly GCA_041569895.1. Lineage (GTDB taxonomy): Bacteria > Planctomycetota > UBA8108 > UBA8108 > JACQVS01 > JBFFXF01. Next base: position 25,327 of record JBFFXF010000071.1, on the reverse strand, counting down.
CCGACCGGCGTCGTCAGCGGCCCCTTGATGGCGACATGGTACTCCTTGATCGCGCGGAGCGTGTCCTCGGGGAGCCACTCTCCGAAGGTGTCGTGCGCCTTCTCTCCGGCGTAGACCTCGAACCACTCGATGGTGCGCTCGCCGCGGTAGGACTTCTCGACCGCTGCCTCGAGGACTCGCTGCGCGGCTCTCCAGATGTCCTTGCCGCTGCCGTCACCCTCGATGAAGGGAATGATCGGATCCGGCGGCACGACGAGCTTTCCTCCCGCGCCGATCGTGATTGGAGTCCCCGACGACGGCGGATCGATCTTCTCGAACTGCGGCATGTTGAACTCCCCTTTATTCAGAAGAAGAAAGATCGTAACCGATCAGGGGGCCGACGGAAACCGCGGAGTGCCGCTCCGGGCGCTCGCTCAGCCGCGCTGGCAATCCGGAAGCGGATCGGGCGTCGGATCCAGCCCGAGGTCCGGGAACGGCGGCGGCAGGAGAACGCCGCCGAGGAAGAGATAGTTGAGAATCACCACGGCGTCCGTGATGTTCACGCCGCCGTCGTCGTTGGCGTCGGCCGGGTCGAAGCAGGGGAACGGCTCCGCGCCGAGGAAGAGATAGTTCAACAGGACGATGGCGTCGGTGATGTTCACCGACAGCGACGCGTCCACGTCGCCGCGCAGGAAAAAGAGCGGCGGCGGCAGCGCGGGCTCCTCGATGCGAATGACGCCCGACCTCAGCTGCGGCAAGATCGTCTGCCCGCGGCTGATGAAGATGTTGTTGATCGGCGGTTCACCGATCTGATTGCGGAGCTCGACGACGGTCTCGCTGTCGAACGCGTTCGACGATCGGACGTGGAACACGAAGTTCGCCAGGCGCTGGCCGGAACCGGGCGGAAACGTGCGGCCATCGAACGGCCGCTCGAAGTCGATGATCAGCGCCGTGGCGATCGCCGTCCGCCCCTCCGCCGTCTCCGAGAAGTCGTGGATGATGAGCTCCGGCGCGATCTGCGCGATGTTGGTGTTGTCGTCGATCTCGATGCGAGAGAGCTCCAGCGCCGCGGGATCGAAGCTCATGGCGATCTGGCAGCCCTGGATCGGCACGTCGTGATCGATCACCAGCGGCACGTAGAGGTCGCGCAGGCCCGGGTAAGCTCGCCGGTCCGAGAACCGCATCGAGTTCGACGGATCGAGCACCCGGATCTGCCGCTCCCCCACGGCGGTGCTGACGCCGCCGGGCCCCTCGACCGCGAGCTTGACGACGTACTCGCCGGGCTGCTCGTAGACGTGTGAAGGGTTGCGACTGCCGGAGGCTGACCCGTCGCCGAAATCCCAGTGCCAGCGCAGGATGTTCCCGGTGCTCCGGTCCGTGAACTGGACGCGCAGGGGCGCTTCCCCCTCGGTCGGCTCGGCGAGGAACTGCGCCTCGGGGATCGCCGCGTTGGTCGTGAAGAGGAGCTTGCCGTCCGACTCGTACGAGAGGTACAGGTTGAGGAAGGAGTCGATGGCGATCTTCGGCGACTGCTCGATCGCCGGCGTCTGGAACGCGCGCTCCTTCGGGATCAGGAAGTCGAAGCTCCCGAGACGGTACCAGATGTCACCCTCGCTCTCCCAGGCGATGGCGAGCACGCCACGGGAATTGCAAGAGAAGAACGGTCCGCGGAATTCTCCGGAGACCACCGCCCGCGGCGCCTCGAAGACCCCGTCCGAGATGCGGCGCACGACGAAGAGCGTATCCCCCTCGGTGTAGCTGACCAGCGCCTCGTCGCCGTTGCAGACCTTGATCTCGTGGTACGGCACCGGCGTCGTCGCCTGGTTGACGATGAGGACGGGCGGCTCGAAATCGAGCACGCCGTCGACGTCCCGGAACGCCCGGTAGATCACGTCGTGGTTCGGAGCGCGGAAGAGCACGTGGATGCGGCCGTGGATGTCGTCGCCGATCCTCGCGAGGTCCCCCGGTCCGAGCGTGGTCAACTCGCCGCCGACCGCCTGCACGACGACGTCCGACGGGCGATCCGGTCGCTGCCGTGTCCATGCCGCCACGGGAGTGCCGTGACGGTCGATGGTCAGCGAGGGGTTGCGCTCCTCGTGGCTGCTGATCGAGAGGTTCTCGGGGGGCGACAGGATCGTCCCCACCTTGCTGGCCACCCAGACATCGCGGCTGGCGCCGTCGACGTCCCGGTCGGTGTACGCGACGTACGTCCGCAGCGCCGTGAACGCGAGCGAGGGCGACTCGACCTCGCCCGCCTCCGACGGGATGACCAGCATTCGCTTGCGCTCGCCGTTCAGCGTGTGGATCGTCAGCACGCCGTCCTTGACGACGGCAAGGACGGCGCTGTTGAAGTAGTCGATGCCCATCGCCCATGACGAGACAGGCTCGCCATCCGGCGCGGTCGACAGCGCCACCGGATCCTGAAACTGGGCGGCCGCCGGCGAGCTCGCGACGAGGAGCGCCGTGGAGACGACGGCGAGCGTTGCGGCGAATCTGCAGGCGTGATCTCGCGGCATCCGAGGGCTCGGAAGCATTCCTGGACGGACGTGTAAAAGAGCTGAACGGTGGTCAAAAACACCGCGAGGTGGGACCCTTCCTCCTCGCCCCGGCGAGTATACCGGAGCCCCCGGGGGGTGTCACGGAAGAAGGGCTCGACGCCCGCGGCCGGGCCGGCTCACCGTGGCCGTGCCCGGGGCCATTCGAGCTCGACGCCCTCGCGGCGGAGGAGGCGCTGGAACTCGACGAGCAGCGGACCGTGACCGCGGACACGCCGTGGCGGCTCGGTGCGCTCGAGCGCGAAGGCGGCGAGCAGGCCCGCGGCCTCGCCGATGTTCCACTCGACCGGGTGGAGCCGGTAGCAGCCGTTGGTGACGTGCGTGACGCCGAGGTTCTTGGCGCCGGCGAGGACGTTCTCGACCCGCCGCGGGATGAGCGCGCCGAGAGGGATCTGGAACGGCAGTGAGCCGATGTCGATGTAGTTGTCGCCGCCGGTCGACGGGTGGAGGTCGATGCGATAGCTGCCGATCCCCACCGAGTCGTCGAAGCGAGCCTCCCGGTCGTCGCCGTCGCTCGACGCCGCGACGTGCTGTTCGAGGACCGTGAACTCCGCGACGATTCGACGCGACTCGCGCACGTAGACGTGCTTCGCGAGCCCGTCCTCGGTGCCGAGCATGTCGCCACGAAGACGCAGGCCCGGCCAGCCCGCGCCGCCATCGGGGCGAGGCGCCTCGGTCTGCAGCCAGTAAAGAAGAGCCAGGCTGAGCTGCCGGGCGCCCCGGCGGTGGCGAGCCGCGTCGTCGGACGTGCCGCCGAAGAGGTTGCCGGGGAGGTAGTCGTTCATCGGCCAGTTGATCAGCGACACGTCGCCGGCGTAGGTTCCCGGCGCGAAGTTCTCCCGATCGAGGATGCGCCGGTACGCCCAGAACCCGCCCGAAGCGCCCGCGCGCGGGTCGAAGCCGAGACGGCGAGGCGCGAGCGTGCGCGGATCGCTGTACTCGAACGAGAGGAGCTTTCCCGGCCACGGCGGCTCGAGCTCCGGAACGAAATCGCGCCACGAGTCGTAGTCTTCCGGGCGGTCGATGCGGTGATCCTCGCCGTCACGGTGCTCGACGGCGAAGCACCACGTGCAGGCCTGGTGGTTGTCCGGACGCGCGCGGCTCGAGGCGTGCAGCTCGCCGGTCTGCTCGCGGGACTCGGAGCCGGAGACATGCTCGACTCCGGCCGCCGGCAGGAGATCGCCGAGCTCGGTCGCGTCGATGAAGTACCGCGCCACGAGGACGGTGACCGCGCCGTCGCGCGTGTCGCGCACGGCGACGGCGCGGACCCGGTCGCCGTCGACCTCGGCGTCGACGACCTCGCGATGGTGGAGGATCGTCAGCAGGCCACGGCTGAGGAACGGCGCGGCGAGCTCGTGGAGGATGGCGACGCCGACGCGCGGCTCGTGACAGAGCGCCGACACCCAGCCGTTCCCCGGATCGAGGTGCGGGCGCGCCCGCGCCGCCGCCGTCAGCGGATAGCTCCTCCGATAGTAGTCGCGCACACCGTCCCGGAAGCTCCGATAGCTGCGGGTGCAGCCGAACGATTCGATCCACGGATGCTCATCGGGAGGCACGCCCTGCTGCGTCAGCTGCCCGCCGATCCAGTCGGTCGGCTCGGTGAGGATGACGCGACGCCCCAGCCGGGCCGCGGCGAGCGCGGCCGCCGTGCCACCGGTGCCCCCCCCGAGCACGACGACATCCGCGGCGAGCTCCGCGCCCGACTCACGGTCGGCGCTTGCGATGCGAGCCCGGGCCTCGACCGTCCGACGCCGGGCCGCCCAGATCCCCTCGTGGGTCCACAGGCCGGTCGCCGCGGCCGACAGCACGAGAAACGCGCGACGAGAGATCCCGGCAGCGGATCCGGATCGGGATTCGGCCTCCGGTCCCGGTCCCGTCGTCGTGCTCGTCCTCGTCCTCGTCGTCGTCCTCGACGACCCGGCGCCGGCGAGCGCGTCGTCGTCCTCAAAAAACGCACGACAATCGGCGTGCATCGGCGTACGCTGCCTCGACAGATCGGCTTCCCGCACACGGAGATCAACACCAGCGGAGCCCACCACCAACGGAGCTGCATGATGTCGAATCCACCCGAGTTTTACCAGAAGGCGAAGGAGCAGTACCACGATCTCTTCGAGAGCTACGAGGCACTCGGACGCGCGGCGAAAGAGGCAGGGCCGCTCGACGCCAGGACCATCGCGCTCGTCAAGCTGGCCATCAGCCTCGCCGCCGGCCTCGAGGGCGCCACCCACTCATCGGCGCGCAAGGCGATCGCGGCCGGCTGCACCCCGGACGAGCTCCGCCACGTCGCGTTGCTCGGCGTCACCTCGATCGGCTTCCCGGCGATGATGCGCGCCCGGGCGTGGATCGAGGACGTCATCGGCAGCGACTGACCGGTCCCGTGCCCGAAGGGCTGCTCGACTTCGCTGACGAGACTCTGCAACGCATCTATGAGGAGAGCAGGAAGAAGAGGAAGTGAGGAAGATCCGTTCGACGGCTCGCGCGAAGCTCACACACCATCGATCCGTCCGTTTCCTGTTTTCCCGAGTTTCCTGCTTTCTTTCTGAATCGTCTGACAGCAACCCCTGAAGTCGACTCTCTCTGCCCGAGCTTGGAGCTCCGCTCTTCCGTGATTGCTCTCCCGCCTGGTGGATCGAGGACGCGGAACGACGCCCGTCAAAACCGCGCCCGCCGCGTCGCCTCATCGATGAGCGCGAGCAGCGCATCGATTCCCCGGTCGCGGATCGGGTCCGCTCCGCCGCTGTACGGCAGCGAGACCTCCACCTCGATGTCCGGGGAGACGCCGACGCCCTCGAGCTGTCTGTCCCCGACCAGGCGCTCGATCACCCTCGGATCGGCGGGGAACATCAGCGCGGCGGACCGCGAGAGTGAACGGAAGCTGGCCGGGAGCACCGCGCCGGCGGTTCGCTCGCCGACGAGGCGGGTGCGCGGCGAGCCGAGCAGCGCGTCGGCGAGGATCTCCTTGGCGCTGCGCGTGTCGCGGTCGATCAAGAGGACACGGGGGCGCGGATCGGCACGCAGGAGCTCGAGCACCTGCTCGAGCACCGAGACCTTGCCGCCACGGCCGCGCAGGTCGATCAGCAGTCCGTCAGATGCGGCGCCCTCGGTGAGCGCGGTCTTCACAAGCGCGGGCAGACGCGGCGAGAGGAAGTCCCAGAGGTGGATCGACACGATGCGCCGGCCGTCGCGCACGAGGGTGCTCACGCTCTCGCGCGTCGCGGCGAGCTCGCTGATTGGCTCGTCGATCACCACGCGGACGTCCTCGAGCTCGCCGCCACGCGTCCGTCGGACGTCGAGGGCGAGCTCCTCGCCGGGGTCGACCTGAAGGACGTAGTACGGCCGCCAAAACTCGTACCCGGCGAGCGTGCGCCGCGGCGACTCGGCCGTCGGGCGCTCGTTGACCCGTACGATCTCGTCGCCCCTCCGGAGGCCGGCGCGCGCGGCCGGACTGCCGTCGAGAACGGTGAGGACGAAGAACGCCGGTCGAGGTGACGACTCCTCACTCTCGAGGGCGGCGAGAACGATTCCCGGGCGGTGCGAGCCGGCGTCGGTCGGACCGGCCAGGAAGATGCGCTCGTACGTCCACGGCGGCACGACGGCGGCGTGCGACACGCGAAGCCGGCCGATCGACCGATTGAGGATCTCGTAGGCAGCCGACCACCTGTCGGCCCGGCGGAGACGCGTGGCGTCCTCCTCGAGGATGGCCTCGATGGCGCCGGGAGTGGTGTCGAGACCTCGCGTGAAGCGAGATGTGCGGATGCGGTCGACGATGACGAAGAAGTCGCGGAACGCGCCATGGTCCGGGACGAGCGCGAGATCGAGCTCGGACCCGCCTCTCGAGACCACCGCGGTCGTCGGCTCTCCGGGCTCGAGCGACCCGACGATTCTCCGGAACTCGTCGAAGTCGGCGAACCCCGCGCGACCGGCGAGTCGCACGATCGCGTCACCCCGTCGCAGCCCGGCGAGGTGCGCGGCGCCGCCCGGGTTGACGAGCGCGACGCGGAATACGCCGTCGTCGATGGCGCCGCGGATGCCGAGGAAGGTGCCGTCGATCGGCGGGTCCCAGCGAGCGTCGTCCTCGGTCGTCCACGTACGCGGGGCAAGGATCGCGAGCAGGAGACCGGCGAGGCACAGCCTTCCCAGAGCACCGCGTCGAGACCACGGGAGGTTCCCCCGGCGCGGCGCCGACACGTCCATGACGGCGCGGTGGCGCGCCTGTCTCAACTGCGCCCCTTCGCGCGGCCCGGCTGGCTCTTCTTGACGAGCCCCACGTGATCGACACGCAGATGGAAGTCACGCTTGGCGCGGATCTGGAAGATCAACGCGTCAACGTTCGAGAGATCGCCCTGGCCGTACTGGCTGAACTTGTTCCACGGCACGAAGATCCGCTGCCAGCGCCGGGCGGCCTTCGGCTTGAACTTGTGCATGAACGAGTTCACCTGCTTCTTCTTGTCCTTGCCGGGCGTCCTCGCGATCACCTCCATCTCGAGCGGCTTGATGGCGTAGAGCCAGAAGACGACGCCTTCGTACTCGTTGAAGTTCTTCGGCACCGACGCGCTGGCGATGCGAAGCTGCGAGGCGTTCTTCTCCTCATTCTGCTTCCACTCGATGCAGCCGCCTCCGCGGTACGCGGTCGACGGATCGGCCGGGTCCTTCTTGAGGAAGTGCTTGCCGTACTTCTTCGAGTACTTCGGGCTGTAGTGATCGAACTCCTCGACCATGTGGACCGTGTTCGCGCCCAGCGTGGCGATGAAGGAGTCGTACTTGTCCCGGATCGGCGTGTCGCCGTACTTGTCCGCGAGGTCGTACGCCTGGAAGAGCGCCTCCATCGGCACCTGGGCCGCCCGGCGCTCGATGATCTCGAGATATCGCCCGCCCTCGGAGGCGAGCTGCCACCGAGTGACGAGCACCGTGTCCTCCTTGGTCTTGGCGCTCTTCACCGCCCGCTTGAACTGCGCCTCGGCGTCGCGGTACTTGCCCTCCTTGAAGAGCGCGAGCCCGCGATCGAACGCCTCCGCGGCCCGATCGGAGCTGAAGGCGGGACGCTTCGCATCCGCATCACCCGCCGGCGCGTCCTGAGCCAGCACGGCCACCGGGAGGAACGCGCACACCAGGAGCAACGCCAAAGACCCTCTCGCCGAAATCATCGTGGGACCTCCCTGACGGACGTCGAATGGGCTCGATGTGATTCGGTGTGGACCGAATGCGTATTGTACGCGGCGGGGGGTGGATTGGGAAGTTCGGGCAGACCCTTCGCGGCGCCCACTCGTCCTCCGTCCCGGTCCCGGTCCCGTGCCCGTGCCCGTGCCCGAAAGCCCTCGTCGTCGCGCTGGCGGCCGGCGTCGGGGCCGGGGCGGTCGGGGTCGGAGGCCGAGGCCGAGACAGAGACAGAGACAGAGATCCGATCCCGAGTCCGAGGTCCGACTCCGAGTCAGATTCCGACGCCGATTCCGATTCGGACACCGACTGTTCCCGATCTGCGTCATCTGCGTCCCGTCCTGTCCCGTCCCCTCCTGCTCCATTCCTGCTCTCATCTGCTTCCTGCGTTCCTGCTGAATCCGTCGCAGACTTTCGCCAGCACAGTCGAGCAGCCTGTCGGGCACGGGCACGGGAACGGGAACGGGAACGGGGACGGGGACGAAACCGGTTACCTCTTCCGAAACCTCGCCACCAGCGAGATGCCGATCGGAAACGGATTCAACCTGTCGGCGAGGGCGGAGATGGTGACGCCGAAGCGGTCGTAGAACGACACCTGGCCCGGCGGCAGCTCTCTGCGGCGGAGGAGTTTGCCGGCGATCCACCAGCCGACGGCGCCGATGGGGTTGAAGTGGCGGATGCGCTCGCACTCGAGGCCCGCGTCGCGTCCCAGCTCGATGAGACCTCGTCGCGTGTAGCGGCGGTGGTGCGAGAGGCCGGCGTCGAGCCCCGAGTAGAGCGCCGGGTGGGCCGGGACGAGGATCCAGAGCTCGCCGCCCGGCGCCAGCGCCGCCTCGACCATGCGCATCGCGGCGAGGTCGTCCTCGATGTGCTCGAAGACATTGCTCGACACGGCGCGGTCGTATGGCGGATCCGGCGGCGTGAACGACTCCGCGGGCGAGCAGAAGGCGGTGAAGCGCGTGTCGTCGATGCGCGCGCGCACGGCCGTGATGTACGCCTCGTCGACGTCCACCGAGTGCAGGAGCGTGACTCCCGGCTCGGCGAGGATCCGCTGGCTGATCGTGCCGATGCCGCAGCCGACCTCGAGAACTTTCCCCGACAGCGCGCCGAGCCGGCGCAGGCGCCGCCAGATGAGATCGGTGTAGGCGGAGTGGGTCTCGAGAAGCTCCAGGGTGGCGGCCCCCACGGGGTCGCTCGTCGCCGGGCGCTCCGCGGTCGCGATGTCGGCGTCTCCGGAAGGACTGGTCACGGACTGCTGATCGGTGATCAGTTCTCGGTCGGGGCGGCCGACTCGGCGTTCGGCGTCTCCGTCGTCTCGACGGGGGCCGTCTCGACCGGCTCCTCGATGGGCTCCTCGGGGAGCTCGACGGCGGTCAGCTTGGCCAGCTCCGACTGGATGACCGCCACGTCCTTCCTTAATCGGCCGAGGTCGTCGGGAATCTTCTCGAGATTCCGCAGCAGGCGGATCTTGCTGCCGAGGTTCTGGATCTCCTTCTTGAGCGTCGCCGTGTGCTGCTCGAGCTCGGTCCGCGACACGGGCTGTCCGCTCGCGCCCGCCGACTCGGCCGCCGCCGGCGCCTCGAAGTCCTCGAAGTAGTGGACGACGATCATGAACACGAGGACGTTGAGCACGAGCCCGGCGCCGTTGAGCAGTATGAGCACCTTTCCCATCGCGGATCCTCTCGCTCCGATATCTGCGACGTCCGATAAGCGTCCGTCGTACCCGTTCCCGTTCCCGTCCCCGTTCCGATCGCGCTCAGCGCAACTTCTGCCAGTACTCCTCCGGCATGTCGTGAGCGATCTTCAGCGCGCCGTTCGCGCCGGCGTAGATCGGCTCCTCGACGACGGTGACGAGGCCGCTTCCGAGCGTCCGCTTCATCTCCTCCTCGATGGCGCCGCCGAGCCCGTGAATCAGGCTACCGCCACCTCCGAGCAGGACGTTGCTGCGCAGCTTGTCCTGGAACTCCGGATCGAATGACGCGATGAGCTCCTGCAGCGCCTCGACGATCGGCGGCACGATCGACCGGCACGCGGTGCGGATCTCGTCCGTGATGTCGAAGGTCGTCGGCTTGCCGCGCACCGGCAGGTCGACGAGGACCGGCGTGGCGATCTCGTCGATGAAGGCGTGCCGCTCCTTGATCCGCTTCACCATGTTGGTGGTGAAATCGGCGCCGGCGCACTTCTCCTTCATCAGCTCGAAGAGCCGCTCGTCGATGAAATCGCCGCCGACGTCGAGCGTGATCTGGTCGTCCTCGGTGGGCATCGCGCCGTACATGCGGCAGAGGTCGGTCGTCCCGGCGCCAATGTCGATCACCAGGACGTCCTTGAGCATGTCGAGCCCGTAGGCGACGGCGAACGGCTCGGAGCAGAGCATGACGGAGTCGAGGACGTCCCGCGTCGCCTCGATGATCGCTTCCTTGTTCTCGATGCTCGCCTGGGCCGGCGCGCCGATGACCCCGTAGAGGAGCTCGTCTTTCCGCGGCCTGGCGAGATCGATCGAGTGTCTGACGAGGTCTCTCGCGGCCCGGAGGTTCTCCTCGTAGTCCCGGTCCCTGGTCGCGGAGCCCTTGATGACGCCGTGCTCGAGCGGACGGTAGAGCCTGAGCGACAGACGTCTCTCCTGGGCCTCCCGCCCGAAGATGCGCTCCTTCTGGAACGTCTTCATGGCGACGACGTCTCGGGGGTAGCCGACGAACGACAGCACGGACTCACGGACACCGTTGCTCGCGGAGACCGCGGTTCTCGACGTCCCGAGATCGATGCCGATGTACAAAACACCGTCCTTGCGCTCGGTGTTCAGTCTGGGTATGCGGTCGCCGTTCGAGCTCACTCGACGGTCCGGGCGCTCCTGGCGTGATGGCATTGCAGCTTCAGGTTCTCCTCGAACACGGTCTTCAACAATGACTTCTTGGTCTCGTACTCCTGGTCGTCGTCGTCCAGACCCTGCACGGTCCTGTAGATCGACGGCAGCCCGCTGTCCGCCCCGGACTCGATCTCGCGCAGGTTGTTCTCGAGCCGCTCGAGGTGTCCCCGGAGCTTCGCGATGCGCCGCTCGAGGAGCTCGATCTTCCGCCTCTCGGCCTCCGGGCGCGGGACCTCCGGCGTCTGCTCGCCGGAACGCGCGGCCTTGCGGCGTCGATACGCGTCGAGCTGGCGGAACACCTGTTCACGCACCTTTCTCTCGATCTCGCTCGCGTCCGCCTTGACGACGTCCGCGTGCTCCTCGAACGCCCTGGCGACGGCGATCGCCACGAGCTCGTTGACCTTCGAATAGGTCAGGTACGCGATGGTCCGCACGCCCTTCTGGTGGAGCGTCTGGACATCGATCGCGCTCGCGTGCTCGCGAATCAGGTTGTCGATCTCGACGATCGGTCGCTTCGGACTCGACATGTCGGCACACTGGAGTGCTCTGGGAGTCTCGCGGGAAACTCCCGGGGACGTGAACGCTCGATAGTGACTCGCTCGAAAGTAACCCGGACGGCGACGTGGCAGCAACTTGGCAGCGACGTGGAGGCCGTTCTGGAATCCCCGTGCGACCCACCAATTCTACCAGTACCGTCTCGGTGCTGTATACGGTTTCGAGACCCTGCCGGCGTCGTTTCCTCCCCGTCGTGACCGGCGCCGCCATGTTGACATATCGAGGCGATTCTGGAAGATTGCTGCTTCCGCGGCCGCCCGTCGCCCCGTGAGCTTCCGATGCAGATCCACCTCGCCAGCAATCCCGCCGAGGCCTCCCGGCTCGTCGCCGGCGAGATCCTGAGCGCCTTGCGCGTCAAGCCGGACCTGGTGCTCGGGCTCGCCACCGGCTCGACGCCCGTGGAGGTCTACCGGCGCCTCGCCGAGGCCCACCGGAACGGCGAGGCGGACTTTTTCGCGGTCCACACTTTCAACCTCGACGAGTACCTCGACCTGCCGGCGGAGCACCATCAGAGCTACCGCCACTTCATGCAGATCCACCTCTTCGACCACGTCAACGTGCCGCGCGAGAACATCCACTTCCCGCCGTCCGAGGGGACCAACCTCATGCGACAATGCGAGGAGTACGAGGAGCTCATCGCCAAGGTCGGCGGCATCGACATCCAGCTCCTCGGCGTCGGGTCGAACGGCCATATCGGCTTCAACGAGCCGACGTCGTCCCTGCAATCCCGCACGCGCATCAAGACGCTGACGGAGAAGACCCTGAAGGACAACTCGCGCTTCTACTCGAAGGACGAGTACCAGCCGCGGCTCGCCGTCACCATGGGGATCGGCACGATCCTCGGCGCCAAGCGCATCATCCTGCAGGCGTTCGGAAAGAAGAAGGCCGAGGCGATCCGCGCCACCGTCGAGGGCCCGGTCTCGAGCATGTGCCCGGCCAGCGCCCTGCAACTGCACTCGAACGTCACCCTGGTCATCGACCCCGACGCGTCGAGCCTGCTGAGCATGCGCGCGTACTACGAGTCGACCCAGCGCCACCAAAAACGACTGCGGGAGGACGGACGACTCTAGTTGAGCTGCCTTCCTCTCGTCCTCGTCCTCGTCCTCGTCCTCGTTCCCGTTCCCGGTCCCGGTCCCGTCCCCGGTCCCGGTCCCGAAGGGCTCCGCGACTCCGCGAGCGAGACTCTGCAACGCATCCAGCAGGAATGAAGGAAGAAGGGGAAACCAGGAACAGGAGAGAAGGGAACGCGAGTCGGTATCGGTATCGGACATCCGAGTCGGTATCGGAATCGGTATCGGAATCGGAGTCGGAATCGGAGTCGGAATCGGAGTCGGATCTCGGAATCGGGTCTCCGCCCTCGGTCTCGGACCCCGGCCGCTGTCCCGGTGTATCGAGGACAAGGACGAACGGGAGCGGGGACGCTCAGAACGCCGCCGTCATCCCCGCAACCACTCCCGTCCCCTCCCCCGCCCCTCGCTCGCTTCGCGCCAGCGGGAAGATGCCCTCGACGCGCAGGTCGACGTGCTCGCCGAGATGGACGGTGAGGCCGGGGCGGATGCCCATCTGGTAGGAGGTGTCGTCGATGTCGGCCTCCGTACGGCCGCCGCGGCGGCTGTCGGGTGAGCGGAGCTGGGTGACCCAGTCGAGGGAGAGGGACACCGCGCCGTGGCGCTCGCGGTAGCCGAGCGTGAAGTCCCAGAGGTCGCCGGGGCGGCGGCCGTTCCAGCGTTCCGTCGACGTGGTGAAGAGCGCCTCGGCGGTGAGCGCGCGATGCGTGTCCCAGATGAGCTCCGCCGCGGCGCCGAACGACGGGCGCCAGACGCCGGCCGCGGGGGCGAAGGCGAAGGGGACGTCGACGTCCGCGTCGCCGGTCGGCGCGGTGACCGCGATGCGCGGGGTCAGGCGGAGCGCGTTGCCGCCGTCGAGGTCCCTCCAGACGGTGAATGGGCGCTCGAGGCCGACGACGACGTCCTTGATCTCGGCGTCGCTGTCCGGGTCGCCGCTGGCATCCCACTCGGCGTCCCGGTAACCGACGGCGACATCGACGCGCACGTCGAGCGGCAAACGGAGCCGCAGCGTGGCATCGACGTCGCGAAGGCGCGCCTCGAGCCCCTGGCCGCCGCGCGCGTCCTCGAGGTAGAGGAACGACAAGTCGAGCCGCGCGAGGTCGTCGATCGAGTCGGAGACCAGCCGGCCACCGCGCGTCTGGGGCGCGGTCGGGTCACGGTCGAGGAAGAGCTCGGACTCCTCGAGCTCGATCAGCTCGGCGCGGCGGCGCGGCAGGTCCTGCGCCGAGACGGCGCCCGACTCGACCTCCGCATGGAGGCGCGCCTCGAGCGCGGACGACAGGAGCGGGGAGTCGGCGTCGAGCCGCTCGCCCCACTGCTCCTCGAGGAGGTCGACGGCCTTCTCGACCAGGCGACGGCCGTACGACGACCCGTTGTTCGCCATCGCGGATGTCGGGTCGAGCTTCCCCCGCGGGTGGCCGTACTGCGTGACGGCGTAGCCGGCGTAGCTGTTGGCGTGGCTGACGACGAACGTGAACGGCGCCGGGCTGCGGCGCTTGATCCGCCTCCCGAGCCGCACGCCGAGCTCGGTCGAGCACGAGATCAGCGCGCAGTCGCCGATCCGCGATGCCTGGAGCGGAGCGCGGCGCGGCCAGTTGGCGAGCGAGCCGACCATCCAGTCGAGGGGAAAGAGCAGATCGGGGACGACGTTCGGGTTGACCGCCGGCAGGGTGAGCTCCGCCGTCATCGACGCGAGCTCGATCTCGCGCACGGTCTCGATGGCGCGCGCCGCTTCCTCGAGCGACTCGAGGAGCTGCGCGGCGACCGACTGCGCGGCGCCCTCGAGCCGCCACACCGAGAGGTCAGCCGACGGGCTCGCGTTGACGTCGCCGAGCGCGCCCTGCAGGAAGAGCCCGAAGCCGAATCGCGCGTCGAGCTCGCGCGCGAGATACCCGGGATAGTCGGGCGAGATCAGCCCGTCCGAGGGCTCGAGCACCGGGTGGCCCGTGAAGTTGACGATCAGGGCGATCGGCTCGCCGGAGGCGTCGTCGTCGATGCGGATCAGGCCGACCTCCTCGTCGATCGTCGTCCCGAGACGGCGGTTGGCGCTCAATCCGGACGCGAACGCGCGCCCGGCGCCGAGTCGGGCGGGACGGCGAGAGGCATCCGCCGCGGCGATGGCGTCGGCGATGCGGCGAGCGAGCTGCTCGCGAATCGACTCGTCGAAGGTCCCCATGATGTAGAACTCCGCGAGCCAGTGGTCGACGTACCCGCCGATGCCCGTGTGCGTGTGCGTCGCCGCGAGGAGGAGGTCATCGACGGCGATGCCGCGCGCCTCCAGCAACTCGAGCACGCGAGCGCGCAGTCGGATGCCCATCACCATCAGGTCGCACGATACGATCGCCAGCCGGAAGCCGCCGTTGTCGAGGACGATCGCTCGCGCGAAGACCGGCTCGCGCACGCCCGTGGAGACGCCTGGAGACGGACCGTAGGTCGCCATCTGGATGGTGTCGATCGGCCCGTCGGGGCCCTCGAGGAGATCGGCGCGTCCCGTCCCGGCGGAGAGCGGACCGGTGTTCGAGCCGAGCCTGCCGGACAGCAGCGGCTGTCGCTCGAAGTAGCGACGCGTGACGTCCGCCACGCGCTCGGGGTCGTCGAGGAGGGCCGGATCACGCACGAACGGCATGAAGAGCTCGGGACGGAAGCGCTCGATGGTCTCGAAGACGTTCGGGTGCACCCAGCTCTGGTGACCGTGGAGCCTGGCCTCGAATTCCAGGGCTCCGTGATCGTCGACCTTCTGGAAGAGCATGCGCCAGATCGCCACCATGGTGCCGGTGCGATCGGCGCCGGCGCGGCATTGCAGCAGGATCGAGCGACCGTCGGCCAGAGCGCGGTGCGTGACGCGGATCAATTCGAGGATCTGATCCGGTCTCGGCGGTTTGCTCGCGCTCATCGACACGTGCGTGAAGCTGCCGCCCCGCGACTCGACGAACTCCTTGACCTCCGGCTCGCGGCTCCGCCGCAGGTTGATGACGTGACCGAGGGCGCAGCGCCTCTCGAGAAACTCGAGCAGCCCGGGACTCGGGCGGGAGGAGCGGTAGAGCAGGCCCGGCGACACCTCGCCGAGGTTGGCGAGCGAGTAGCGAAGCAGCTCGCCGGCGCTCAGTGGCGCGGGCGCATCGGGCCGCGTCGGCAACGGCTCGGATACCGGCACATCGACGAGCAGGTTGCAGCCCGCCAGCGTGGCAACCAGGAGCACGAGCGGGAGCGGCGGCGGGCGTTTCATCATCGCGGACGGAGTGTATCACGGTTCACGCAATCGTGGAGTAGAATGTGCGTCCGATGCTTTCCAGCTCTCGACGCTTCACCGCGTTCGCCTTTCTCTTCTACCTCGTCCTGGCCGTCGTCATGACGTGGCCGCTGATCTGGCGCCTGTCGTCGGCCGTGCCGATGGGCACGCACGACATCTGGCAGAATTACTGGAACTTCTGGTGGTGGAAACGGGCACTGCTCGAAATCGGGCAGTCGCCGTATCACACCGACATGATCTTCCACCCGGTGTTCCGCGATGCCCCCGCCCCGCTCGGCTGCCACACGCACTCGCCGGCGAACATCATCTGGACGATGCCGGTCAACGCCCTCTTCGGCGTTTCCGCCGCCCTCAACCTCGCCGTCTTCGCGGGTTTCGTCCTGGCGGGCTTCGGCGCCTGGCTGCTGGCGCGCGAATACACGCCCTCGCGCGCCGGCGCCATCCTCGGTGGCATCGTCTATGCGTACTTCCCCCAGCACGTCGAGCAATCGCTCGAGCACCTCAACCTCGCGAGCATCCACGGGCTGCCGCTCTTCCTCTGGGCGCTGGTGCGCGTCATCCGGCACGGCGGCGCGGGTCGCTCGGCGCTCTGCGGCGCCCTCTTCGCGCTCAACGCGCTCTTCAGCTGGCACCTCGGATTGATCGCCGTGGCGCTCGGGATCCCGCTCGCCATCTTCGAGCTCGTCAAGGGCGACCGCCGGCTCCTCGCCGTGCTCGGCAACCTCGGCGCCGCCGCCGTTCTCGCCCTCGCCCTCGTGGGCCCGTCGCTGTGGGCGCTCGTCGACGCGTCGGCGAGCGGCGAGGCGGTACTCCGCAAGGCGCCGGTCGACAAGCCGATCGACCTCCTCTTCCTGCTGATCCCCCACAGCGGGCATCCGCTCTGGGGCGCGGCGGTGGCGGACATCCACGACGCGTTCCGCAGCTATCCGTCGGTGGGCTTCGTCGGCTACATCGGAATCGCCGCGCTGTCGCTCGCGCTGCTCTCGCCGCTCGCCGACCGCGCCCGGCGCACGCCCGCGGGCGCGCACGCGGAGAGCCGGTCCGCCGGAGTCAGACCGATCCGGCACGCGACGTGGCTGTGGGTCGGCCTCTTCGTGTTCTTTTTGCTTCTGGCGCTCGGGGCGACGCTGAAGATCGCCGGCCAGGACGTCGACTGGTTGCCCATGCCGTACCGCTGGCTGCAGGAGATCCCGATCTTCGGCATCGTCCGCGTGCCGAACCGGTTTCTGCCGCCGGCGATGCTGGCGCTGTCGGTGCTCGTGGCGCTCGGCGCGGGCGCGATCGCGCTCCTCCTGCCGGCGCGCTTCAAGTCACTCTTCGTCGCCGGCGCCGGCCTCCTCCTGCTGGTCGACTTCATGTGGATCCCGTACCCGATGCGCCCCGTGCCGAGGCCCGAGTGGCTCGCCGAGCTCGATCGGTTTCCGCGCGACACCATCGTCCTCGACATCCCGAGCGGCCACCGCGCGCGGGCCGCCGAGGACATGCTCCTGCAGACGTGGCACGGACGTCCGATCGCGAGCGGATACACGGCGACGCCGCTGCGCCGCGTCGAGGAGCTGCTCGAGCGCTACCCCGTCCTGCGGCGCATCCTCGAGCGCTACCCGCCGGAGAAGGCCAAGACGGGACCGCCGCTGAGCGCGGCCATCCGCGAGCTCGGCATCGGGGTCGTCGTCCTCCACCACGACCGCTCGGTCAGCCGGATCCTGCAGCGCCGCAAGGAAATCGCACGCACCTACCCGAACGCGATCTATCGCAAGCGCATCGAGAACCCCGAGGTCGGCACCGAGGACGCCACCCTGCGAGCGATCCGAGAGGAGCTGGTGCGCGAATTCGGCGAACCGGTGGCGAGGCATGGGGACGAGGTGGAGATATTCGTGGTGCGTTGACGGTGCAGGTTCCCGGTCCCGTGTCCGTGCCCGATGAAGCCGCTCGACGTCGCTGGCGATTCCCGACGGCAGACGGGGCAAGGAAGGCAGGAAGGCAAGAAGGCAGGAAGGGCGATTCAGTGCTGCGGATATCCCCCGTCCGTTCCGGGAGTCGCCGGGAGGAGATTGAAGCTCACGCAGATCGAACCCATCAGTTCCTTCCGTTTCCTGCCTTCCTGAGTTTCCTGCCTTCCTCATGAATCGTCTGACAGCGAGCCACCGAAGTGGACTCTCCCTCACCGCAGATTGAGGCGGGCTTATTCGTCGGAGTCGGAATCGGTCATCGGTCTCGGTCTCGGACTCCGATCGCTCGGCCCGGACGTCGGCCACCCGCACGACCACGACAGCTTTCGGGCACGGGTCCGGGACCGGGTCCGGGTCCGGGGACAGGAACGAGGACGAGGACGAGGACGAACGGGGTCGTCAGAAGGTGAAAGTGTAACTCACCTCCAGGTCCACCTGGCTTTCCGTTCTCACCTCGCGGCGGGCGTCGTTGAGCTGGAAGTCGATGGCGATGGTGAAGGAGTGCTCGAGGAACGCGTACTGGCCGGCGAAGCCGATGAAGAAGACGGCGTCGTCCGACTCGTCGTCCTCCTGGACCGTGCCGAAGATCATGCCGCGGAACCGGTCGCTGAAGGAGTAGTTGCCGGCGAGGTCGAAGATCACCTGGTCGCTCACCGAGTTCTCGTCGCTGGTGAGGAACTGGAGATTGCTGACCAGCGAGAAGCGGCTGGTGAAGGCGTAATCCGCGTCGAGCTCGATGTTGAAGAGCGTCGCGGGGAGCATGCCGAACTGCTTCTCGCGCGTCGCCACTCGCGTGTCGAACGAGAGCGCCAGGCGCAGCCTGCGGTCGTCGTGGAAGTTCCACTTCACGCCGGCGACGGCGGCGCTGATGTTGAAGTTGTCGTTCCTCTCCGTCTCCACCCCGCCGCCGGGCGCCTCCTCGACCGTCGATCCCTCCGCCCAGTTGAGCTCGAGACCGACGCCGGCCTCGAAGTGACGGAAGAACCCGTAGTTCAGCTTCGGGTTGAGGATCACCAGGTCGTTCTCGAACGTCGTCGTCGAGCCGCCGCTCGAGAACGTCTGCTCCTCGCGCGAGTAGAGGATGCCGAGGCCGGCCTTCCAGGCGCCGACGGGCGTCACTCCGGGCGAGCGCACCGAGTGGAACCCCGAGAGGACGCTGCCGTTGAAGCGGCTGTTGTTCTGCTCGAGCGAGATGAGGTCCCAGTCGAACCGGCCAATGACGTCGTCGTCCGCGGCGAGCGGAAGAGCTCCGGGGAGGAGCGACAGACCGAGGAAAACGGCGAGCGTGCTCGCGCGACGGCTCCGGGAACGCTGGCGAGACCGCATGCTGCGTTCAGGACCGGGGTCGCCGGCCGATGCGCAATCCGGTGAACTTGCGGCGGAAGTCCTCGAGGCTCGACTTCAGCGGTCTCTCGGCGAGGCAGCTGTCGCGCAGCTCGTACTCGCGCTGCGTGTTCCACCCCCCGATGACGTACCAGGTGCCGTCCTCGGACCGGACGATCTCCTGCAGGTTCGACTCCATGTCGAGGAGCCCGGTCACCGTCTGGTTCTTGCGGCGGGAGCCGATCGAGAGCACCCGGTTGATGCCGTAGCGGACCTCGGGGCGGGGATCGAAGCGCCACCCCGGATACGTGCCCTGGAACCAGCCCTGGATGTCGCGCGTCGCGTCGGCGGGGTCGCGTGAGCCGAGGAACGCGGCGCGCCACTGGCCGGGAGTCGGCACGTAGTAGTCGTATCCGTCGTCGAGCTGCTCCTCGAGCCACTCCACGAAGCCGAGGACGAGCTCCTCGCCGAAATCCGTGCCGACGATCGCAGGCGACGTGCGTGAGCCCCGCTCGACGTCACGGTGGCGCCGCTCGACGAGGTAGGCGAACCACGCTCGCTCCGGCATCTCGGTCGCCGACATCTCCTCGCCGCGGCTGCCGTAGCCGGTGAACTCGATGCCGAGTTCCTCGAGCAGCAGCTTCGCGGAGGTGGCCCTCTGCACGTCGACGTCCGAGTCGCGGACGGAGCCCGGCAGCGGTCTCGCCTCCTCCTCCGGTCCGCCGATCGCGAAGGAGCCGTCCGCCTCGAACACGTCGCAGTCTCGCGTGACCGCGTTGACGTTGCCCACGAGGTCCGTCATCTCGACCGAGAACGACGTCTTCCGGGCCGGGAGGTCGACGATGTGCAAGTAGTAGCCCTCGGGCTCGACGACGAGAAGCTGCCACGGGCCGTTGTCGCCCTGGCGGATCCGCAGCTGCGCGAGCTCCTCGAGCGGCGTGACGCGGACGTGGAGGAACGCGCCGCTCTGGCCGAAACCGAACTCGAGCACGTCCGGCGGCGTGGTGTCGCAGTAGATGGCCGCCGCCTGCGGCACCTCCCCCAGCGTGCGGCCGTCGTAATGCGAGCGGAGCTCGATCTGGTTCGTCTTGTTCGGCGAGAGCAGCACGGTCTCCTGGAATGTCGCCGTCGCCCGGCGACCGGCGGTCTCGGGCTTCAGCGCGATCGTCCTGATCGAGCCGCCCTTCTGGTCGAGCGTCACGGTGAGGCCCTCGAAGTACGGCGTCACGGATCCCGACAGAACGACGCTCGTCTGGCTCGTGCGTCCGGGCGGTCGGGGATCGAGCACGATCTCGGGCGCCGCGACCTCGACGCTGGTGAGGACCTTCGGCGGCGAGAACGGGAAGATCTCCTTGCCCCACTCGTAGCGGACCTCGACCGAGTTCGAGAACCGCGGCAGCCGCACCGTCGTGCGGAAGTGCGGGAAGTCGCGCGTCGGCTGGCCGAACTCGTGCTCGGCGTCCTGGATCTGGTTCTCGTTGACGAAGAACGCCAGCTTCGGAAACATCGGGCCCTCGACGACCACCGTGCCCTCGACCGTGACGCGATTCCCCTGCGAGCTCTGGCGGTCGAGCTCGAACGGGCTGACGTCGAGATGCAGCCGCGTGACGCTGACCTTCTTCTTCTCGCTGCGGTTGCCGAGGTGGTCCTCCGCGAACACCAGGAAGAGGTTCGGCCCCCGCGCCAGCGTCGCCGTCCACTGCAGCGGGTTGTCGATCTCGAACTCGGCGCCCTGCTGCAGCTCGCCGTCACGCCCGCGCGTCACCACCTGGTAGTAGGCCGCCGCGATGTCCGCCGGCGAGCTCGCCACGAGCTGAAACGTGCACTGGTCGCGGAACGTCGAGAACTGCAGCGTGTTGACGAGGACCGCGTCGCCGCGCAGCGGCTCGTCGGCGACATCGACGAACGATTCCCTGCGGTACGGCTCGATGGTGAAGTCGGGTCCGGTGAGGTCGACCGTGAACGAGCGCTCGATGTGGAGCCGATCGCTGAGCGCCACCAGCTCGCGGGCGGACGGCTCGAGGCCGACGCGCACCACGTGCGTACCCTCGGCAAGCTGGTCGAGGCGGAAATCGAGGACGTCGCCGGCCGGCGACAGCTCGCCGCGAACGACGCGAGCGTCGAAATCGGGATCGAGAATCAGGTGGATCCCCGCGAAGAGATCGGGCGATCGGAGCAGCTCCTTCTCGAGCCGCAGGCGGATCGGCAGCGACGTCTTCTTGGTCATCACGGGCACCTCGCCGTCGAGTTGCGCTTGCAGGACGGTGGCGAACTCGTGCTTCTCGACGGTCACGGACGGCGACTCGCGTCCGATGGTCACGATCGCGCCCCCGGCAAAGAACGACCGCACGCCGAGCGCCGCGAAGACGACCAGCAGGAGGAGCAGGAGGCCCGCCGCGATGCGCGTCACCGTGCGGCGCAGCAGGAGCGACAGCGTCACCAGGTCCGGGAATCGACGGCGCTGCTCGAGGGCCTCGGTGAACTGCTGCGCCGACTCATAGCGGTGCTTCGGGTTCTTCGACAGCGCGCGCAGGATCGCCGCGTTGACGCTCACCGGGACGTTCGGGACCGGCTTCGGCGTGACGTTGAGGATCTGGTAGCCGATGTCGCCGGTGTAGAACGGCGGTCGGCCCGAGAGCAGCTCGTAGTAGGTCGCGGCGAGCGAGTAGATGTCGCTCTCGACGGTGCACTCCTCGCCGCGGAACTGCTCGGGGCTCATGTAGGGCAGCGTGCCGCTGCGCTTGCCGGTCTGTCGCAGCGTGCTGTCGGCGATGACGCGCGAGATGCCGAAGTCGGTGATCTTGATCGTGTCCGCCTCGCCGAGCGTCTCGCCGGGCGTCGACACGAGCATCAGGTTCGCCGGCTTGAGGTCGCGGTGGATCAGGTTCTTGCCGTGCGCGTACTCGAGGCCCCGGCCCACCTGACGCGTCACCACCGAAAGCTCCTCGAGCGAGAAGATCGGCTGCCGGCCGTTCTTCTTGCGCGCGTTGACGAGCTGCTTCAGCGTCGGGCCCTCGAGATACTCCATCGCGAAGAAGGGCCAGTCCGGCTCGTCGTAGTAGGTGTGGACGCGGATGACGTTCTCGTGGGCGAGGTCGAGCAGACGGTTCGCCTCCTGGCGGAGGTCGTCGCGCGCGTCGCTGTCGAAGATGATCTCCTGGGGGACGCGCTTCAGGGCGATGGCGCGGCCGAGGATCTCGTCGCGCGCGAGGAAGACCTTCCCCATGCCGCCCTGGCCGATGCAGTGGCTCAGCCGGAAG
The DNA here is from genome assembly GCA_041569895.1 of Planctomycetota bacterium. Lineage (GTDB taxonomy): Bacteria > Planctomycetota > UBA8108 > UBA8108 > JACQVS01 > JBFFXF01. Next base: position 3,372 of record JBFFXF010000071.1, on the reverse strand, counting down.
CGACCGGCAACGAGGTGTCCGACGCGCCACGTCTCCGAGATCTCCTGGACGTCGGCGCCGTGGACGGTCTCGAGGTCGCCGATGGTCCCGTTGCCGCCGCCGCGGGCCGTGCCGTTGGAGCCGGCTCGCACGGCGTCTGGGCCGCCGCCCTCGACCACGTCCTCGAGCCGCGACAGCGTGTGCTCGCCAGACATGGTGTCGGGGGCGGGAGCGGCGGAGAGATCACAACCGCAGCGGGAGCAGACGGAGACGCCGGCCCCGACTTCCTGAAGGCAGTTACCGCAGTAGCGCCGGGTGTCCATTCGCTTCGGGGGTCTCGTCACCTCTTCGGGGGCCCGCGACAAGGCCGATCGGCCTCGCCGATGAGCCCTCGCAGCTGAGCCCTCGCGTCTGAGCCCTCGCGCCGAGTCCTCGCGCCGAGCCCTCGCGCACTGCCGGACGTGAACTTACGATTCTAATCCCGCCCGAGAACGAAGTAAAGCGAACCGGGAGGGCGCCGGTGTTCTGCTAATGTCGTCCTGGCATTCTCTTATCGGCCCCACCTCAGAGGTGACTGCGAGTCGACTCGCCGTGCGATCACTCCGTCACGGAGATCGTGCGACGATGGCAGGCGCGGGGAAACCGCTCACGGGATCTCCGGGCGGTCGATGCCGACGACCTCCTGGAGGATCCGCTGGGCGTCGAGAGGACTCACGACGCCGTTGGCGGTGATATCGCCGAGGAGGACGGGATCGACCAGAGGCCACGACGCGAAGCCACCGTCGAGATCCACGGCGACGCGATGGACGCGCTGGGCGTCGAGCGAGCTCAACGAGCCATTGCCGGTGGCGTCGCCGAAGAGCGCGACGACGTGGACGCCGTCGTCAGCTCGGGTCGCGAGCGACTCTCCATCGAAGCTGACCACCTCGAGCTCGACGATGTCGAGGTGATGCGCCGCGCCGTAGGCGGCATCGTCGGTCACGCGGGCGACGAGCGACGCGAGGTCGAGAGACCCCGGTCCGACATCTTCCGCGAGCTCTATCCGGATCCTGACGATCCCCGGCTCCTCGAGCCTCGCCTCCACATCGCCACCGTCCGGCAGATCGACTCCTGCCAGGACGTCGGTGATCGACAGCAGGGACGCGTCATGCGCGATCGCAAGCTCGACGGCGTGGACGCCCGCGGCATCAGAGAGGCGGAGTGGGATGCCCCTGGCCGTCGCCGGGACGTCGATCGTCTGCCCGGGTCCACGTGCGAATTCCGGCAATCCGACGACGACATAGACCACCTCGACCGAGAACTCGGCGCTGAAGTCGCCGCCCGGCTCGCCGTCGCCATCGCCATCGAGCAGCAACCCGCGCGCGGTGACGAAGCCGTCGGCGGCGCTTCGCAGATTCACGCTGTAGGCGTCGGGGACGAGCGGCCCGCCGGTGGCGACAAACGTCGCGACGTCGAGCGTCGGCGCGAGGACAAGCGAGCCGCCGACGGCGCCCGTAGAGACCCCCTCCAGCACGACGTCGGCCGGCCCGAGCGCCCCGCTCTGGACGTCGAAGAGGTTGAGCGTGGTCGGGTCGATCGACTTGTTGAAGCGAACGACGAAACCGCTCGCCGTCGACTCGAACGCGACGACGCGGAGCGGCGACTCGCTGACGGTCACGGTGAACGACGTCGCTGCCTCGAGCTCGCCGTCGCTGACGGCGACAGTGATCTGATACACGGCGAGGGCCTGCTCCGGGGTCGGCGTCCATGTGAAGACGCCGCTTCGCGGGTCGATTGCGGCGCCCGATGGGCCCGTGACGAGTTGGAAGCGGAGCTCGTTCGGGGGCAGGTCGGGATCACTCGCCGTCACCGTGAACGTCACGGGATCGCCGTCGGCGACCTCGAAGTCTCCGACGGGATCGATGGACGGCCTCTCGTTGACCTCGTCGACGGTGACGGTGATCGTCTCGGTGCCGGCGAGGGCCGGGGCACCGCCGTCAACCACCACAATCGTGAATTGGTGGCGACCGGGGCCCTGCGATTCGGTCGGCGTCCACGAGAACTCGCCGGTGACGGGGTCGATCACGGCTCCCCCCGGCGCCCCGGCGAGCGCGAAGCGGAGGTCGCTGTCGGGACCGTCGGGGTCGCTTCCCGTGGCGGTGAAGCGGAGCTCCGATTCCTCGTCGATCGAGCGGCCGCCGGTCGAGTCGAGGACCGGGGCGGTGTTCGTCGACGAGAAGTCGCCGCCGGCGAGGCCGTCTCCGTCCCCGTCGAGCGCGTTCCCGGCAAGGTCGTGGATCGTCGAATTGCCGCTGATCGTGAGCTCGTACGCTCCGGCGGGAAGCGGGCCGCCGCCCGTGTCGATCTCGAGGACGACGGTCGTCGAGCCGGGCTCGTAGTTCGGGGTCAGCGGGAGGACGACGTCGTCCCCGTCGCCGAGGGTCCCGTTCGGACCCGCCCCGGCGAGCTCGTAGTTCGCGGAGGCCCGGGCGTCGAAGACGTTGAGCGCCTCGGTGAAGGTGACTTGGAGGAGATGTCGCAGGCTGCCCGCGCCGCCCTCGACGGCCATCGCAGTGCCGGCGACCTCAGGAGGAGTGTCGTCGAGCGAGGAGCCCTGGAACTCGAGCGCGCCGAGATCGACGAAGCCCGGCTCGAGGGTGAGCTCGACCGAGCCGGCATCGCCGAGGTCCGTGGCGCCGTCGTGGTGCGAGAGGAGGAACGCCTCGCCGTTCCCGAGCGCGATGCCGACCGTCGGCGAGAGGCCGGTGTTGCCGGGACCGTAATCGAAGCGGATGCGGCCGTCGTCGAAGAGGACCACCGCAACGTTGACGTCGGAATCATCGGCCTCGCTGGTGGCGTTCCAGCGGATCGTGACCTGTCCGGGGACCGTCTCGTCGACGAAGATGTCGTCGCCGTCGCCGTCGGTCCGGAGGTCGTCCCAGAGCGGCGCGATGCGGCGGTTGGCGGCGAGCTCCTCGACCGAGTTGTCGCCGTTCCCCGCAGAGTCGGGCCCCGAGAAGTGGAGGAACCCCTCCGTCGAGACGTGGACGCTGGTGAACTCGTCGCCGTAGAAGGGGAACGCGAAGGGGAGGTCGAGCCTGCGGGAGGTCTCGTTCGTGCGCCAGTTCCTCGCGGTACCCGTGGCGTCGAAGAGACTCGTGCCCGCCGAGGACTCCGCGTAGTCGTCGGTCCCGAGGTTGGCCGTGCCGGGGTCGTCGGCGCGGCGGAGGCCGAGGAGGTCGGTCCGCGGAGCCGACCACGAGTCGCCGCGGTCGATCGCGGGTGAGTCCTTGGCGAGCGCGAAGTTGTCATCGAAGCCGCCGTGGATGTCCTCGTCGCCGGCGGCCCCGCGGCGGAAGCCGAAGACGGCGTCGGCGCCGTCGACGTCGATGAGGAGCGGGTCGCCCTCGAGGG
>JBFFXF010000070.1:0-29587 GCA_041569895.1 Planctomycetota bacterium | reverse complement strand
GCTGGTGGCGCTGGCGGCGTACTCGATCGCGTCCGAGCGCGACACCGGCGCCGTGCGCCAGTTGCTCGTCCGCCGCGTCGGACGCGGAGCGCTTGTCGTCTCGAGGTTCGCGTTCCTGCACCTGGTCGGCGTCGTGATGGTCGGCGGCGCGCTCGTCGCGTCGCTCGTGGCGGCGAGTCTGCTGCACGACTTCGCGCCGGTGGTCGAGGACGGCGTCGAGCTGATCGGCGGGGACGAGACACGGGCGGAGATCGTCAGGGGCCTGCTCCTCGCCATCGCGCCGCTGCCGGCGGGGATCGGCTTCGGGCTCCTCGTCTCGGTCTGCTCGAGGTCCGCGACGGAGGCGGTCTCCGTCGCCGTCGGCGCGCTGCTCGCGTTCGATCTCTTCAAGGGCCTCATGGGGGACCTTTCGCTGGTCGTCTGGGCGTATTACCATCCCTCACTCGCGGACGAGTCGTATCTCCGCGAGGTCTCGCGGCTCGTCCGCGGCTACTCGGACGTCTTCGTCGAGGAGAGCATCATGCGGCTGAACGCGATCGTGCCGGCGCCGGAGGCGCTCATCTTTGTCGTGGCGGCGCTCGTCGTCGCCCGGGCGCGGAGGATGTGACGGTGCGCGACATCCAGACGTTGCTCGTCGTCGTCGCGTCTCTGCTCCAGTGCTCGTGCGTCACCACCGAGCCGGTCTCGGTCGTTCCGCACATCAACGTGTCGCCGGCGGACGTGACCCTCGACGCGCCGCTCGAGGAGCGTACGGTCACCATCGGTCTCGCTGCCGAGGCGAACGAGAGCGACTCGCTCGAGCGGCTCGAGGTGCTTCCCGGCGTGCGTGTCGCGAGCGTCGAGCCGACCGGCGCCGCCGCGGCTGCAGGGGTCCGCGTGGCCGACGTTATCCTCTCCGCGGCCGACGTCGCCACCGACGATCCCGTCGCGCTCGCGGCCGTCCTGCGCGGCGCCTCGGCGGGCGATCCGCTCGCGCTCGAGGTCCGCCGCGGCACCGTGGTGTTCGAGGCGACGGTCGTGCCGCGGTCGCTTCCCACCACGGCCCCGCCGCCGCGGGAGCTCTACCGCGTCGATCCTGTGCGGACCCGCGCCGGCTTCCGAACAGAGGTGGTCGTCGCCGGCGAAGAGCGCACGGCGGCGGCGATACTCGTCGAGGTCTTCGACGGCAGTCCGCTGCCCGGCGCGGGGTTCGAGGTCGGGGACGCGGTGCTCCGTCTCGACGGCACGCCGATCGCCTCGGCGCACGACCTGGTGCGTCGTCTGATCGAGGAACGCGAGCCGGGTGACACGGTGGTGCTCGATCGCTCCCGCAACGGAGAAGTCCAGCGCATGCGCGTAGGGTTGTGGGAGCCGCGCCGCCGCGTGTCGCGCATGGCGCTGCTGCCGCTCTTTCGCTACGAGAACGACCTCGAGCCGTCGCGCTCCGAGTTCACGCTGCTCGATCTCTGGCTCTTCTCGCTCTTCTCGTACCACCGCTCGGGCGGCGAGCGCGAGTACCGCATCCTGACGCTGATCCGATTCGGCAGCGGCCACGGCGAGCTGATCGAGGAGACGCCGTCGCCGCAGGAGGACGCTCCGTGATCGCGGCGCTGCTCGTCCTCGGTTGCGTCCTTGCGGACGGAACGCCGCGTCACGCGGCGAGCGAGATCCATCCCGACGGCGAGCTGCGCGGCTTCCGCCTGGCGCCGATCGACGGCGACGACGCCATCGACCTGGTCGTCGCCGTCTGGAGTCCCGTCCGTGGACGCGAGCTGTTCGTCCACCTCCAGCGCGGCGACGGCACGTTTGCGGCGACGCCGGACCGTCGCGTCGACATCAAGAGCGACGTCATCGCCTACGCCGTGGCCGACCTGCGCGATGAGCCCGGCTCCGAGCTGCTGTTGCTGACACGCTCGGCGGGTTTCGGTCTCTCGACGGCGCGCCGCGGTTACGCCGGGAACGCCCGCCGGCTGTTCGAGCGCGAGCTGATCTGCCCGATCCCGGATCGCAAGGACGTGCTCTTCCTCGACACGGTCGTCGATCTCGAGGGCGACGGATCGCCCGAGGTCCTCGTGCCCGGCCCGGGAGGCTTCTCGTTGCTCGCCCGCGGCGAGGCGGGCGCGGAGCCGCCGTTCGTCGAGCGCGCCCGGTTCGCGGTCACCGGGCGCGAGACGCTCGACGGATCGTCCGCTCTCCGACACCGCCTCGAGCTCTCGGCAGGGCACGGCATATCGCACGTTCGAAGCAGCGCGTTCACCGGACTCGTGACCCCCTGGCCGGGGAGTGACGAGTCCGCAGGTCCGTTCCTGCGCATGGAGCGCTGGTTACCCGCACCGCATGTCGGCGATGCGAACGGCGACGGTCGCCCCGACGTCTGCTGGCTCGAGGTCGACGACGAGCGGAGCACGGTGAAGCTCTTCGTGCAACGAGACGACGGACGATTCGCGTCGAGCCCCGACTGGAGCGGCCAGATCGAGCACGACGGGTCACTCCTGGCGCGCGACCTCGACGGCGACGGGCTCTTCGACCTCATCTCCGGTGGCAATCGCGGCGACCGGTCGATGCGGCTGCGCCTCTTCCTCAACCGCGGCGGCCGCTTCGACGGCGAGCGACCCGACCAGGTGCTCAAGCTCTCGGGTTACGGCATCGAGCCCGAGGTCCTCGATCTCGACGGGGACGGCCGTCCGGAGCTCGTGGTGTCATCGTACAGCGTGTCCGCCGTGGGGGCGCTGCGGGGCGGGGCGGTGACGCGGACGCTGCTGGTCTTTCGTGGCGGCGATGGCGGAGGTGTCTTCGGAAAGCGACCGGCGTCGCGGCTCGACGAGCGGTTCACGGCGCGCGAGGTCAAGGGGCTCTCGCAGCGGATGACCTTCGCGGCGGACCTCCGTGGCGACGGCCGGCGTCACGCGCTGCACCTCGACGACCGGGGCGCCCTGGTCGCGCGTGCGTTCGATCAGTCGCTCCGGCTCGAGAGTGAGCCGTTCTGGCGTTTCGTGCCCCGCCGGACCGTGACCGGGATCGTCGCCGCCGAGCTCAACGGCGATCGGCGCGCGGACGTCGTTCTCGAGCATTCGCGCTCGCTGACGGTGCTCGTGTCGCGATGAGACGAGAGGCGCGACCAGAAGTGACGACCAGGGCCGGGAGCGTGCGCGCGTCGCCGTCGGTGGCGTTCGCCCTCGTCGTCCTTGTCTGCGTGCCACGAGCGTCCGCCGGCGATGGCGCGCCGTCGCGCTATGCCGCCGTGCCGTTCCTGCTCTCGGGTCGAGTCGAGCGCATCGTCCCGGCCGACGTCGACGGCGACGGGCTGACCGACATCGTCTGCGCCGTCGACGATCGCATCGAGGTGTGTCTCCACCGCCGCGGCGACGGGATTTCGATCGGGCGGCCGGATGCGGTGCTCGCCTTCGGGAGCGAGTCGGTTGCGTGGGACCTGGACGCGACGGGTGCCGGCGTTCGCGTTGTCGCGATCGTCGGCGGGACGCGCGTCCTCGCGTGGGAACTCCAGCGCGAGCCGCCGGGCTTCTCGAAACCCGTGACGCTCCTCGAAGGCGCGCGCGCGTTCCTGCCGCCCGGCGTGCGGCACCTTCGCTTCGTTCGCGACGTCGACGGGGACGGGCGGGCCGACATCGTGCTCCCCGGCGCCGGCGTCTTCGACGTTTATCTTCGCGGCCGGGACGGCGAGCTCGGCGCGCCTTTCCGGCTGGCCTCCCGTGTCGATGTGAACGCGCGACTCGATCGCGGCGACGGCGACCTCACCCGCCGGATCGGCGAGACCGTCTCGATCCCGCGGCTCGTGCTGCGCGACGTCAACGGCGACGGCCTCGGCGACGTGGTCTCGAAATCCGACGAGCGACTCGCCGTGCACCTGGCGCGCGCCAGCGGCGGCTTCGAGGCCCGGCCGGCGTACGCGCTCGACCTGACGCGGATCGAGGCCCGTCTGGAGAACTTCGACGCCGACCGCATCGACCTCTCGAACCTCACCGGTTTCCTGGCCTGGACCTACCAGACCGAGCTCGAGGACGTCGACGGCGACGGGCAAATCGATCTGCTGCTCCGCGAGGGTGGCAAGGTCTCGCTCTTTCGTGGCCGGCGCGACGGCATGGACCTCGAGCGGCCTGTGCAGGTGCTGCGTTCCGGCGGCAACGTCGTCACCGCGATCCTCCGCGACGAGAACGGCGACGGTCTGCGTGACCTGTGGCTCGTGCGCGTCGAGGCGGTCTCGGTGGGCGACGTCTTCGTCTGGCTCGTGGCGTCGGGCACCATCGCGTTCGAGACCTTCGTCTACCGGAACGAGGGCAGCCGGTTCTCGCGACGGCCGTCACGCAAGCTCACCGTGACGCTGCGATTCCCGTCGATCCTGTCGATGCTCGAGCTCCGGGAGCAGCTCGAGAAGCGCTTCGGCGAGGTCGAGGACGCGCTGACCGCGCGCGCGGACGTCTCCGGCGATGGTCGCCGCGACGACCTCCTCGTCCTTCGCGGCGGCACGCTCCAGTGCTACCTCGACACCGCCTATACCGGGACCGAGAGCGCCGACCTCCTGCAGCTCATCGGCTACGAGCCGGAGCGCGACGAGTACGCGCTCGACCTCGAGACTCTCCTCGACCGCATCGTCCTCGGCGGCAGGACCCTCCTCGACGGCCTCGGCACCCGGCCTCCCGACCTGACCATCCCCGTCCTCGTCGAGCCGCACGGCAGCGAGCTGATCGTGCTCGACCTCAACGGCGACACCCACGAGGACGTCATCGTCCTGACGCAGGGAGACCGGGCGGGGGTTTGGGGGGCGGTGGTGCTGTCGGGAAAGCCGGACTGACGCGTCCGGTTTCGTTCCCGTCCCCGTCCCCGTCCCCGTCCCCGTTCCCGTCCCCGTCCCCGTGCCCGAGAACCATCGTCGTCGAAAGGATGGCCGCCGTCGGGGCCGGGGCGGTGGAGTCCGACTCCGAGACCGATTCCGACGCCGACTCCGATACCGACACGGACTCCGACTCTGACACCGATTCCGAGACCGACACCGATTCGGATTCCGACACCGATTCCGATTCCGATTCCGATTCCGAGATCCGAGATCCGAGATCCGAGATCCGAGACCGAGGACCGAGGACCGAGGACGAGGACGAGGACGAGGACGACGGGGGCGACTCGATTACTGACCCTGCACTGCCTCCCGTGTATCCTGTGGCGCATGACTCTCCTCGTCGACGCCGTTCGGGAAGCGGTTCGGTCGCTGAACGATCTGCCGCTGGCGGGGCTGATGCTCGTCGTCACTCTCGGCTTCCTGGCGGGTCGGCTCTCCTGGCGGGGGGTGTCGCTCGGTCCGGCCGGTGGGACGCTGGGGGTGGCGCTGCTCTTCGGTTCGCTCGGGTTGAGCTTTCGGGCGCTCTACGGCAGTGACGACCCGGTGTTGACGATCGGTCAGCTCGGGTTCGCGCTCTTCATCTACTCGGTCGGCTTCGAGGCGGGGCCGCGGTTCTTCTCGAACATCCTCGGCGGTCCCGGCTGGCGTTTCGTTCTCGTCGGCACGCTCGTCAACGTCCTCGCGGTGGTGATCGCCGTCGTCGGCGGGCGGTTGCTCGGGCTCGGCTCGTCGGCGGCCGCGGGGCTCCTGGCGGGGGCGCTGACGAGCGCGCCGGCGTACGCCGCCGCCGACGAGGTGTGCAGCGACCGCACCGCGCTCGCGGTGAGCTTCGCGCTGGTCTACCCGGTCGGCCTCGTCGGCGTCGTCGTGCTGATCCAGGTGCTGCCGCGACTGCTGCGCGACGACCTCTCCGCCGGGACGAGCGGCCCGGACGATGACGATCGCGATCGTGGTGGCGATCCGGAGCTCGTGCGACTTTTCGAGGTCACGCGCGATGAGATGGTCGGGCCGACGCTCGCGGAGCTGGCGCTGTCGCGGAGAACGGGCTGCTACATCACGCGCGTCCACCGCGGCGACGGCGTCTTCGTCCCCGACGCGTCGACGCGGCTCGCCATCGGCGACCGACTGGCGGTGAAGGGACGTCTCGACGAGCTGCGCGAGTTCGCAAAGCTGGTCGGCGAGGAGGTGGACGACGCCGCGCTCCGTCGCGACGGACAGTCGGTGCGTCGCATCCAGGTCCAGTCGGCGGCGGTTGCGGGCAGGACGCTCGCGGAGCTCGATCTCACCGGTCGCCACCACTGCCTCGTCACCGCGATCCGTCGCGGCGCCGTCACCCTCGAGCCCGGGCCGGCGGTGGCGCTCGAGCGTGGCGACGTCGTCGACGTGCTCGGCGACCTCCAGGGGCTGCGGGCGGTCGCGGCCGAGCTCGGTCGATTCGAGCGGCCGCCGCACGAGACCGACATCGCCGTCTACGCGGGCGGGATCTTCCTCGGCCTCGTGCTGTCGAATCTCCACGTGCGCGGCTTCAACGTCGATCTCCGCCTCGGCACGGCGGGCGGCCTTTTGCTGACCGGGGTGATCCTGGGACGCTTTCGCCGCGTCGGTCCGCTCAGCGCGCACGTTCCTCCAGCGGCGCGGCAGCTCGTGCGCGACCTCGGCATCCTGCTCTTCATCGCCGAGACCGGCGTCAAGGCGGGCGGCAGCCCGCTCGGTGACCTGACGGGCATCGTCTGGGGAGTTCTCGCCGTCGGCGCGCTGACGACGGTGGCGCCGATCGTCGTCGCGGTCGTCGTCGGACGTCGCGTGCTCCGCATGCGCCCCGTCGACTCCTGGGGCGCGGTCTGCGGCGCGATGACGTCGTCCGCGGCGCTGGTCGTCCTGCGTCGCGCGGCCGACAGCGACGAGCCCGCCATCAGCTACGCCGCGGCGTACGCCGTCGCGAGCGTGCTGGTCACCGTTGCCGGCCAGGTCGTCATCTACCTGTCGGCGTGAGCCGATTCCCCCCCATCGTTGCAAAAAACGTACCCGTACCCGTACCCGTTCCCGTTCCCGTGCCCGTTCCGGTCCTCGATGGCTCTGGTTGCGGAGTCCGATGACCGACTCCGATACCGACTCCGATTCCGATTCCGACTGTCGGGTCCCCGTCACGGACTGTACGATTCACAACCCGCGTCCACGTCCGCCGGGTTCTGCGAGTATCCGGGCCGCGGGAACGGTGACGGGATCGTCGGACCGCCGAGGAAGAGGAAGTTGAAGATGAACACCGCGGAGCTCAGATCGAGGTTCTGGCCGTTCCCGGCGCACGCGGCGAGGCAGTCCGGCGCCTCCAGGCCGAGGAACAGGAAGCCGAGCACACGGATGCCGTCGCTGATGTCGACGCTCGTGTCCTGGTTGCAGTCGCCGCGGAGAAACGGCCCGACGCCCGGCGAGGCGAAAACGAGCAGCGTGTCGACCGCCGCGCGTCCGTCGGTGGCGATGGTCACCTGCGCGACGCCGTCGCCGTGCGGCACGGCGCCGCTGGCGCTGGCGAGCTGGTCGCCGATCTCCGTGAGGCCGGTGAAGTCGTTGACCGTGAAGTCGCCGGACTCGGCCTGACGCAGGCTGGCGCCGTCGGATCCGACGACCAGCACGAAGCGGCCGAAGTCCGCGAAGAACTCCAGCGAGTCGAGTTCGCCGAGCACAGCGCCAGGGCCAGCCGGACCGGGCGTGCCGCCGGATGCAGTTCCGGACGCGGCGTCGAAGGTCCCGCCGAGGCTGACGCGCGTCGACCCCTCGTCGATGTCCGCGTACGCGATGACGTCGTCGCCGTTCCGGACGATGATCTGGTACGCGGTCGCCGGATCGCCGCCGACGTCGACCGGAGCGTCGAGGTCGATCGCCAGGTCGGCGACTACGATGGTGGGCGTCTCGGCGGCGCCGAGCGGCCTCGACATCGGCGCGCTGACCGAGCCGGCGTCCTGGATCCGCAGGATGGAGTCGTCGGTCTCATCGTAGCGCACCGCGAGCGGGTGGATGGTGATCAGCACCGGCGTGCCCTGCGGGTCGATGGCGTACTTGCCGATGAGCGCCTCGTCCTCACGCCAGAAATGGTCCTGCAGCCAGAGGTTCAGCTCGGCGCCGTCCTCGGGTCGGTCGACCAGCGGGTGCATGTCGAAGAAGGCGTTCGACAGCGCCATGTTCATGCCCATGAGAAAGCTCTGGCGGTAGGTCCCCGATCCGTCGGCCGGAATGCCCCAGTAGTCCGCGTGGGAGCGGACGATCGCCGGGTCGCCACACTCGTTCTCGGCGTTGTCCACCGTCATCGGCAGCTTGATCTGGAGCAGGTAGAGATGCGTCAGCGGGAAGATCTGCTCCCTGGTGAGTCCGGTACCCTCGATCCAGATGTTGGTGTCGGGGTGATCCAGAAGCGGCGCGATGGTGTCCCGGAAGTACGCCGCGAGGTCGATCGGCGCGCCGTTGATCGTCGAGCCGGTCTCCCACCCGAACAGGGTCGGCATGCTGCCGTCCTCGAGAGTCTCGAGGTCGTCGGTCGGGATCACGTACCCACGCATGTCGACGGAGTCGCGCGGACGGTAGAACCGCCGGCAGTCCCCGCGCTCGTTGAACGGGGTGTCGGGATCGTCCTCGGTGTTTCGGAAGCCGAAGCTCTTCTTGAAGCCCTCGATCTCGTCGAGCACCCACTCCTGTTCCTCGAGCGGGACGGACCGGTAGTCGACGCGATACTTCGCGTAGCCGAGACCCCGCTGGTTGTCGCCGAGGTTGTTGTAGATATAGACGTTCGACTCGTCGGTCCAGCCGTTCCAGTCGTTGATCTCGAAGTCGGCGTTCGTCTCGGTGCCGTCGAAGACGCCGTTCGGACCCCTCTGGTTCGCCTCGAAGAAGGCGACCCAGTCCTCGCTCTCGTAGAGCGTCCCGTACTCGGGACGGGTGAGCGTCGAGTAGAGCGTACTGTCGGCGCTCGGTATCGAGAACAAGACCGGCTCGCCGTCGTCGAGCCGGTTGTCCGAGTCGAGGTCCATGTGGGAGAAGCCCCACGCGCCGCCGAAGTTGACGCCCGGCTCGAGCGAGTTGTCGTCGTCGGTGTAGGGAAGCAGGTCGTCGCCGCCGAACTTGCCGACGAAGCTCTCCGGGCTGTCGCCGCCGATCCCGATGACGTTGGCGGACACACGCGGCGGCGCCGCGCGCTGAGCGCAGAGCTCGGGAACAAGGGTGAAGAGACAGAGCGTGAGCGCGAATCCAATGGTGGCGAGACGTCTCATCCGAAGTACCTCCCCTTTCGCTGGCAACGACCCTGGCCGTCCGTTTGGCCAATCCTGTCCCGATCCAGGGTACGGGGTGAACGGGGGTGGATCAAGCTCTGTCGTCCCCGTTCCCGACGGAGGAGCACAAGTTCAGGCTCCGCAGGGGAAGTCGACTTCGGAGGCATGCTTTCAGACGATTCACAAGGAAAGTAGGAAACTCCGGAAGACAGGAAACGGATGGCTTCATGGTGTTGAGATCCGCGAGTTGGCTCCAGCCGGCGAGCGGACTTTCCTCCCTTCCTCTGCTTCCTGCTCTCCTAATAGATGCGTTGCAGAGTCTCGCCGGCGAAATGGAGCAGCCCTTCGGGACCGGGACCGCGACCGGGAACGCTACGCCGTCGCCAGCGGCAGGCGGACCCGGAACGTGCTGCCCTGGCCGGGTTCGCTTTCGACGGAGACCTCGCCGCCGTGCGCGAGGCAGACGTGCTTGACGATCGACAGGCCGAGTCCCGTGCCGCCGAGCTCTCGCGAGCGCGCTCGATCGACTCGGTAGAAGCGCTCGAAGAGTCGATCGTGGTGCACCGAGTCGATGCCGACGCCGGTGTCCTGCACCTCGATGACGGCGTCATTACCGTTGGCGTGCAGTCGCAGCCAGACCTGGCCGCCCTTCGGCGTGTACTTGACGGCGTTGTCGAGGAGGTTGCTGATCATCTGGCGGAGCGACTGCTCGTCGCCGAGCACCATCACCGGTCGTTTCTGGATATCCGTTTCCACCCGCACGCCGTGCTCGTCGACGACGCCGAGGATGGCGTTGACCGAGTAACGCACCGGTTCGCGCAGGTCGATCAGCGACGACGAGAGCACGCCATCGCCGGACTCGAGACGGGCGAGCGTCAGCAGGTCACCGACCAGGTCCGAGAGGCGAATCGCCTGGTTCTGGAGCTTCTGCACGAATCGATGCCGCGTCTTCGTCGGCATCTCCGCGTCCTCGAACATGGTTTCCGAGATGCCTCGAATGGTGGTGATCGGGGTCTTGAGCTCGTGGGAGACGTTGGCGACGAAGTCCCGACGCACCGCCTCGAGGTGGCGCAGCTCGGTGACGTCGTGGAGGACCACGACCGCGCCGATCAGGTTGCCTTCACCGTCACGGAGGGGCGACGCCAGGGTCTCGAGGATCAGGCTTCGCCGAGGGTGTCTCGCCAGCACCAGTTCCCCCTTGACCTCGCGCGCGTCGTCGATCGTCTGCCTGAGGATGCTCGAGATCTCGTCGATGCGGATGATGTCAGCGCCGGGCTTCCCGACGGCGAGCGAGGGGGAGACGCCCAAAAAACCCCCGGCGACCGCGTTCATGTGGATGACCCGTTTCTCCCGGTCGACCGCCACGATCCCCTCGACCATGCCGCCGAGGATGGCGGCGAGCTTGTTCCGGTCGTTGGTGATCGTCCGCACGCGGTTCTCGAGCTGACTCGCCATCCGGTTGAAGGAATCGGCGAGCTGACCGACCTCGTCCTTCGACGACGAGGGCACGCGGCGGCCGTAGTCGCCGCTCGAGAGCGACTCGGCGGCGGCGGTCATGCGGATCAGCGGCGCCGTGATCCGCCGCACGACGAGGAAGCCGATCGCCAGCGCCACGGCGACGGCGAGGACCGTGCTGGCGGCGATGATCGTGCGCAGCTCGGCGAGTCGGGACTCGAGCGCGCCGAGCTCCACCGCCGTCCGGACGACTCCCTCCACGCCACCGTCCTTCTTCACGGCGACGGCGACGTAGAGCAGGTCGGAGCCGAGGGTCTCGCTCCGGCGGGTGCCGCGCCCCACACCGTTCTCCAGCGCTGCGATCACCTCGGGACGATCGCCGTGGTTGTCCATCGTCGCCGGGTCGCCCTCGGAGTCGGCGACGACCGTCCCGTCGCGACGCATGACCGTCAGTCGAGTGCGGAGCTTCGCCCCGATCTCGGTGACACGCTTGAGAAGACGCGGGTCGCTCCAGTCGTCATGGTGTGCGTCGAGGACGTCCGCGACGAGGATCGCCTTCGATTCGAGGTCACGCCGTGCGGCGTCGAGCGCGTCGTCCGTGAACTGGCGCGTGACCAGCATCCCGATCGTCGACGCGGTGAGCAGAACGAGGACGACAAGGCCGGCGTAGAGTTTCCAGAGAAACCTCGAGCGCAGCGGGTTTCGGGACGCCACGATCGCAGTCATTCTCGGTGGTCACTCTTCTTTAAAGCGATAGCCGACGCCGCGGACGGTCTCGATCAGCTCGCGGTAGGGACCGAGTTTCTTGCGGATCGCCCGCACGTGGACGTCGATGTTTCGGTCGACGACGATGGAGTTTTCTCCGATGACGCGCGTCAGCAGGTGATCGCGAGTGAAGACCCGTCCGGGATGGAGAGACAGGAAATGGAGCAATCGGAGCTCCGTCGCGGTGAAGCCGATCGACTGGCCGTCGACCTTGACGTCGTGCCGGCCCACGTCGATGATCAGTCCGTTTCGCACCACGCGGTCGCGGGGCTTGCCCTCGTCCTTGAGCGGACCGCGCCGCAGCACGGCCTTGACTCGCGCGACCAGCTCGCGCGGGCTGAAGGGCTTGGTGATATAGTCGTCGGCTCCGACTCCCAGTCCGAGAACGACGTCACTCTCCTCTCCCTTCGCCGTCACCATGATGATCGGCATCGCCTCGGTGACCGGATCTCCCTTCAGCTGACGGCAGACCTCGATCCCGTCGAGGCCGGGAAGCATGAGATCGAGGAGGACGATCACCGGCGTCTCCTGGCGGACGAGCCGGAGTCCCTCCTCGCCGTCGCTCGCCGAGACGACGTCGAAGCCCTCGCGAGACAGGTTGTACTCGATGATCTCGAGGATGTCGGATTCGTCCTCGATGACGACGATTTTCTTCTTCTTGCTCATCGTCCGGGGGAGCCCGACGGTGGGGCTCCCGGAGTCGGGCTGGCGTCGAGCGAACGATCTCCGGGCATTCTCCCAGCGAGTCTACCCCGCCGAAATGAACACCCTGTAAAGAGATTGTGAAGCTTCTCGCCGCTCAGCGCACCCACTTTTTGGGGAAGCCGTCGAAGGGGCTCGCGTCGTCCGGAAACCACGTCGCCACCTGCTCGATCTCGCGGGCGAGGGCGAAGGTCAGGGACAGGGCTCGAAGACCGCGCAGTCGAGAGCGTCCGCCGTCGGGTCGTCGCCGCAGGACTCGAAGGGGATCGGCGGCTGTCCGCCGCCGAGGAAGAGGAAGCCGAAGATTGCCACCGCGTCCGTCAGCTCCACGACGCCGCTGTCGTCGGCGTCCGCCGCGTCGAGGCAACCGGGTTCGCGACTGCCGATGAAGAGAAACGTCAAGATGCCCACGCCATCGCTCAGGTCCACCGTGGCGTCCTCGTTGACGTCGGCGCGTCGGAACGTCGCCACGGTTGACGTCTGATCGTATTTCACGGTGAAGAAGTCGTCGGCGGAGGTGCCCGTGACGAACACGCCGCCCTCGCGGTCCACCGCGATCGCCCTGGGGACGTCGGTGACCCCCGGCAACCCGTCGCGGACGTTCCACAATTCGCGGCCGTCCGCGTCGTACTTGATGACCTCGTAGTCGGAGTGCCCATGCTCGCGCAACCGGCCCGTGACGTAAATGCTCCGCGAGCGGTCCACGGCCAGGCCGACTCTCGGTGCGGCGCCCGGTCCTTCGGACTCGAGGATGCGGTCAAGGAGTCCGCTCTGGAACGACTCGCGCGGGGAACGCGCCGACCAGATCTCGTTGCCGGAGGTGTCGTACTTCAGGGTCACGAGGTTGGCGTACGTCTCGCCCTGCGAGTACCCCGCGACGTAGAGATTGCCCGCGCCATCCAGCGCGAGCTTCCGGCCGAAGTCTCCCCGACCGAGCGGGCCGTCGTGCCGGGCGACCCAGAGCGCATTTCCCTCGGCGTCGTACTTGACCGTGAGGATGTCCGAGTCCGGGCCTTCGGGCGAGTACCCCGTCGCGTAGACGCTGCCGGCGGCATCGACAACGACCCCCCGGGGGATGCCGTTGTCAGCGCCGGCGAAGGGGACGGCCCACTCCAGGTTCCCGTCGGCGTCGTACTTGACGATCGCCCCGGTCCCCGTCACGTTCGAGCCGCCCGCGACGTGGACGTTGTGCCAGCGGTCGACCGCAATGGCCACCGCCCGGCCTGACTTGGCTCTGTAGCCGCTGGCCCAGAGCAGCGTGCCATCCGGATCGTACTTCACCGTCAAAAATGCACCGATCGCTCCGCCGCCGGTGATGTACGCGTTGCCCCGTTCGTCGACCGTGATCGCGTCGGGCACGTCGACACCGAACCCCTCGTGACGCTTCATCCAGAGCTCGTTCCCGGCGGGGTCGTACTTCACGGTGATGTAATCCGGGAGGTGGCTGAACCCGTACGACGCGCCCGTCACGTACACGTTGCCCCGCGCGTCGGCGGCGATCGCGCGCGTCCAGTCGCTCGCCTGGTTGATGTCGCGCCGCCTGACCCAGAGCTCGTTTCCCAGGGAGTCGTACTTCGCGGTCAAGAAGTCGCTGTGGGTGCGCCCGCCGTCCGAGACCCCGGTGACGATGACGTTCCCGTCCCGGTCGACGACCATGGCCCTCGGCTCATCGATGCCTCCGGTGATCCCCCGATAAGTCGCGTCCCAGAGCTCGTTCCCGCCGGCGTCGTACTTCAGCGTTCGCGCCTCGAAGGAGGAGGCGTCCTGCGCGATGACGACGACGCTTCCGTCGTCGTCCACGGCGAGCCCATGGAGTGCCGGTCTCACGGGAGGACCGGCGATGGACAGCAGGAGTTTGCCGTCGGGATCGTACTTCACGACCTTGACGTCACGGTCGCGGCCGACCCCGGGCTCGGTTCCCGCCACGACGACGTTCGACTGGCCGTCGAGCGCGATGCCGATTGCGAAACCACCGGTCTCGTGCCTCAAGCTCCAGACCATCTCGCCCGACGGATCATACTTCGTCGTCGTGAAGTCGCTTTCGAGGACGTACACGAATCCGTGGCCGTCAACGGCCACACCTCTCACCGTCGGTCGGGACACGGGCGGCACGGTCCACAGCTCGTTCCCGGCGGCATCGAGCTTCGTCGTGTCGTTTCCTGCCACGTAGGCGTTCTCCGCCCCGTCGATCGCAAACGCGTGGCGAGAGTTGTCGTCTGCGTGGCGAAAGGCCTGGAGCTGGTTACCGTCGGCATCGTACTTCACCACCAGGGCGTCGCCGCTAGAACCCCCCGCGACGTACACGCTCTCCGTGCCGCGTGCGGCGACGAAGTCGGCCGAGGCGCTCACACCGGTCGTGCGCACGGACCAGAGCTCGTTTCCGTCGGCATCGTACTTCAGGGTCAGGAGCCTGGCGCCCTCATCGAGTATCAAGTGCCCCGCGACGTAGACGTTGCCGGCGTCGTCGACGTCGAGCGCGCGGCCGGCCGAGAACCGGGCGTCCGGATCGTCGTGCCGGGCCGACCAGACCTCGTTTCCGTCGGCGTCGTACTTTACCGTGACGAAATCGGAGCCGTCGGCGCTCCTCGACTCTCCGGTCACGTAGGCGCTTCCCGCAGCGTCCACGGCGAGGTCGCGGCCGACGTCATTTCCCCAGCCACCGTCGAAGCGAGCCGTCCAGGCGATCTCGCCCTGCCGGTCGTACTTCACGGTGACGTAGTCGAATCCCGTTGCCCGGCCCTGCGCTCTCATCAGCACGAAGACGTTGCTGTCGGCGTCCATGACCACCCGCGTCGGTGACGACTCGGCGGGGCCGGGGCCGTCATAGCGCGCGACCCAGGCTTCCTCGACCTGGGCCGACGCCGACCGGGGCCGGGCCGAGACCGCGAGAAGGAACAGGGTGACGAGCCCGGCGAAAGCAGCCACGCTCCGGTTCGTCATGGCGGGTCCTCCGAGTCAGGTGGGTATGCTGACCCATTGTCTCGCAGGGAAGCGCAGAGGGCAAGGATTGGCGGCGCCGGTCATCCCCAGGGAGGATCAACTGCAAGTGACGGTCGGCGCCACTCCACGGAAACGATTGTGAAGCTTTTCGCCGCTCAGCGCACCCACTTTTTGGGGAAGCCGTCGAAGGGGCTCGCGTCGTCCGGAAACCACGTCGCCACCTGCTCGATCTCGCGGGCGAGGGCGAAATCCTTCTCGGTTATTCCCCCGGCGCTGTGCGTCTGGAGCTTGACGATCACCAGCGCCCAGCTGACGGCGAGGTCGGGGTGGTGAAACGCCGCCTCGGCGCGGAAGCCGATCGCGTTGACGAGCATCAGGGTGTGCGGCCAGCCCGGCGTCTTGAAGCTGCGCCGGATCCAGCCGTCCTTGAGTTCCCAGCCGGGGAGCTCCTTCTCGAGGCGCGCGACGACCTCGGACTCGGGGATGACCTTGTCCTTCTCCTTCGCCATGGCGCTCCTCCGTTCGCTCCGCCCGTCCCGGGGACCGCGTCCGTCATGGGTTTCGGGCCATTCCGCGGACTTCTTGATGGACCTTGTTTTACGATCCCGGGGTCAGTATACAGGGCGAGTTGGCCCGGGCAAGGGGGGAGACTGTGCCTGACGAAAACCTGCTGACAGGTCTCGCGCTCATTATCATTCTGGGGATCGCCGCGCAGTGGCTGGCGTGGCGGTTGCGCCTTCCATCGATTCTCCTGCTGCTCGTCTTCGGATTTCTCGCCGGCCCGGTGATCGAGCCGGAGCGCCTGCTCGGGGACCTGATGCTTCCCGTGGTGTCGTTCTCCGTCGCACTGATACTCTTCGAGGGCGGGCTCAGTCTGCGACTCCGCGACGTCCGCGAGGTCCGTCACGTCGTCCGCAACATGGTGACGGTCGGCGCCATCGTGACGTGGGCGCTGACGGCCATCGCGGCGCGACTCTTCATCACCGTCGGTGACGGCGAGCCGATGAGCTGGGAGGTGGCGATCCTTCTCGGCGCCGTCCTGATCGTCACCGGTCCGACGGTGATCATCCCGCTCCTGCGCCATGTCCGTCCGCGGGCGCGGCTCGAGTCGATCCTGCGCTGGGAGGGGATCGTCATCGATCCGATCGGAGCGACCATCGCCGTGCTCGTGTTCCAGGCGATCCTCTCGCTTCACCGCGGAGCCGACGCCGAGGGCGCTTCCGCGACGCTCGTCTCGACGGCTCTCGTCGACTTCGGCATGACGATCGTCGTCGGCGGAGGCGCCGGGCTCCTCGGCGCGTTTCTGCTGTACATCATGCTGAAGCATTACCTGATCCCGGACTTCCTGCACAACGCGACGACGCTGATGCTCGTCGTCGCGGTCTTCAGCGGCTCGAACCTGATGCAGCACGAGTCCGGCGTGCTCGCGGTGACCGTCATGGGATTCGCGCTGGCGAACCAGCGCTCGGTGGCCGTCAAGCACATCGCCGAGTTCAAGGAGAACCTGCAGATCCTGCTGATCTCCATAGTGTTCATCCTGCTCTCGGCGACGCTCGACCTGCGCCAGCTCTCCACCTACTTCGACGGCGGCACCGTGCTCTTCCTGGCCGCGCTCATCCTCGTCGTCCGTCCGATGATGGTGATCGCCTCGACCATGGGCTCGGGGCTCGACTGGCGGGAGAAGGCGTTCCTGTCGATGATGGCGCCGCGTGGTGTCGTCGCCGCGGCCGTCGCGTCGGTCTTCTCGCTCGGACTCACCAGCGACGAGGTCTCGGTGCCGCAGGCGGAGCTCCTCCTGCCGTTCACCTTCATGGTGATCATCGTCACCGTCGCCTTCTACGGGTTCGGCGCGCAGTTCGCGGCGCGGTGGCTGGGGCTCGCGGACCCGAACCCGCAGGGCACCGTCATCGTCGGCGCTCACCCGTGGGCGCGGGCGATCGCGCGGGCGCTGAAGAACGCCGGGTGCAAGGTGCTCGTCGTCGACACCAACCGCGGCAACTTGATGGCGGCGAGGATGGACGAGGTCGAGACCTATTTCGGCAACGTGCTCACCGAGCACGCGCTCGAGGAGATGGAGCTCGACGGCATGGGGCGCGTCCTCGCGTTGACTCCGAACGACGAGGTGAACTCACTCGCCGCGCTCCACTTCAGGGAGGTCTTCAGCAGCGCCGAGATCTACCAGCTGACGCCCGCGACGGCGCACAAGGCGTCCAATGTCGTCCCGCGGCACATGCGGGGCCGGTACCTGTGGGGCGAGGACCTCTCGTTCGCCGCCATCGAGGACCGCTGGGCGCGCGGCGCGCGGATCAAGGTGACGTCGATTACCGAGGAGTTCGACGTCGAGGACTTCCGCTCGCACTACGGCGACACCGCCGTGCCGCTCTTCCTCGTCACCGAGAGCGGCAAGGTCAAGGTGATCACCCGTACGAGGGAGGCGGAGCCGGACGCCGGCGACGAGCTGGTCAGCTTGGTGATCGATCCCGACGACCACGGCGCGGGCAAGGCGCAGACGGAATCGACCGAGGAATCGACCGCTTCGCCCGAGCCGGTCACCACCTGACGATCGGCGGCGAGATGATCAGCCCCGAGAACGTCGACACGCGGCCCGTCGCGACGATGATCAGGTCGCCACGGGTGTCGAAGACGGCCGACGCGGTCACCGTCAGGTTGTCGACGACGATGGCTCCCTGGTAGGAAACGCCGGTCGCGCCCACCTCGAGCAGCGATCCGTCGGCCGGGTCGGTGCGCACGGACATCGCGTCGCTGTCGATGATGCGGAACGCCCGGCGCGTTTCGTCATCGAGGACGACCCACCGGTCCGTGAAGCCGGTGTCCCCAGCGGGCAGGGTCGCGTCGACGGACAGCGCGTGCTCCTCGATCGACGTCACGATGCCGCGACCGAGCGGCCGCAACTGCGTCCGCGGCACTGACTGCACGCGCCCGTCGTTGTCGACGAACAGGTCACCGTATCGCTGATCCGCGCCGAGAAGGAACACCGTGCCCGCGCCGCCGACCGAGGCGGGACGCGGCGTCGGTGGCGGAGGAACGAGCGTGCCGCCGACGGCTCGGATCCGGTCGAGGCCGAAGCCCTCGATCGACACGTGGCGGATCGCCACCCGCCCGCCGCCACCGGCGCCCGCGCCGACGATGCTCGAGCCGTTGCCGCCCTCCGCCAGGATCGAACCGGACCCCCGCAGCGTCTCGACGCGCAGGTCGATGGCGCCGCCCGCGCCGCCACCACCGGGCGAGGGATCCGCGTCGAGCGGGTCGACGCCCTCGCCGCTCGCGTCGATGACGCCGTCGAGCTCGAGCGTGCCCGCGCTCAATCGCAGGACGCCGCCGCCGTTGTGACCCGTCTCCCCGGGCACATCGGTCTTGGCGCTGCCACCGCCGCCGGGGAATCGCGGCTCGATGTAGCTGTCGAAAATCGGCGCGACGAGGAGTCCGAGGCCGGGCCCGATCCCCTGGAAACCGCCGAGACCACCGTGGCTCCCGCCGGTCCGCCCGCTCGCGTTCGACGGCGCGTGGCCCGCCGTCTGGCCGGAAGGGCTCGAGTTGCCGGCGCGCCGGCCGCCAACCAAGCCCTTGCCGCGCAGGTCGATCACGCTCGCCAAGTCGACGATGAGCGTGCCCGCGACGTCGACGTCGAGGGGGTGGATCGAGCTCGCGTCGGAATCGGGCACGGTCAGGCGACTGTCGACGAGCGTCATCTCGCCCGCGCGCACCGGTCCACCGACGACGAGATCGCTCTCGACGAGCACCGCCTCGCCCGTGTCGAGGCCCTGTCCGAGTCGGAGCATCGTCGCCGTTGCCAGCAGCCGCTCGATCGATCCCGCGGCGCCGCGGATGGTGTCGAGAGACACCGTGGCGCGGAGCAGTCGCACGCGACCGATGGTCTCGAAGACGATCGAACGCCCGATGAGCTCGACGTCGGTGATGGCGATGTCGAGCCCGTCCGGCCCGCCGCCGAGCCCGGTGATCTCGATGCGGTCGTCGGCCCGAACACCGGCCCGGTTACCGAGCGAGAGCTGCCGGACGCGGAGCACGCCGCCGAAGGTGCCGCCGGCGCGTCCGACGTCGCCGATGCCGGGCTCGGTGGTCACCGTGGCGCCGTCGACGGAGAGAATCCGGAACGACCGTGGATCGTCGTCGTCGACGTCGGGATCGATGCGCAGGCCGGCGATCCAGGGAGGGAAATCGCCGCCGGCGCGTGTCAGTGTGTCGGTCGTGACCGAGTCGATCGTTCCACGTCCCGCCGACGGCAACGGCGTGCGCGGCTCGTCCTGAGCCCGGCCGCCATTCTCGACGAGAAGCTGTCCCTCGTCGCGAGCGCCGACGCGGAGGAAGACCGTGCCCGCGCCGCCGACGAGCGACGGATCGCCCGCGGGGCCGTCCGCCGTGCCTCCACGCGCGCGCGCGCGGGCGAGCGAGAATCCATCGACGTCCGACGCGAGGATGGCGATTCGACCGCCGCCACCGGCTCCCGAGGCGTCGTCGCCCGGCGCGACCGATCCGCCCGCGGCGAGCACCAGTCCGGAGCCGCTCACGATCCTCGCCTCGATGGTCACCGATCCGCCGGCCCCGCCGCTGCCCGCGACGTGGCCGGGGTCATCGCCGCTCGCGTCGATCACCCCGTCGATTTCGATGATGTCCGCGACGAGTCGCACGATGCCGCCTCCCGCCCCGCCCGACCCGCCGTCCCGTCCCGCGCCGCCGCCGCTCCCCGCGTTCGCCGGCTCGAAGAGGTTGCCGTGCGCGGGTCCGGGATCGGCGTCGCTGCCCCGCGGTCGACCGCCGAGACCGCCGTGGCTGCCTCCGGCGAGCGCCGCCGTCACCGGCTCGCCGCCGGGTCCGAGACCGCGGGGGTCCTCGCGCTTGCCCCCGCCGCCTGGCCAGCCGCGACCGCGCGCATCGATGCGGCTGGCCGCGTCGATGGTCAGCGTCTCCGCCACCGAGACGACCAGCGGCACCGGCGCGCCGTCCGGGCCGACGGCCGGCACCGTCAGCGTCGATCCGACGAGCGCCAGCGACCGGAACGCCACCGGTCGCCGCAGGACGAGCTCGAGATCGGCCAGGCGCACGTCGACCTCCGCGAACGCCGTGGGCTCGCGCGGGTCGGTGCCGATGGCGACCTCGACGCCGTCGTCGATGCCGTCGTTGTCCGTGTCCGCTCGCGCCGGGTCGGTGCCACGGGCGATCTCCCCACCGTTGGCGAGCCCGTCGCCGTCGGTGTCCTCGAGGGCGTCCGGCTTGCCGTCGCCGTCGCTGTCCGGCCTGCGGGGGTCGAGTCCGAGCGCGACCTCGATGCCGTCGTCGAGACCGTCGTCGTCCGTGTCGGCGAGGCGCGGGTCGGTGCCCAGGGCGAGCTCCTCGATCGCGGTCAACCCGTCGCCGTCCTCGTCTTCCAGACCATCGTCGATACCGTCGCCGTCCGTGTCGCGGCGCGTCGGGTCGGTGCCGGTGATCAGCACCTCGTCCCCGTCGGAGAGCCCGTCGCCGTCCGTGTCGCGCGCCACCGGGCTGGTGTTCAGGCCGCCGCCGATCTCGACACGATCGTCGAGCCCGTCGCCGTCGGTGTCGCGGTCGTCGGGGCTCGTGATGAAACCGTCCTCGCCGGCGACCTCCTCCTCCACGTCGGGGATGCCATCACCGTCGCGGTCACCGTCGATCGGGTCCGCGATCGAGTCGCCGTCGATATCCCCCTCGACACGGACGACCACGGCGCCAGCGCTGCCCACGTTGCCCGCGAGGTCTCTCGCGATCGCCCGCACGACGAGCGGCTCGGGATCGTTCTCGAGCGTCCGCGCCAGGTCGAACGGCCGCACCGTGTCGCGGAGCTCGAGGCGGTCGCCGACGAAGAAGTCGACCGATTCGACGGCGATGTCATCGGACACCCGCGCCCGGAACGTCAGGCGGTCCCCCGCGGCGGGCGCGTCGGCCCGCTCGACGATTCTGAGCTCGCCGGACGGCGGCACGCCCGCGGTGTCGCCCGCGGGCAGCACCCGGGAGATGGTCGCACGATTCTCCCGTGACGCGTTCACGAGGAAGTTCTGTACCAGCGTCATGCCGTGTGAGCCCGCGAACTCGATCGACACCGTGCCGCGGTTGATCAGGGTGCCGTCGGCCGCGATGCGAAAGAGGAGCGCCTGGCGGTCGAGATCGGGGCGCGTCAGGTGCGCCGCGGCGCGGTTGCCGAGCACCGCGACGGCGTCTGCGGTTCCGGGGATGCGGTCGGCGGTCGAGTCGACGATGTGAGGCGATCGCGGGTCCTCGACGTTGATAACGATCAGGCCCGATGATCCATGCGCGACGAGGACGGCCGCGGAGCTCGCAGCGACGGCCGCGAAACGCGGCGAACCCGCCGGCATCAGCACCGATGCGGCGGCGCGTGGACGCGCGGGATCGGAGACATCGACGACGAGCAGGCGGTTGGAGATCGGCAGCCCGAGGAACGCCCACTGGGCGAGCACGTCGAAGCCGCTGAAGGGCTCGGTCGGGAGCGTGCCGACCACCGCGTAGTCGTTCGCGCCGGCCGGCTCGAGGATGCGCAGTCCACGGCTGGTCGCGAGGTAGAGCCGTCCGTCCCTCCAGCGCGCGCCGTCGACGGTGCCGAGACCGTCGATGGTGCGCGCGACTCTGACCGCGAGCGGGTTTGACGTGTCGACCACGTGAAGTCCCGTGAAACCCGCGGCGACGAACGCGAGACCCGCGGTCGCCTCGACGCCACGCGCCGGGCCCGCGACGAGAATCGATGAGCCGGACTGCGAGAACAGCGTGTCGGGGTCGAGATCATTGACGAAGAGTCGGTTGTCGGCCGTCAGCACGTGAAGCACCCATCCTCGCGTCGCCGTCGCGTCGACGACGTCGGTGACGAACGAGCGTTGCGTGCGAAACTCCGGCGTGAACGCGATGCCGGGCCGATCCTGCGGATCGAGCGGGTCGAAGCCGAAGCTGATCTCGAACGTGTCGCCGACGCCGTCGCCGTCGGTATCGGTGGCGGTGGGATCGGTGCGAAAGATCAGCACCTCGGGACCGTCATCGATGCCGTCCTGGTCGGTGTCCGCGTCGTCGGGCAGAGTCCGCAGGCGATACTCGTCGGCGTTGGTCAATCCGTCCCCGTCCGCGTCGCCGTCGCGATCGTCGGGGTCGCCGGGATCGAGGCCGTGCGCCCGCTCCCACCAGTCGGGGAGCCCATCCCCGTCGGCGTCGCCGAGGAGAACGACCGAGGCGGGCGCGACGGCGTCCTCGCCCTCGCCGCGGAGGTGCACCCACGTCCTCCCGGCGCCGCTCGCACGCGCAACGGCGAGCTCCGTTCCCCCGGAGGCGATGGTCACCACCTCGGGATCCGGCGAGGAGACCTCGACGCGCGCGTCGCCGCTCCGCAGCTCGACCTTCTCGCCCGCGCCGTCGAGCGCCGCGGCCGAGATGGTCTGCGAGTCGCCCGGAGCGGAGAGCACCAGTGCGCGACGGCCCGCGAAGTTGATCTCGAGGTCACGAACGCCTGCGAGCGTCGCGCCCTCCTCGCCGAACGTCACGCTCACCTCGAGGTCGCCCGGAGGCGTCGCGTCGGGACGCAGCACCGAGATCGGGTCGCTGGTCGCCAGTGCCGCCGGTATCCCGTCGCGCTCCTCGAAGAGCTCGGCGCGGAGCGGTCGCGCCGGCGGCAGGCCCTCGATGCGGAACCGCCCGTCGGGACGGACTGGTCCGCGTACGGATCCGACGCGCACCCAGCGGAGTGGACGCTCTCCGCGCCCGAGCAGCGGCAGCGGTCGCGAGCGCTCGACGCGGCGTTGCAGGACGTCGAGCGGATCGAGCTCGCGCCCGGCGAGCGGGGCGTCGATGGCGACAGCCGCCAGCGCGCCGAGGAGCGCGGCGACGGCGACCGTGCGGATGGGGAACCGACTGCTGTTCATTCCTCGTCTGAGACCCTGACCCGAATGGCCCGATGATAGCACACGCGTGGCCCGGAAGTCCCGGTCGGCGGCCGCGCCGTGAGGGGAGTCGCTGCTTGCAAAGCGATCGGCGCCGGCGGAGAATCGGAAGCGGTCGTGTAGGGGTTTCTCATGGGTCGAGAGTTGTCCCAACCGGGATCTTCTGACCGTTGCGACATCTCCGAGTAGGAGGGTCTGATCATGCGTCCGAGCTGTGTCCCCGTTTTCGTGGCTCTGCTTTTCTGTCTGACCGTGTCTCCATCGGCGATCGCCCAGGACCTCGGCGGCTGGGTCGCGCCCGAGGAGGGCTGGGACTACGTCTATGAGGCGAACGAGGACGAAGACGTCGACGGGGAGTTCGCGATCATCGTGGACCCGCTGCACTCGGGGTTCTCGCTCGACGAGACCTGGACGCACAGCAACGGCTCCGACGCGTGGGACGGCAGCGGTCCCGGAGACGAGTTCCGTCCGGACGGGTTCACGCGGGCCGCGCCGGGCGGCGCCGGCATCGTCATCGTGCCGGGCGCGGGCGAGGGCGGCGGCGATGCGGAGGTCCTGAGCATCGTCGACATCGGCGATCCGCGATCGCTGGGCTTCAGCGATCCCAGCAACAGGAAGACCTGGTTCTGTCACGACATGTTCGCGCACGAGGAGATCGACGCGACGAACGCGCTGGCGAGCGGGATCACGCTCATCATCCGGAGCCGCCTGCACCCGGATATCGACCCCGATACGCCCGGGCACCAGCTCCCGGACGGCGGCGTCGACGATGACGCCGGGCAGGGAGTCGCGCCCGGCTATACCATCCGCGACGGCGGCAAGGGCGGTCACGGTTTCTACGATTCCGGCCTCGACCGCAACTTCACCATGGTTCCGTGGGGCACGCGGGGCTACCAGCTGCCGCCCCAGGTCGGCGAGGGTCTGCCGCCGGCGAACTTCCTCGACATCGGCGACAACACCGTCTTCCACTCCTTCTGGGTGACGATCGAGGACCCCGATTTCAACGACCGCTACACGGTGACCGTCTACGTCGATGGCTCGATCGAGCCGGCGGCGATCTTCGAGGACATCCCGGTCGGCGACGACACCGACTGCGACGGGATCAATCACCTCCACATGGGTTTCCACTCGACTCCGCAGAAGGGCGGCATCCAGATCGATTACTTCGGCTACAAGATCGGCGTTCACGAGCCGGAGTCGTTCTGCCCGGGAGGCTTCGCGGCCGAGTTCAACGAGGAGAACGGTCAGGTGACGCTGAGCTGGGCCGCGGGCGCCGTCGACAGCTACACGCTGGTCGAGAACGGCGTCGAGATCCAGACCGGCATCGCGGCGGACACGACGTCGTTCACCGTCACCGATCCGGCGCGTCCCACCGCGAGGTACGAGCTGCGCTCGGTGGGAGGGGACTGCGCGGCGCCCTCCGTGACCGTGACCACGGTCGTCTGCCCCGAGCTCTCGTGCACGACCGATTCGCCCAACGGGGAGGTGACTCTCGAATGGACCGACGCGGGCTTTTTCACGGCGACCGGCTTCACCATCCTCCGCGACGGGGTCGAGGCCGGCACCGTCGACGGCTCGGCGAGGAGCTTCAGCGACAGCCCGGATCCGGGGGAGCACACCTATCAGCTTCGCGTCGCCAGCGATCCGGCCGGCTCGTGCCCCTCGAACCCCTTCTGCAACGTGCGGCTGTTCGGGCCGGGCGCGATCGACGTCAGCGGTGACGCCTGGGAGCGAGTCGTCTTCAACGGCGTCGCGCAGCCCGTGACCACGACCGACGGCGTGCGGAGCCTCTATTTCCCCGGCGGCGCCAAGACCGAGGGCGACATCGCCGCCTTCGCCGTGCAGGTGGACGCGCTCGGCGACGGGGAGCTCGACAGCGGACGGTACCGGGTCGAGATCCGCGCGCGCTACGACAACGAGGTGCGCATCGTCAATCGCTCCTCGGATCCGGAGAGCTTCGTCCAGTTCAACCTCTCGCGCACGGGAGTCAGCACGGCGACCGACGAGATCGGCCAGCAGGAGGTCGTCGAGCAGGTGCCGAGCCCGCCCGGCGGTCCCACCGTCGACTCCGCCGCCTCGACGATCGTCAACACCGACACCACGGTCGGCCTCGAGCTGGTCGAGGGCCTGAACCTGATCGAGATCCGGCCGGTCGACGGCGGCGGCTTCCCGCACGACGATCAGATCCAGGTGCTCGAGCTCCGCATCGGTCCCTTCGCCGACGGTCTCGTCGCATCGATCGTCGACTTCCCCTGTCCCGCGGGGCTGAGCTGCGTCAAGCGGCTCGACGGCAAGGTCGAGCTCAGCTGGTCGGCCGGCGATCCGCACAGCTACGAGATCCTGCGCGATGACGTCCTGGTGACCGAGATCCCGATGGGCGACACCACCAGCTTCGTCGACGACCCCGGCGACGGTTTCTTCACCTACACGCTGAGGACCACCGACGACGAGAGCTGCCCCGATCAGACCTGCACCGGCGGCGGCGGCGTGCCCGACCTCGAGGGCTTCATCCGCGAGTGGCTGATCCTCGGCCCGCTCGACTGGTTCTGCGTCAGCGGCGGGGGGCGGAGCTGCGCGAATCCCGGCGTCGCGGACATCGAGCGCGACTACCTCAGGGGCTCGGTCGACGGCGAGCCGGTCAACGAGGCGGACATCATGCCCGCGCCCGGGACGGAGATCCTCCTCGACGACCAGGCGGCGGTGAAGCCGACGGCGCGTGATGACATCAACCCGAACGCCCCCGACACGGCGACGTGGTTCCTGTACTCCTCGGGCGGCCCCGACATCGACCACAACGTCGTCTTCGGAGGTGATCCCGGCAACGACTACATGGTCTACAACTGCACCTACATCGAGAACGTCACCGACGACCCGATCGATGCCAACATCGAGGTCGCGAGTGACGACTCGGTCCAGGTCTACGTCAACGACCTCCCGGTGTGGACGAACAACATCGCCCGCGGCCTGAACGTGCTGGGCGGGGACTTCGTGCCCGGCGTCCGGCTCGAGCCGGGGCTCAACCGCATCCTCGTCAAGGTCTTCGAGGGCGGCGGCGACACCGGCCTGGCGCTGCGCTTCGTGGACGACTTCTTCACGCCGCTGACCGAGGTCGATGGTCTGCGCGTACGGATCGCGCCGGGGCCGATCCAGCCGCCGCGCCCGCTCTTCCGTCGCGGTGACACCACCCAGGACGGCGAGCTCAACATCACCGATGCCGTGAAGCTCTTCGGCATCCTCTTCCTCGGCGATCCGGATATCTCGTGTCAGGAGGCGAAGGACGTCAACAACGACAGCGAGATCAACATCACGGATGGCATCCGCGTCCTCGGGTTTCTCTTCCTCGGACAGCCCCCGCCGTCCGCGCCCGGCCACATCGATTGCGGCGCGGATCCGGACGAGCCGGGATCACGCGGGGACCTCGGGTGCGAGGCGCATCCGCCGTGTGAGTAGAACGGCGGTCGATCAGGAGAGCTCGGGGAGGCGTCCGGTCGAGTCGCCGAGCGCCTCGGCGCGGACGCCGATGCGCTCGAGCATCGACAGGTAGAGGTTGTTGAGCGGCGTGTTGCGCGGGTGGCGCACGTGTCGCCCGGTCTTGACCGTCCCGCCGCCCTTGCCGGCGATGAGGATCGGCAGCTCGTCGTGGTTGTGCCTGTTGCCGTCGCTGATGCCGCTGCCGTAGACGATCATCGAGTAATCGAGGAGGCTCCGGCTCCCCTCCTTGACGCTCGCCAGCCGGTGCAGGATCGCCGCGAACTGCTGCATGTGATAGAGGTTGATCTTCTGCACCTTCTGTTGCTTGTCTGCCTTGTTGCCGTGGTGTGAGAGGTCGTGGTGCCCCTCCGGCACGTCGACCTCGCGGTAGCTGCGGTTGCTGCCCTCGTTCGCGAACATGAAGGTCGCGATGCGGGTCAGGTCGGCCTGGAAGGCGAGCACCAGGATGTCGCCGAGCAGGCGGATGCGCTCGCCGAGATCGCGCGGGCTGCCGTCGGCGAGCCTCCTCGCCATCGCCGTCGCCTCGCGCGGGATCTGGCGGCTCTTGCGCTCCTTCGCGTCGCGGGCGACGCGCTCCTCGATCTCCCGCACGGCGGTGAGGTACTCGTCGAGCTTGCGCTTGTCCGTGCGGCCGAGCTTGCGCTCGAGATTCCTGGCGTCGTCGAGCACGAAATCGAGGAGGCTGGCGCGGTACTTCAGCTCGGTGTCGCTCTGCTTGCCGGCGACGTTCGGGAAGAGCCGGTCGAAGAGCTGGCGCGGATCGGTCTCCTTCGCCATCGGCATCGACTCGGTCTTCCACGAGATGTTGTTCGAGTAGGCGCAGCTGTAACCGGAGTCGCAGCTGCCCGTCTGGCGGCCGTTCTCGGTGCCGATCTCGAGCGACGGAAACGGCGTCTCCTTGCCGACGTGCTCCGCGGCGAGCTGGTCGGCCGAGACGCCGGCGCGGATGTCCTTGCCCCCGGTCTTGAACGGCTGCGACCCCGTCAGAAACGCCGCCGCGGCCCGCGCGTGATCTCCGGGACCGTCGCCGTTGGCGCGCGCCTTGTCCTGCGTCAGGCCGCTGAGGATCAGCAGCTCGCTGCGGAACTTCTGGATCGGCGCCATGACGGGCGGCAGTCTCGCCGGCAGACGGCCGACGGCGCTCGGGGTCCAGTCCGGCATGTGGATGCCGTTCGGGACGTAGAAGAACGCCATGCGGCGAGGCGGTCCGGAGCGCGGTGCGGCCGCGAAGGCCCGGCCCATGAGCTCGCCCGTCGGGAGCATCGCCTCGAGGAGAGGAAGCGCGAGCGCTGTGCCGGCGCCCCTGAGGAAAGTCCGTCGCTGCAATTGCGCGTCGCCGGTGATGATCGAGCTCATGGTGTCAGTCGTTCGCCTCTGCGTTTGCGGAAGAGATCGGACTTGACGATCTCGAGGACGAGCGTCGAGAAGCGGTAGTCGTTCTCGGCGAGCTTCTTCGCGATGCGCTCGACCTCATCAGTATCGGTGTACTCGAGGCCCCTGCCAAGCGCGAAGGTGAACATCTTCTCCGTCAGGCAGCGGCAGAAATCGTCGCGGTAATGCTCGAGGAGGATCGATCGGAGCCCCGCGAGGTCCGCGAACGCGCGTCCGTCCGGCAGCGTGCCCGATGCATCGATCGGCTGCCGGCCGTCGAGCTCCCGCCTCGCGCCGACGCCGTCGTAATTCTCGAAGGCGATCCCGATGGTGTCCATCTTCTCGTGGCACACGGCGCAGTCCGGGTCGGCGCGGTGGCGTTTCATCATCTCGCGCAGGCCGACCGGCCCGGAGTCGGGGTTCCCCTCGGCGAACGAGTCGGCGCCCGGCGGCGGCGGCGGTGGCGGCGTGCCGAGGATCTGCTCGAGGACCCACCGGCCGCGCTTCACCGGCGAGGTGCGCGTCGGATTCGACGTCACCGTGAGCACGGTGCCCTGCGTCAGCACGCCGCCGCGGCGGTCGTCGCCGAGCTCGACGCGCTCGACCTCCTCGCCCTCGACGCCGGAGATGCCGTAGTGACGGGCGAGCCGGCGGTTGAGGAACGTGAAGTCGCTCGAGATGAAATTCAACACGCTGAGGTCCTTCCGCATGATCTCCGCGAAGAAGAGCTCGGTCTCGCGGCGCATGGCGTCGCGGAGCCTGTCGTCGAATTCGGGGAAGGTGTTCGGGTCGGGGGTGACGTCGCGCAGCTGTCGGCTGCCGAGCCAGAGCGCGGCGAAGGTCTCGACGAGGCCGCGGGACTTCTCGTCGGCGATCATGCGCTCCACCTGTCGCGCGAGCACGTCGTCGTTCGAGAGGCGACCCTCGCGCGTCAGCTCGAAGAGCTCCTCGTCGGGCATGCTGGCCCAGAGGAAGTACGACAGACGCGAGGCGAGCTCGAAGTCGTTCAGCGGGTGGATCGCCTTCGGGTTGTCCGGCTGGCTGTCGAGCTCGACGCGGAAGAGGAAGTACGGCGACGAGAGCACCGCCTGGAGCGCGAGCTGGATCCCCACGTCGAAACCGTCGTCGTTCTTCGTCGCCAGGTCGACCAGCTTGACGAGCCGGCTGACCTCGGCCGAAGTGGCGGGGCGGCGGAACGCACGCGTGGCGAAGGCGCGCAGGATCTTGCGGGCGCACGAGCGCATCTCCGACCGCCGTTTCGGCTCGCAGATCAGGATCCGCGCGCGGGCGGCCTCGTCGCTCCACACCCCACTGACGATCTTCTGCGCGGCGGCGAGGTACTTCTCCAGGAGAAGCGGGGGGATCGAAAGGATGTCGCCGATGTTGTCGAAACCGTAGCCGATCTCGTCCGCGGGGAAGGTCTCGGCGAGACGCAGGTCGAGGCCGACGAGGTCGCGGATGGTCGCATCGTATTCGTAGTTGTTCAGCCGGCGCATGGTGACGCGGCCGGGATCGATCGCCCCGGCGCCCGTGCCCTTCCCGAAGACGGCGGCGTCGACCCATCCGATCACCGATTCTACCTCGGAGTCACCGGGGCGCGGCCGGTGCTTCGCGGGCGGCATCTCGCCGGCGCGCAGCTTGGTGGCGACCGCCTCCCAGACCTCACGGTCCTTCGCGCTCGCCTCGGACTCGCGGTACTCGTGCAGAGCGAGGTCACCCTTCTGCTCCTCCTCGCCATGGCACGGCGTGCAGTACTTCGAGAGGAAGGGCACGATGTGCGACGCGAAGTAGGCCTCGCGGGCATCGCCGGCGGTGAGCGGCACGGCGACGCGCTCGACGGC
>JBFFXF010000069.1:0-29681 GCA_041569895.1 Planctomycetota bacterium | reverse complement strand
GCGCGTCGAAGCCCGCCTCGACCTGCCAGTCGAGGAGGTCGATGAAGTCACGCTGCCAGAAGCCGATCTTGCCCGCCTTCGAGCGGAAGAGGTTATTGTAGTCGCTCGCGAAGCCTTGCTGGCTGTCGTTGTCGACCCGGACGCCGTAGCCCTTCTCGATCCAGATGATGTTGTTGCGGAGGGAGACGTCTTCGGCGCGGCCAGTGAGGCGTACTCCGTCGCCCGCTGCCTCCGGGTCGCCCGTGATCGGGAGGAGTCCGATCTTGAGCGTGAGCGCGATTCCCGCGGGGTTGTAGATCGTATTCTGCTCGATCGAGATGCCGCGGGCCCCGTCGATGAGAATCGCCTGCTCCGCGTTGCGATAGAGGACGTTGTGGTGGACGCGCGTCGAGTCCTCCGCCTCGATCCCGGTCTCGTTCGCACTGACGATGTTGAACTGGACGACGGCGCCCTCGAGCGCCAGGATGCCGGTCTCGTTGTCGTGGACGACGTTCGGCGCCGACCAGTCGCCTCCGCCCACCACGCCGTCGGAGTTGATGCCGACGGCGTTGAGGTGGACGTCGTTGCCCGCGATCACGGCGTCGGCGCCTGCCGCCTGGATGCCGACCCTGTTGTCGTGGACGTCGTTGAGGCGAACGACCGTGCTCGAGCCCTCGGAGATCCGGATGCCGATCGAGTTGCCGCGCACCTCGTTGTCCTCGACGAGCGGGTCGCCCGCGACGAGGATCCCGGTGGTGCTCGAGGAGACGTCGTTCGCGCGTGCGACGACCTCCCCGCCGAGGAGCTGGAGACCGGTGGCGTTGTCGACGAGGACGTTGCGGGCGATGGTCGCCGTCGTCTCCGTCCCCGAGACGGCGACCCCGGCGTTGGCGCCGGAGATGTCGTTCCCCTCGACGAGCGCCTCGACGGGCTCCGAGTCGATCGACGACCCCACGTTGACCCCGAAGAGCGTCGCCCGGATCGAGTTGCCGCGGACGACTGTGCCGCCGCCCCGGATGACCCGGACGCCCAGGGTCACCCCCTCGAACGAGTTTTCGGCGACGAGCGTGTCGCTGCCGTCCTCGACGACGACGCCGAAGCTGCCGCCGGTGAACGTGTTCCGCTGGATGACGTTCCCTCGCGGCTCGTCCGCGCCCTCGGCGAGGATCCGCACCGGCGCGCCGCGGAAGCTGAACCCGTGGATCGCCGAGCCGTCGGCGCCGCGGATGTCGATCCCCGAGAGGAGGAGGCTTCCCTCGGGGGAGCCGGCGAGCGCCGCGCCGCCGTCCTCCGGGAGGAGCGCGATCGGGTCGACGCCGCCCTCGCCGGCGCCGTACGTCCCGGCCTCGACGACGACGAGATCGTCCGGTCCCAGATCGTGCGCCGCGAGGGCACCCTCGAGCGTCGCCTTCGGCCGATCGGGGGCCAGGCCGTCGTTCGCGTCGTCTCCCGGCGCCAGCGTGTAGAAGGTCTCGGTGTCGGGGAAGACGCCGCCCGAGCCGTTGACGTAGATCACCCGCGTCGAGCTCGACGCCGCCGGCTCGATCGCGAGCGAATAGTGATTCTCCTCGCCGAAGACGTGCGCGTAATACGTCCCCGGCTCGAGCCCCGCGAGCGTCACCGTCTCGTCGTCGTCCTCGCTGACTCCCGCCGCGAGCACGTTCCCCTCGGCGTCGGTGACCTCGAGGTCGACGTTGCCGCCGACGGCGTCGAAGTCGACGTGGACGTCGATGCTGTCCGGCCGCAGGAGCTCGAAGCGGTACCAGTCGTGGTCCTGGTCGTGCTGGACGGTGAGGCCCTCGAGGTGGACGCCCGGAGCGACTCCGACGTCGGCCGCGGTCTCGAGCGAGTCGTTCGGCTCCAGGCGGCCGGGCGAGCAGAAATCGTCGCCGAGGCCGAAGTCGAGGAGCACGACGCTGCCGATCTCGTACTCCTCCCCGCCGATCAGGGTCTCGTAGTAGGCGCGCAGCCCGGCGGTGAGAGCGCCGCTGACCTCGAAGATACAGAGCAATCCGTGCTCGGGAGCCTCGACGAACTCGTCGAGGTTGACCCGGCCGTTCAGGTTCGGGTCGCGGAGGTCGAGGAGGACGTCGGCGAAGAGCCCTCCCCTGACGCCGGCCCTGGCGATGACCAGGTTGACCTCCAGCGCCGCGGTGA
Source organism: Planctomycetota bacterium (assembly GCA_041569895.1). Taxonomy (GTDB): domain Bacteria; phylum Planctomycetota; class UBA8108; order UBA8108; family JACQVS01; genus JBFFXF01. Next base: position 27,545 of record JBFFXF010000069.1, on the reverse strand, counting down.
TGCTCCCGAAGAGCCGCGCCTCGGGCCTGTCCTCGACCCGGATGAACTCGCCCTGATCCTCGAGGATGACCTGATCGCTGACGAAGAAGCCGTGGAGGAGGACACTGTAGTCCCTGTCCGTCTTGTCGGGTTTCGGCAACTCGTCCTCGACGAACTTGCGGAGCCCCGAGGAGTCATAGCCGAACGCGAGGTCGGCCTCGGCGCCCACCGTGCCGCCGATGACGACGAAGAGGGGAATCGGCGGGAAGGGCTGGAAGGACTGCTCGTAGGTGAAGACGAAGTCGAGCCTTGGCAGGTCGTACTCGAAGAGGACGACGTCGCCGCCGGTGAAGAGGTCGAAGGCGGCCGCCGGGTTCTCGAGGATCGGGAACCGGATACCGCCGGTCTCGCCCTCGTCGGCGGGGATGCCGCGGAGGTCGTCGACGTACGCCGCGGCGTCCGGATCCTGGCTCCCGAGCTCCGCGACGGGATCCGCCGTCGGCTCGGTGACGAGGTCGTCGAGCGTGAGGCCGCCGCCATCGAGGTCGACCCCCTCCCCGATGGTGAAGCTCCCGAGCGGGATGAAGAGGTCGCCGACGTCCGTCGGCAGTCGCTTGATGAGGGTGAGCGTGCCGAGGACGGCGTCGACGAACTTGATCGCGTCTCCCGAGACCTGGATGAAGGGGTTGGGGGTGCTGAGGAGCTCGAGGAACGTCAGGGGTTTGCCGGTGGTCCGCTTCGAGATGTCCGAGAGCACCGGCACCTCCGACCGCATGACCTCGACGAACGGCATCACGGGGCCGAAGATACGCTCGACCTGCTCGAAGATCGGTCGCGCGAACCGGCTGAAGAGCTCGCCGACGTTGAGGCGGATGTTCTCGAAGGCGATCGTCGGGCGCTGGGGCTCCGCGCCCTTCTCGAACATCCACTGAAGCGAGAAGTCGGCGGCGATCGAGGGGAACGCGCCTTCCTGGCCGAAGCCGGCGACGATGTCGAGGTTGACGTCGGCCTCCGCCCCCAGCTCGGGGTCGACGAGGTCGCCGAGGGACGGGCCCGACGCGAGCTCGCCGAAGGTGAGGCGGCCGTCGTCGTCGGGATCGGTGAGGTCGACGGTGAAGCCGCCGCGGAAGAACGAGGGCGTATCGCGGTCGTCGGCGACGAGGAGCTGGAGGAAGGCGAGCGTGGCCTCGACCGAGCCGTCGGGCACCGTGACCTCGAAGCCGATCTCGAGCTCGGGGATATTCTGACCGTCCCGCTCGGCCGCGGTGTCGAAGAAGAAGCCCTTCTCCGTGCTGACGCCGAAGCCGAAGAGGAATTCGAAGCCGACTTCGAGCTCGATGCCCCCCGTGGACTTGAAGCGGAGCGCGGGGATCCCGATATCGAGATCGAGGGGTAGGGTGACGCGTGTCAGCTCGCGCGCGAGCTCGAGCTCGAAGCGGAGCTCATCGGTGGTGCCGTCGCCATTCGCGTCGTCGATGATGACGCGGATATCGTCCCTCGTCACCACTCCGTCTCCGTTGATGTCGGCGAGGAACCCGAGCCCGGGGGGGCCGAGGGCGCCGAAGAGCGCGTCGCGGACGGCCTCGGACGTCGGCTTCTCGCCGAGCGCGTCGCGGAGCGGCAGGAGCCTGGCTCGCATGTCCTCGATGAAGCGCGCCCCCTTCGCGAGCTGCTTGCCGATGAGGGGCAGCCGCTCGGAGAGGACCTCGCTGTCGAGCGCCTCCTGGAGTGTGCCGAGGAGGAGGTCGAGGCCGTCGAGGACGACGCCGAGGTTCTCGAGGAGCTCGATGAGACCGAACTCGCCGGCGATGTTGGGCGTCTCGTCGACGTTCACCGAGCTCAGGTCGCCGCGGAGGACCTGGCCGAGGTCCGCGAGGGTGACGTGGAGGACGTTGTCGGGGATGCCGTTGCCGTTCGCGTCATCGGCGCTGCCGAGCGGCGCGTCGCTCGTCGGGAAGTAGAGCGGCAGCGCCACCGTCGCCGCCCCCGTGATCTCGGGCTCGGCGATGACGTCGTCTATGGGGATCGTGCCGTCGAGCACGTCCCCGAGCATCCAGCGGCCGTTCGGTCCCGGCTCGAGCCCTATGTCGAAGCGTGCCGGGGCGGTGGAGTCGCCGTTAAAGTCGACATCGTCGCCGTCGACATCGAAGGTCACGGTGCCGTCGCGGACGAAGATCCCGAGCGGCCCTGCCGCCAGCGTCAGGTCCATCTCCTCACCGCGAAGACCGGCGGTGAGCTCGAGGCCGGTCGAGTCGTAGAGGAAGGGCACGGGGAGCGGTCCCGAGATATCGAAGCCGAGCGCGAGGCCGAAGCTCGCGTCGAGGTCGACGCCGAGCTTCGCCGAGCCCTCGACGTCGATGAGGCTCGCGACTCCCTGGAGCTCGGGCGGCACGTTCGCGGCCGCGAGGAGCGCCTCGAGGTCGAGGTTCAGGGGGAACTCTCTGTCGACCCCGCTCGCGAAGACGAGGTCGATCCTGACGGCGCCGACGTCGGGCGACACCTCGACGCTCTCGGGCGGAATCCCGAGCGGCGCGAGGAGCTGCTCGAGCTCGCCCTCGAGCGCCTGGAGCGTCCCGGGGTCTTGAAGCCCCGCGAGCCGGCCGGCGAAGCGGGACGTGAGGTCGAGGATTTCGCGGATGCTGCGGTTGACCACCGGCAGGTCGCGGTCGAGGAACGCCGGCCCCTCGATCTCGGAGAGGAACTCCGCCACGCTCGCGATCGCCGCGGCGATTTGCGTGAACGAGAGACCCCGGAAGTCGAGGATCCGATCCATGTCGATGAACTGGATGGCGTCCTCGATCGGCTCCTGGAAGTAGTCCCAGTCGGCGATGATGATCCTCGGCTCGCCGAGGTCGCCGACGAGGAAGGGCGGCACGACCTGGATCGGCAGGTCGAGGTCGATCGTGCCGCCGAGCTCGGGAGCTGGGACGAGGTCCTCGAGGCGGGAGATCGCCTGCCAGAGCTCGGGCAGCGTGATCCTGCCGTCGGCGGCGCCGGTGCCGGGATCCTCGAAGGGCAGCGTGAGCGAGAGGTCGATCGAGCCCGAGGCGTCCTCGACCTCGACGCCGAGGAAGCCGATCCCCGCCGAGGCGTCGAGACTGTCGGCCGTGAGTGTCGCGCGACCTGTCACCGACGCGTCGCGCAGGAAGAAGCGCGTCCCGATGCGGTCGATGTCCGACTGACCGCTCTCGAAGCCGAGCTCCACCGCGGGGTCACCCTCGCCGATGAAGACCTGCAGGAACGCGCTCGTCCCGAGGCGCGACGCCGTCAGCGTCAGCCGATCGCCGTCACGACCGGCGACGATGAGCCCTGCGGCGCCGGCGTCCGCAAGGGCGTCGTTGACGTCGGCGACGAGGTCATCGACGGAGGTGTTGCTTGCGTCGGCGGCGATCGTGATCTCGAAGGGCACGCCGTCGTTGACGGCGAGGGTGAAGCTGGCGTCTGCCGAGAGCTTGCCGTCCGCCGGCGCGTCCTCCATCGCCGTGATCGTCGCGGCCATCGGCGAGAGGTCCGCGCCGATGGTGAAATCGAGGTCGACGGAGCCGTCAAGCCGCAGCGTGCTCGAGCTCTCGACGCCGCCGAGCGGCCCGAGGTCGAGGTCGACGTCGAAGGGCACGGCGGCGATCTCGGACGCGAACGATGGCGTGATCCGGAAGCCGAGCTCGTCGGTCGCCGGATCGTAGCGAGCGTCGACAATCGCGGGGTCGATGCCGAGCCGCGTCGCGATCTCATCGGCGAGGCCCTGCACGGTCTCGAAGCGCGGCGTCCCGGTCCCGGGCGGGTCTTCCATGAAATCGACCAGGGTGGCGAGGAGCGCGTCCTTGAGGTCGAGCACGTCGCCGACCGTACGGCCGCCGGTGAGGGGGATCGGCGTGTCGACGACCGGCTCGTCTCGGAGGACGTCGAGCCACTCCGAGAGCTGCTTCAGGAGCGCGAGGATGGCGTAGGGGTCGAGGTTGTTGAAGTTCAGGAGATCGAGCTCGCCGTCGATCTCGATGCCGTCGAGCACGCCGCGGAGGTCGCCGACGTCCTCGACGCGCCCCGGGCCGTCACCGTCGAGCGAGATGAGGAGCGCGCCGGGAAACACGATCCCCGCCGCCGCGGTGACGCGGAGCCCATCGATGTCGAAGCGGCCGTCGAGATCGGCGTCGAAGACCTTCGAGAGGTCCCGCGGGCGCAGCTCCTTCAGGAAGACCTTGCCGTCGTCGTCGGCATCGACGCCGGGATCGCGCAGATCGATGTCGACCGTCGCCTCGATGGTGATGCCGGCGTTGTCGGCGACATCGGCGTTTTCCTCGACCCGCACCGCGAGGAACCCGAGCCGCCCGGTGAGCACGGGATCGTCGAGGTTCGCTGACAGGGTGAAGGTCGCCTCCGGGGTGTCGTTCTCGATGAAGTAGACGCGCTCGGAGAAAGGCAGGTCCTTCGCCAGACGGATCCCGAGCGGGATCTCGAACACCGGGTCGAGCGAGAGCGTGAGCTCCCCCTCCGCGTCGATTCGGAGCCCCTTCACCGCGTCCTCGAAGTCGAGCGTCTCGTCGACGAACTCGATCGGGTCGGGGTCGAAGGGGATGGTGAGCTCGATGACGCGGTTCTGGCCGGTGCCCTCCGTCCTGACGCCGAACCGCTCCGGGTCGATGTCGAGGCGCTCGGCGAGGTCCTCGAGGACATCCTGGAGCGTCTTCCCCTCCGACTGGCGCTTGCCCGACTCCTCGAGGCGCTCGGAGGTGGGCACGACCTTGCTCGAGAAGGACGCACTCCTGAAGATGCTCACCCGCGGCTCCTCGCGCTCCGGCTCCTGGTCGAGCGTCTTCAGGAAGCGGACAGTGAGCTCGGTGCGCGTTGTCCGGTCGATGACGCCCTCGAACGTCTCGCCGCCAGCGCCGAGGTACTCGACGCGGTTACCCGGCGCGACCCCGAGCTTGAGGAGATCGCCCGCGGTGAGGAACACGGTGAACTCCTCGAACGCGTCCTTTTCGACGACCTCGGTGATCTCGTCGATCGAGGTCATGTCGAATACGAGCTCGCCCGGGGCGCGCTCGAGCATCTCGCCGAGGGTCTTGTTGACCAGCGGGATCTTCGTCCCCATGACGTCAATCCCGGCGGTCGCGTCGAGCCACGCCGAGAGCTCGTTGAGCGCGTTGAGGAGCTGCGTCTTGTCGAGGTTGAGGAAGTCGAGGAGGTCGCTGCCGCCGTCGTTTTCGGCCGAGACCTCGACGTTAGTCGGGTCGTTGATGTCGGGCCAGGCGAGCTTCACCGTGCCCTCGATCTCGAGCAAGGGCGGCAGACCCGCGATGAGCGGCGAGACGGTGAAGTCGCCCGTGAAGACGAGGTCGTCGGCGTCGGGGTTGCCGGTGAGCGCCGCGTCGATGAGGTCGCCGATCGCGGCGTCGAAATCGGGCATGCGGATGAGGCCGTCGGTCTCGCCGGTGAACGGGTCGGGCCCTGGATCGACGAGGTCCACGGTAAGCGTCACCGCAGGATCGACGGTGAGCGCGGCGTCCGCAAGCGTCACCTCGATGAAGCCGAAGCGGCCGATGGCGTCGACGTCGCCCGAGATGCGCACGTTCGTCACCGTCAGCTCGGGCTCGGCGCGGGCGTCCGGCTCGATGAAGAAACCTCGCTCGTCGACGCCGAAGACGATCTTGAGCGTGAGGTCGGCCTCGACCTCGATCGACCCGGTGAGCTCGACGCTTCCCGCGAGCGCCTCGACCTCGATGTCGGCCTCCCCCGAGAGTGGCCTCGTGATCTCGACGTCGAAGCGGGTCATTTCCGGCGTCTCGACGAAACTGACACTTCCGGGAATGTCGTCGAGCGCGTCGAGCCGATCGCGGAGCTCTCCCGGCGTGGCGATCGAATCTCCGATCGAGGCGAGCGAGAAGCCGCCGTCCCCGTCCTCGAAGAAGCGGCGGAGGACCTGGTCGCCGAAGCCGGACTCGGTCGCGAGAGGCGCCTGCTCCTCCACCGGGTCGCTCGTCGGCAGGCGCAAGACGCGACGGACGCCGTTGAGCGCCCGTCCAACGGTCTCGCCAAGGGCACCGAGATTCAGCCCGAAGCCCTCGGGCGAGTTGAGCTTCTCCGACCACGAGGCGATGCGGACCATGGCGTTGCCGATCGACGGGACTCGCGTAGCCAGCGGGTTCGGCACCTGGACCGGCAGTCCGTCGACGTTCTCGTACGTCACGCGCTGTACCTGATCGTCCCGGATCAGCACGCTCTCGCCGTCGGCGGGCGGCAGAAAGTCCGTGACGCCGTTACCGTCACTCAGGATGAGCGTGTTCATCCCGCCGTCACCGTCGAAGTGGATTCCGAGGTGCACGGCGACCGGCCCGTTGGTGCTGTCGACGATGAAGGTGTCGTCGTTCGTCGAGCCGATCACCTCGATCGTCTCGAGAGCGAACAGTGGGACGGCGGTCGCCTCCTTGAGAACGAGCGTGCCACCCTGGTCCTCGAAGACCGAGACGTCGAGGAGAAGCCGGTTGTTCCGGTCGCGATTGAGGATGATCGTCTCCGCCGGGTCCTCGAAGCGCACCTCGAGGCTCCCGGAGGCGGCGACCGCCGCGCTCGCCGAGACGCCGCTCCCCGGTCCGCCGATCGTCCAGACGCCACGGCCGAGCGTGCCGACGACGAGGATGTCGTCGGTCTTCTCGTAGTCGATGTCCGTGACGAGCGCGTTCGGAAGCCCCGCTCCCACCTGCGTCCATTGCGCCGTTGCCCCCGCAGGCTCGAAGGTGCGGTAGACCCCGCCGAGACCGCCGGCGAGTACGACCGTCTTGCCGGCGACCTCGACGACCTCGACGGCGCGGAGGTCGGCGACACGACCCTGCAGCGATCCGGTGATATCGACCCACGTACCCTTCGCCGGGTCCCGCCTGAATATACCGCCGTTCGTGGCGGCGTACGCGATCCGCCAGTCGTCCGGGTCGAGGGCGATGTCCGCGATAAACGTCGTATTGCGAAGCCTCTCCGCGACCGGCTGGAGGTTCTCCGCTGCGCGGACCCAGATCTTGTTCCTCTCGGCCGCGTAGATGATATCGGCGTTTCCCTCGCCATCGCGGAAGCCGCCGTACGCGACGGCGGTAATCCGCCCGGTCTGCAGCGGGAGCGCGATCTCCCTGCGGAGGACATCGCCTCGCTTGTCGAACTCGTAGAGTCCTTCTTTACCGATGAGCATGCGCTTCGGCTCGACGGCGTTGAGCGCGAAGGGGATGATCGTGTACGCGCCGCTCTCGGCGAATTCCTCGTCGTCGCTGTTCAGGCCGGCGAGGTGATCGCCCCTGGCGGCGTCGCTCAGCCTGACGGATTCCTCGTCGACCCCGAGGAGGGTTTCTCGCCGGCGGATAAACCACTTGAAATTGTTCGCCAGGGTGTATCGGTAGGTCCTCCCGAGCGCTCCGGGCTCGAGGGCGACCTGCTGTGTGTTGCCGTCGCCGCCGTCGAAATGCTCCCACGGATCCTGCTTTCCAACCTCCTTCTCGATCGAGCCGTTGTCCTGCGTGCCGGCGATGATGACTTCGCCATCCGGATCGTATGCGACCGAGACGACCTCCGTCGTGTCGAGATCGCCGTTGATCGAGAACCACTGCCGCGACTCCGGCGCGACGTCCCGTGGGTCCACGAGCAGCGCCATGCCGCCGTCGCTCGCCTCGAGCAGACGGTCCCCGGCGGCGTCGAAAACCATGTCGCGCGAGTCGGCGTGCGTACGGGTGCCGCTCGCGGCGTTGTCCCTGAGCGCTGTCCAGGCGTCCGTCGAGAAACGGCCGAGGAGGACGCTCTGGACGCCGCTGACGTAGACGACATCGGGATCGGTCGGGTCAGCGGCGATCCCGGCCGCGGAGAGGTGTCCCCGCACGAGCGTGACGCCGCCGCGCTCGAACGCGCCTCCGACGTAAAGGCCGCGTTGAACCGCACCGCCTCCGGGCTCGACGACCTCGAGGGTGCGGACCTCGCCGTCGAAGTCGAACCAACGCCTGAAGTTCTCACCGTCCCAGCGTGCCAGGTTTCGTGCCCGCGTCCTGTTCCCGACTTCGGTGAAGTCGCCGGCGATGAAGAGGACAGCCGGAGTCGAGTCCGCCGGGTCCTCGTCGAAGCTCGCAAGGGCGTAAACGAAGCCGTCGACGCCGTTCCCCACGGCGCTCCAGGCGCTCCCGTCCCACCGTGCGAGGTTGTTCGCCGAAATCCCATCGACTCGTGAAAAATCACCGCCGACGTAGAGCCCCCGCGCCGACGCGTGCTCGAACGCCGCCATTGCAAATACGTCGCCATCGACACCGCCGCCGAGCTTCGACCAGTCCGTCCCGTCCCAGCGGGCGATTCCTTCGGAGGACAAACCTCCCGCGCGCGTGAAGACCCCGCCGGCGAAGAGGACCGGCGGGAGGCCGTCGTTCGGGTCCTCGTCGAAGACGGCGAGTTCGCGCACGATCACGTTGCGGGGATCGGCCGGCAGCGTGATGCCACCCTTGAGGTCGCTCCACTTCGTGCCGTCCCACCGGGCGACGTTGTTGACGGCGACCGGGGTTCCGCCGGGGTCGGCGTTACCAAAGTCGCCGCCGACCACGAGCGCTGCCGGTGTCGCATCCGACGGGTCGTCGTCGAAGACTGTGAGCGCGTGGACCGCGCCGTCGACCCCACCACCGACATCACTCCACGTCGTACCGTCGAATCGCCGGACGCCGCCGTCGAAGTGCCCACCGACGTAAAGCGCCTCGCCGCCGCCGTCGTCGAACACCTCGAGCGCGAAGACCAGGTCGGGAGCCCCGGACACCGGCGCCCATTTCGCCCCGTCCCACCTGGCGAGGTGCATCGCCGGCATGCCGCCAACGGTGGTGAATTCCCCACCGGCATAGAGGTCGACGCCAAAGAAGGCGAAGGCCTCGACGGTCTGGTCGATCGCCGGGAATCCGACGCCATCAGCCAGACGGAAGATTCTATCGCCGTCGATCCGAGCGACGAGGTCCGAGCTGATTCCGCGAAAGCCCGGCTGGGGAAGTATCTCGATGTTCTCGCCGCCCGTCGGGATGCTCTCGTAGCGGACGATGTGGCCGATCTCTCCGTTGGAGAGGACCGGGGCAGCGTAGACGTAGCCCGGCAGGTCCTTCTGGACCGCCAGGTCGATGCCCACGCTTTCCGAGAAGTCGCCGGTGAACGTGTCGAACACCGACCACGACGTCGCGCCGGCGTTGCTCTCGTAGAGGCCCTCCCCCGGCACCGCCGCGATGAACCGCGTCGGGTCGCTCGGTTCGACGACGACGTCGCTGACGCCGCCGGCGGGAAGTCCGGTGGTGCCCGAGACGCGCGTGAAAGTGGCACCCCCGTCGCCGCTCCGGTAGAGCCCCTCCTTGCTGACGCCCTCGCTGACCGTCGCCACCAGGACCACCTGCGTCGCGCCGGTGCCGCCCGTGCGGATCTCGGTCGGCAGGACGGCGGTGACGGCGCCCTCGATCCCCTTCCCGACGATCGACCACGTGGCGCCGCCGTCATCGCTCCGCAGGAGCCCGATGCCGCGCCCCCCCTCCTGCGCGTGGCTCGAGAAGCTGCCGGTCCCGGCGAAGATGACGAGCTCATCGATCGGTGTCGGGGTGGTCTCATCTACCGGATTGCCGTGTCGATCGAAGGGGCTGATCGCTACCGAGCCGATCGCCAGGGACGGCAGGTGGTCGGTGAGCGGCTCCCAGTCGGGGCTGCGGACGCCGGCGTCGACGCGGTCGACGTCACGCGTCCGCCAGACGCCGCCGTTGACCGTGCCGACGAAGACGATCTCGGGCTTCCCCGGGTGAATCGCGATCGAGTGGATCGCACCGGCGACGAAGTCGTCGGCGGCACCCGGGTTGCCGATCTCGAACCCGCCGTGACTGATCGGGCCCGCCTGCTCGACCCACGTCGACACGTCGGCAAGCAAGATCTGCGAAGGGAGACCTCCCACACCGCCCCCATCGGGATCCCCGCCGGAGGGCGCCGGAGACGCTGCAACTCGCGTGTAGGTCGCGCGTTTCGAGATGATGCTCGCGGCCGGGACGATGACGCCGTCAGCGACCGCGGCGCGGGACCGGATGACCGATTCGTCGCCGACGAAGGCGTCGTCGCCGATACGCGCCCGCTTTCCGATGAGGACATCACTGCCGATGGTGACCCGATCGCCGATGACGACACCTCTCTGGACGATGGTGCCCGCGCCGATGCGCACGGCGTCGCCGATGGCGACTTTCGGGCGCAGGACGACGTTTCGGCCGATCTGGGTATTCGTTCCGATGGAGACTCGTTTCGCGACACGCGCGTCCTGCTCGATGCGGCTGTCGGCGCCGATCGAGACGCGCTTGCCGGCCACGACGCCGCTGCCGATGACCGAGCCGTCGCCGACCTCGGCTCGACGCTTGATCACGGCGCCCTCACCGACGACGACCCCGTCACCGAGGTGGGCCCTCCTGGAGACCCGTGCCTCGGGGGTCACGGTGACCCGCACGGTCGCATCCGCACTAGCCTCACCGTCGGTGACGGTGTAGCTGAACGAGTCCGTGCCGTTGAAGCCCTGGTTGCGGGTGTAGGTGAGCGTCCCGTCGTCGTTGATCGCGATGTCACCGTGCTCCGGCCGGGACGTCGAAACGACGTGGAGCGGCCAGGCGCCGGCGTCGTTGGAGAGAACGTCGACCACGAGCGGTCCGTCCTCTCTCGTCCACGCCTCGTCGTCCTCGGCGATCAGGACCGCAGGATCGAGCCCGGCGACCTCGACAGCTTCGTCGCTGTCCTCGACGATCTCCCACGGGGCGTCGGCGCTCAGCAGGATCCGCGCCTCGAGCGGCTCCAGAGCATACGGGTTCTCACGGCCGGCCGTGAGTCTTCCTGACGCCTCGTTCATGTCCCGCTTCATGACCAGAGCACTCCCCCCATCCAAAAGGTCGAAATCGAGGCGCGGATGTCACGCGACTCTCGTGTTGATTCTGCGGCCCCCAGACCCTACTCTTGATCCCAGCAAGGGTTGCGTGCAGGTCGGGGAAGCGGAGGCAGCTGGTGGTCGAGGGCACAACCACAGATCTTCTCGCCCGCGCCCGCGGCGGCGGCGCCGATGCCCCAGCCGCGCTCGGCGAGCTCTTCGAGCGTTGCCGCAACTACCTCCATCTCCTCGCGCGGACGCAGATCGACCTCCATCTCGAGCGCCGCGCCAGCCCCGCCGATGTCGTGCAGCAGACCTTCCTCGAGGCGCACCGCGACTTCGGCAGCTTCCGCGGTGACAGCGAGCACGCCTTCCTTGCCTGGCTGCGGCGCATCCTGCTCAACAACGTGTCGCGCCTCGTCGAACGCGAGGTATTGACCCAGAAGCGCGATCTCCGGCGCGAGATCTCGCTCGAGCGGACGGTTGCGGCGCTCGAGAGCTCGGCAGCGAGCTTTCAGTCCGCCCTCGCCAGCCGTTGGAGATCGCCGAGCTCCGTCGCGCGCCATCGCGAGGCTTCGCTCATCGTCGCGGATCGCCTGGCCCGACTTCCGGATGCCCACCGTGAAGTCATCGTGCTGCGCAACCTCGAGGGGCTCCCCTTCGACGAGGTGGCGCGACGGATGGACCGCACCGCCGGAGCGGTGCGCATGCTCTGGCTGCGCGCCCTCCGCCGACTACGAGACTCTTTCACGGAAGAGGACCTCCTGTGAGCGGGAAAGCCGACGTCATCGGGCCGGACGGGGGCGAGGCCGATCCCGAGAGGACCGCACGCATGCTGGCGATCCTCGAGGACTACGTCGGCGCCCTCGAGCGCGGGGAGTCGCCCGATCCTGCATCGCTCCTCGCCCGGCATCCCGACCTCGCCGACGCGCTCGCAGACTACCTGGCGAGCCTCGACTGCCTCCACCGCGCCGCGGTCGGACTACGTCATCCGGGCGATTTCCGCTGCGAGGACCGTATCGGTGACTTCCGCATCCTGCGCGAGATCGGCCGCGGCGGCATGGGCGTCGTCTTCGAGGCCGAGCAAGTCTCGCTCGGGCGGCGCGTCGCGCTCAAGGTGCTTCCATTTGCGGCGGTGCTCGATCAGCGCCAGCTCCAGCGCTTCCGGAACGAGGCGCAGGCGGCCGCTCAGCTCCATCACCCTCACATCGTCCCCGTCCACGCGGTCGGCTGCGACCGCGACGTCCATTTCTACGCCATGCAGCACGTGGCGGGTCGGACACTGGCCGAGGTCATCGACGAGCTTCGGAGCGGGAGGGGCGCGGGCGTGCTCGCGGACTCCCCGACCGCCGACGAATCGTCCTCGAGGCGAGCGTTCTTCCGCACCGCGGCACGGCTCGGCGCGGAGGCCGCGAGCGCGCTCGAGCATGCTCACTCGATGGGGGTCATCCATCGCGACATCAAGCCGGCTAACTTGTTGGTCGACATCGAGGGGCACCTCTGGGTCACGGACTTCGGTCTCGCCCGTGTCCAGAGCGATCCCGGGCTGACCGCGAGCGGCGACCTCGTGGGCACGCTGCGCTACATGAGCCCCGAGCAGGCCCTCGGCCGGAGCGCCGTCGTCGATCCGCGCGCAGACGTGTACGCCCTCGGCGCGACGCTCTACGAGCTCGTGACGCTCGAGCCGGCGGTGCCGGGCCGCGACAGGGAGGAAGTCCTCCGCCGTATCGCCGCCGGGGAGCCCAGACCGCCGAGGCGCCTCAACCCATCGATCCCGACCGACCTCGAGACCATCGTCCTCGAAGCGATGGCGAAGGAGCCCGGGGATCGTTACGCCACCGCGGCCGACCTCGCCGCCGATCTCGAGCGTTTCCTCGAGGACCGGCCGATCCGCGCCAGCCGCCCGTCGCTCGCGGCGCGCGCCGTGCGATGGTCCCGCAGGCATCGAGCGGTCGTCACGGCAGCGGTCGCCCTCCTCTTTCTGGCGGCGACTGGATTCGCCGCCAGCACGTTGCTCATCTGGCGAGAGAAGGAGCGCACCACCGCGTTCTTCCTCGAGGCGAAGAGTCAGCGCCAGCGCGCCGAGGAGCTGCTGGCGAGGTCGCAGCTCGAGCGCGGCGTGCGGCGTCTCGAGGAAGGCGACGCGCTCGGCCTCCTCGATCTCGTCGAGGCGCGACGAACTGCCGAGGAGTCGCCGGGTCTCCGGAAGAGAATCGAGGAAGTGTGGGCCGTGTGGCACCGCGTACACTCGGGCCGGCTCGTCCGCGTCATCGGACAGAAGGGACCGGCGACGGCCGCGGCGTTCAGTCCGGACGGCCAGCTTGTCGCAACGAGCTCCGAGGACGGGGCTGTCGCGATCTGGCGGACGGATTCGTGGACGCCCGCACGATCCCCATTCGATCTCGGCGCCCCGGTCCGCGTCCTGGTGTTCAGCCCGTCCGGCGATCTCCTCGCAGCCGGGGGCGAGGACGGGGCGGTGCGGATCTGGCAGCTTCACGGAGGCGAGCCGCTCGCAGTCCCGGTCGACCATGGCGACGAACCGATCGAGGAGCTCCTCTTCAATCCCGCCGGCGACCTGCTCGTGTCGCTCGCCGGAGCAACCGTCAGGGTCTGGCGCCCCGGCGCCGCTTCGCCGGTGTGCGAGACGAGCTCGGCGGACGAGGTCCTTTCGGTCGCGATCAGCCCCGATGGCGGCCTCCTCGCCGTCGGGTTGCGCCGATCGGCTCAGCTGCTCGCGGTGGACTCGTGTCGCCCCACCGGACGCCCCCTGGCCACTGCCGGCAAGGCGGTACTTGTGAAATACGGGCCGCGTGGTCGTTTTCTGGCGACGGCGACAGGCTCGACCGTACGCCTTTGGGACGTCGAGACCCGTCGGCAGTTCGGTCCGCCGCTCGAGAACCGGAGAACGGTTCTCGACGTGGCGTTCAGCCCCGATGGTGAGACGATCGCATCATGCTCGCTCGGCAGGACAGTGCGGCTGTGGGAGACTGCCACCGGCGAACCGCGAGGCGAACCACTCGCGCACGAGGATCGCGTCACGGGCATCCGCTTCAGTCCGGACGGCTCGATCCTGCTGTCGTGGTCACGGGACCGAACGGCGCGGCTCTGGAACATCGAAAGCGGCGAGCCGCACGCTCCCCCTTTCCCGCACCCGGGCTCGCTCCGGGGCGCGTCCTTCTCTCCGGACGGATCGCTGGTCGCGTCCGTCTCCGACGACGGATCGACGCGCATCTGGAAGACGGCCAGCGCGCTGCGCTCGTCCCGCGCTCACGCGCGCGCCGTGCGCGACATCGCCTTCAGTCCCGACGACGCCGTCCTCGCCACCGCGTCACAGGACTGGACCGCGGTGCTCTGGGACCTCGAGACCGGTGAGCCCCGCGCTCCGTCGCTGTTCCACCTCGAGTGGGTGAACGCCGTGGCGTTCAGTCCCGGCGGAAAGATCATCGCCACGGCGTCCGACGACGCGACCGTGGGCGTGTGGAGCGCCAACGATGGGCAGCCGATTCGTGCGCTCGCTCACGAGGGTCGAGTGCGTGCCGTCGCCTTCGCCCGCGACGAGACCCTCGTCGCCTCAACGGACAGGCGGATCCTCAGGTGGGACCCTCACACCGGAAAGCAGATCGGTGACCCGATCGAGATCCGGGGAGGGATCCGCGCGGTGGCCTTCGAGCAGGCCACGGACCTGCTGGCCGCCGGCTTGCAGGACCGGTCGGTCCGCATCGTCGATATGGCGTCCGGTTCGATTCAGGCGGCGTGGCCGACTCACCGGAACCACATCACGGCGCTCGCGTTCGGCCGACAGGGGGCTCTTCTGGCCAGTGGCTCGGAAGACGGCACGGCGCGAGTGCTCTCGATCGCCGACGCCGCTTCCGCCGGTGGGCCGCTCCATCACCCCGGGCGGGTCCTGGATGCTGCGTTCCACCCGAGAGGAGATCTTTTGACGACGGGGACGAGTGGCGAGGTTCGGCTGTGGAGTCTCGCCGGAGCGCCGCCGTGGCACGCTGCGATACTCGAGCTGCCGGGCGAGACCAGGGCGCTTGCCTTCGATCCCCAGGGGCGACGACTTGCAGCGGGCACCTCCACCGGACAGGCGGTCGTCTGGCTCCTTCCGGAGCCACCAGGGAGCATCGAGGAGATGGCGATGCGAACCGAGGTCGCCCTCGCAGCGCGAGTCGATGAGAGCGGCGAGGTCAGGGCTCTGCCCTGGCGGGAGTGGGAGGAGCTCCGGCAGGCGATCGAGGCCCTGGGCGAGCCGCCCGTCCGTCCGCCCCTTCTCCTCGAACGGTCGAGGGATCCCGACCGCGACACCGTCGAGCTCCTCGAGGGCATGAGCGCACGCGCGCCGTGGGCGAGCGAGTACCGCTGGCGTCTCGCGCGACTGCTCAAGAGGCGGGGAGAGCTCCGTCGGCGCAACGGCGAGATCGCGGATGCCATCGGCGATTTCGAGCGATCCGTGGGGCTCTTGGAGAACCTGCGCGCGCCGATGCCGGGCGAGGACTACTTGAGGGAGCTCGGTTTGACATACGACGCGCTCTGCGACGCGTGTGCCGCGGGCCGGCGGCTCCCCCGGGCGGCGGAGACCCATGGGAAGCTCGTCAAGTTCCTGAGGTCGATCCCACCGGATCCCTCAGTCGCCGATTACTACCTCCTCCTGGCACGAAAGTCGGGCCCGCTCGCGAACCTCCTCGAGAGCGAGGGAAGGGCTTCGGCTGGAGCGAGAGTCCGTGCGGACGCGACCGGGCTCCTCGAGGCGATCGTGACGGCGTTCCCCGGAAACAGGGAGTACCGCCTGGAGTACGCGCGTGCTCTCTGTGCTCTGGCGCGTGCCATCGAGATCCGGAGCGGTCATGAAGAGCGAACTGACGCGACGACCGCGCGACGGAAAGCGATCTCGATCTATGACGAGCTGCTGGCGGAGTCTCCGGCCCCTTTCGACTGCCGGAGCGAGCGCGACGCGTGCGCCGCGCCCGCAAGCGCCGCGCTGGAGAGTAGCGAGGCGCGCTGACCGCGGAGCCGCCCTTCTCGGATCGTCTCGGACCCCGTTCCTCAGTCGTTGCCGAGCTGCGCCGCGAACTCGTCGCGGAGGGCGAAGACCACCGACTGGAGGTCGCCCGTGCGCGCGTAGACCTCGCGCTGGCGGTCGGCGCTCGTTCCCGAGCGCGCCATGTCCGAGACGGTCGACATGCAGGGGCCGGCGCGGAGCCGGGCGGAATGGAGCTGGAGCTCGTCGAGGAGCATGGCGATCGCGTCGCGGATGCGGATGCTCTTGTAGCTCACCGGGTCGATCATCTGGCCGTGCACGCCGTAGCGCGTCGCCCGCCACTTGTTCTCGCGGATGATCGAGTCGTGCGGGCGCCGGTGGATCAAGCCGTGGTCGAAGTCGTCGGAGAGCTTGACGACGAGCGTGTACATCACCGCCACCAGCGCCATGAGCTCGTTCATGGTCGAGGGGCAATCGCATATGCGCCACTCGAGCGTGCCGAAATCCGGGTGCGGGCGAACGTCCCACCAGATCTCCCGGAAGGTGTGGATCGAGCCGGTGTCGATCAGGTGGGCGACCAGTCTGGAGAAGTCGTCCCAGCTGTTGAACGGATACGGGATGCCCGCGATCGACAGCACCTCGAAGATCTTGCTTCGCACGGAGTGCAGCCCCGCGTCCTCGCCCTCCCAGAAGGGCGAGCTCGACGACAGCGCCAGGAGATGGGGCAGGTAGAGGACGCTCTGATTGAGGAGCGCGATCACCTTCTCGCCGCTGTCGACGCCGACGTGGACGTGGAGCCCGAAGACGTTGAACTGTCGCGCCGTCCACTGCAGCATGTCGACGAGCTTGCGATACCGATCGGAATCGGTGAGCTCCTGGCGTTGAGCCACGGCGAAGGGGTGGCTTCCCGCGCCGACGATCGCGTAGCCGAGCGGCGCGGCGATCTCGTTCAGGAGGACGAGCTTCGAGACGAGCTGCTCGCGAACCTCGTCGAGATCGTGGCAGATCGGCGTGTTGATCTCGAGGCAGCTCCGGTAGAGCTCCGACTTGAAGAAGGGCTGCTCGTGCTCCGGCACGCGCTCGAGGATGGCGGGCGCGCCGGGGACCAGATCGGCCGTGCGCTGGTCGATGATCTGGAGCTCGATCTCGACACCGATCGTCGGCTCCGGCGACGGCTTGAATTGGATCGAGCGAGGCATGTCGCGTCGGAGCGAGCGGCTCCAGTCGCCCGCTCAACGCCGCCGGGCGTCACCGCCGAGCGCCACCCGAACGGCTCTCTCCCTCTCGCTTCTTCGAACGGTCGCCCGCGTCGACGACGACGAGCTTCTTCTTCTCTTCCGACGGGCGCTCGGAGCGAGTCACCGCCAGAGCCGATACCGGCACCCCCGCCCGCGAGCCGTCGACGACCTCGCCGGTGTCGGGGTAATAAAGATACCCTCTTTTCTGCGGGCGTGGGGCCCTGGGCGTCTTATCGGTCGGCGCCGCCGGGGCGGCGGGCGCGCTCGATGGCTTGACCTCTCCAGCGGGCGCCGGCGCGCCCGGAGCACTCGCGGTCTCCTGCGCGGCCGCGAGTCGCTGCCGCATGCGGACCCGCCACGGCAGCCCCTCGGAGCTGGTCTGCGGGTACGCCTCGAACGCCGCCGGACCGTAATGGCGGTAGCGCCCGGAGTAACGGCCTCCGTACGCGTCGCCGTACCAGCCACCGTACGACTGGCCGTACGAGTGGCCGTACGAGTGGTGGTACGTCGAATACGAGCCGTACGAGCGATACGCTCCGGCGTGGGCGGTGTATCCGACGTCGTACGTACGGCGCGGCGGATAGTACCGGGGACCGCACGAGCCGCCGTAGGCGCTGTACGATTTGGAGTGATACTCGGAATAGGAGCTGGAGCCGTACGGCGAGTAGTGCAGGCCGACGTGGCCGGACACGGCGCCGCGATACGGCCGGTGATGGCCGAAATGCGGTCCGGAGATGCACCCGCCGCGGTATCCCTTGTGGAACGGGAAGGTGTGATCCGCGCGGATCGGCGTGACGGCGAGCGTCGCCAGGACGGCGAACGCGACGACGAGCGAGCGAGCTGTCATGACTTCCTCCGGCGGTGAGGCCCGAGTCGAGAAACGTCGACGTTGCGTGGCCGTTTGGCCGTTCCGTGGCCGTGCGGCACCAGCGCGCCACCGTCGGCGACGCGGGCGCCCTGGTCCACCCCCCCTTCCGACGGAGGGTCGCCGGGCGTTATTCACGCCTCCTCGGGGATTGTAGGGCGCGACGCGGACTCGACAAAGGAATTCCTGTTGCCCGCTCGCGCGCGCTCACGGTACGCTGGGAGCCACCGAGCGCCCGAGGAGATTCCACGACGCGATCTCCACGACGCGATCTCCGCGACGCGATCTCCACGGCGCCATTTCCACGAAGGCGGCCCCGCGACGAATCCAGCGAGAGAAACCGATGCAACCATTCCCCGAGTCGATTCCCGCCGCCGAGTTGCTCGCCGAGATTCGTGCCGGCGGGCCGCCGTCTCTCGGTCCGGCCGGCCCGCGCCCGGGCCGGTGGCGCTCGCGGCTCGGCGAGCTCTCCGACACCGATCTCCTCGGCGCCGCGAGGATCAAGGATCCCGACGCGGCGGCGTGCGTGCGCTCGGGCCTGCTCCTCCTCGGCGACGACCTCGACGGATCGCACAGCGTGAGCCAGTCCGTGCACACGTCCGACGGCAGCTTCTGGCACGGTATCATGCACCGTCGCGAGCCCGATTACTCGAACTCGAAGTACTGGTTCCGCCGTGTCGGCGACCACCCGGTCTTCGGCGAGCTCGCCGGGCGCGTCGCGTCGCTGCCCGCGGTCGCCGCCGAGATGCCCGGCGGCCGCCACGACCCGTTCCGTTTCGTCGACCTCGTCGAGGCGTGCCTGCGCGGCGGACGCGAGGACCTCGAGGAGGAGCTCCTCCAGTTGCAGGAGGCCGAGATGCTCACGCTCCTCGCCCACTGCCATCGCCGGGCACTCGGGAGCTGAGCGGCCGCGTGCAGGGCGTGAACGGAGCACAGCCCCCGCTCTCCCGGCGAGCCCCCGCGGCGCTGGCGCTGCTCGCTCTGATGCTCGCGGCGGGGCCGATCGGCTGTCACGCCATCCGCCTCAACGCCGCCATGGAGCGGGTGCACTACGCGTACCTCGAGCTCTTCTCGAAAGTCGAGCTCGGCGATGGCGAGGCGGCGCGCGCCGCCGCAGGAGGGCTCGCGTCGGCGCTCGAGGATCCGGCGATCATCGCCTACTCGACGGAGCCCGAGTACAGGCGGCTCCTGGAGGAGACTCGCGACGCGATCGCCACGTTCATCGTCGACGCCACCGATCAGGCAGACATGAAGACACTCCTGCGCGCGCGCGCGAATGTCTTCGAGAGCTGCCAGACGTGCCACCAGGACTTCCGGCGAGCGGTCCGGGTGTTCGATTGAGAGCACTCCCGTCCCGACGCGATCCGCGGGCGCGGCGAGGCGGGCTGGTTTCTCCGCCCCGCGATCCTCTATAATCCCCGCATGCTCCACCCCGACCGCTACTTCAATCCCGATCCCGGCGTCAGGAAAATCGCGCGCGAGCTCTATGGAAGCGTCGCGAACCTGCCGCTCGTCTGCCCGCACGGGCACGTCGACCCGGCGCTCCTCTCCGAGGACAGGCCGTTCCCCGATCCGACCGAGCTGATCATCATTCCGGATCACTACATCTTCCGCATGCTCTACTCGCAGGGAGTGCCGCTCGAGAGCATCGGGATACCTCCGCGCGACGATCCCGAGCAACGGGAGAAGGACAGCCGCGCGATCTGGCAGACGTTCGGCGACCACTTCCATCTCTTCCGCGGCACGCCGACGAGCTGCTGGCTGCGCCAGGAGTTCGCGGAGGTGTTCGGCGTCACCGAGCCGCTCAACGGCTCGAGCGCGATGGAGATCTACGATCACATCGCGGAGAAGCTGAAGAACCCGGAGTTCCGGCCGAGACAGCTCTTCGAGCGCTTTCACATCGAGGTGCTGTCGACGACCGACGGCGCCACGGACACGCTCGAGCATCACCAGAAGATCCGCGAGTCCGGCTGGAAGGGCGACGTGCGTCCGACCTTCAGGCCGGACGCCGTCGTCAACCTGATGCATCCGAGCTGGCGCGATCAGATCGACCGGCTCGGCGATCTGACCGGCCAGGAGGTGACGTCCTACGACCGCTACATCGCCGCGATCGAATCACGCCGCGAGTTCTTCCGGTCGATGGGCGCGACGGCGACCGACCACGGCGTCACGAGCCCCTACTCATACGAGATCTCCCACGCCGACGCCGAGGCGATCTTTCAGCGGGCCCTCGCCGGCGGCGGGACGGAGGAGGACGAGCGGCGCTTCACGGCGCACATGCTGATGGAGCTCGCGCGCATGAGCGTCGAGGACGGGCTCGTGATGCAGATCCACGCCGGCTCGTTCCGGAACCACAACCGGGCGATCTTCGAGCGCTTCGGACCGGACATGGGCTGCGACATCCCGCTGCGCGCGGAGTTCACCAGGAACCTCCGCGCGCTGCTGAACAAGTTCGGCAACCATCCAAACTTTCGCCTGGTGCTCTTCACCCTGGACGAGTCGACCTACTCGCGCGAGCTCGCCCCGCTCGCCGGCCACTACCCCGCGCTCCGACTCGGCCCGCCGTGGTGGTTTCACGACAGCCTCGAGGGGATGAAGCGCTTCCGCCGCAGCGTCACGGAGACGGCGGGCATCTACAACACCGCGGGCTTCAACGACGACACCCGCGCCTTCCCGTCGATCCCCGCGCGCCACGACCTCTGCCGCCGAGTCGACGCCAACTTCCTCGCGGAGCTCGTGTGCGAGTACGTCATCGAGCTCGACGACGCAGAGGAGATGATCGTCGACCTGGCGTACAACCTGGCGCGGGAGACATACCGCTTCGCGTAGCGGGCGCGGGTTGTGTGCGCGGGTGGGGCGGTCCGCAGATGACGCGGAACGGGGAGACGGTCCGCAGATCACGCAGATCGGAGTTCGGAGTCGGATCTCGGTATCGGAGTCGGCATCGGAGTCGGTATCGGTATCGGACCTCCGACTCGGTCTCTGACCTCGGTTCTCTGTTCTCCGACCTCGGTCCCGGTCTCTGCATTCAGCGCCGGTTGATCGAGGACGAGGACGAGGACGAGGACGATTGCGATCCGGATACGATATGACGCTCCTCCGTCACCCCAACTCCGCCAGTCTCACCGGTCTCCCCTCCGCTGCCGAGCGGTCCGCCGCGTAGACCACGCGGTGGGTCTCGTACGCCGTGTCGAGATCGGTGAGCGGCATCGGCTCGTTGCGGCGCAGGCTGTCGATGAAGGCGCGGAATTGCGGCTCGTAGGGGTGGTCGCTGACGTCGCCGGAGTCGATCAGGGAGGTCTCGAGGGTGCTCCAGCGCGTCTTGGCGAGGCCGGGGAGCTTCGTCGAGTAGATGCGGTTGTCGAGCAGGCTGCCCTCGCTGCCGAGGAGGTGGACGTGGAAGTAGTAGGGCTGCAGGCAGTCGATCGATGACGCTACCTTGCCGACGCGGCCGTCCTCGAAACGCACGATGGTGACGCTCGTCGTCTGGTACTCGTACGGCGCGAAGGTCGGGCTGGCGGAGCGCGTGTGATAGCCGGTGACCTCCTCGACGCGTCCGCCCATGAAGAAGAGCAGTGCGTCGAGCGCGTGGCACCCGGCCGTCAGCAGGCTGCTGCCGCCGAAGTCGCGCTTGACGTTCCACTCGAACTGTCCGTACCACGGCCCGATGCCGTGGTAGTAGTCGACCTCGCCGTAGTGGAGGTCGCCGAGGAGCCCCCGGTCGAGCACCGACCGGATCATCGTGAAGTGCGCGCTGTAGCGGCACTCGAAACAGACGCAGACGCGCACGCCGGCGTCCTCGACCGCGCGCCGGATCTCCTTCGCGTCGTCGAAGGCGAGGGCGATCGGCTTCTCGATGATCAGGTGCTTCCCCGCGCGCGCCGCCGCCACCGCCTGCTCCCTGTGGAGGGGATGCGGCGTGCAGATGTCGATGACGTCGACGTCGGACGCGAGCAGCTCCTCGTACGACGTGTACGCGCGCAGCGGCACGCCGAAGCGGCGCTCGAGCTCCGACTCGTCGTGTCGCCGCCGCGAGCAGATCGCGGTGACCCCGGCGCCGGGCACGGTCTTGAACGCCTCGATGTGGGCCCCCGCCACCCACCCGAGTCCGACGATTCCGACCTTGTACTCCTTCATGCGCTCCTCCCCATCGCGCTCACCCCAACGTTGCAAAAAACCCGGTTCCGTTCCCGTTCCCGGACCCGGGCCCGGCCCCGGTCCCGAACCGCTCGCGCGGCCTGCTTTCGCCTCCCGGCGAACCTCACTCGCGATGCGATGTGCTGAGACGACAGCGCGCAACAACCGCGGTTTCGAGGGCGACACGCCGGGAAGGGGCCTGCGTTTCTGCAGCTCTCGGCGCTCACTCGCGCTGCCTCGGATCGACCGACGTCCCGCTCTCCGCCGCCATGCGCCCGTAGCCGGGATCCGCGAGCCCGAACGCGTCGGCGACGCGGTTGAAGAAGGCGAAGAGTGCCGTGATGTACACCGCCTCGGCGATCTCCGCGTCCGACCAGCCGGCTTGCCGCGTGCGCTCGACGTCGTCGTCCCCGACCCGATACGCATGGCGCGTGATCGTCCGCACCAGCTCCAGGAGCGCCCGCACGCGGTCATCGACCGGCGCGCCCTCGAGGTCTCCCCGACCGAGCGCCTCCGCCACCTCCGCGTCACCTCCCTGCAACTGCAGGAAGTACCCGTGCGCGCCGATTCAGTACGGGCACCGGTTGAGCCCGGAGACGAACGTCGCGATCATCTCCTTCGTCGGGTAGGGCAGGTGCCCGTCACGGAAGTGGAGCGGATAGGTGAAGTCGATCAACGCGCGCAGCGAGTCGGGTCGCGCGCTGAAGCACTTGAGTATCCCCGGCATGCGATCCCGGCCGGGATGCTGCCGCTTCCACTCGTCATAGATCCGGGCGAGCTCGCCGGTGGCGTCCTCGTCCTCGACCCAGCCGATTCTCGGCTCGCTTCTCGGCCCGCTTCTCGGCACGGTGGACCTCCGTCGATAGCTCTGTGATGCCTGGCGGTGTTGGCCTCGCCCGTGACGAGGATAGCAGAAAGTGGGGTGGGTTCGACAGAGTTGACGGGGGAGGAAGGGTTTCGAGAATGGTTGCGGCGGCGGGACCGAGACCGAGACCGAGACCGAGTCCGATGCCGATG
The DNA here is from genome assembly GCA_041569895.1 of Planctomycetota bacterium. Taxonomy (GTDB): domain Bacteria; phylum Planctomycetota; class UBA8108; order UBA8108; family JACQVS01; genus JBFFXF01. Next base: position 4,461 of record JBFFXF010000069.1, on the reverse strand, counting down.
CCGACTCCGAGATCCGATTCCGAGATCCGATTCCGAGGCCGAGGCCGAGTCCTTGCGTTGCCGGGTTTCGACGGCGGAGTCGAGCAGCTTCTCGGGCACGGGCACGGGCACGGGAACGGGAACGGGGACGGGGAATGAGTCCGCCGATGGAGCGATGGGGGTATCGGGTCTGGCTGACCGACGAGGGGCGGCGGTGGGTCGGATGCGATGCGCTCGCGCCTGCATCCGTGCGCGGGTCGCGCTCCGATGACGTGCGCAAGCGGTCGCGGACGTCGACGATCTGGTCGTTTCGCGTCGAGGGGGGCGACGGCGGCGCGGTCGACGTCTATTACAAGACGGACAACTCGCGCGGCGTGCTCGACGTGCTGAAGAACGCGATGCGGGCCTCGCGCTCGCTTCGCGCGTGGCGTTCGTTCGAGCGGCTCGAGCGCATGGGATTCGACGTCCCGCGCCGGTTGCTCTGCGGCGAGCGCCGTCTCGGCCCGCTGTTGCTCGACAGCTTTCTGGTCACGGAGGCGGTCGAGGACGCCCCGTCGATCGCCGGGCTCATCGCGCCGGAGCGATCGGCGCCCGGTCGCGAGGGCAGCGAGCTCGGCCCGCGGCCGCGGCGCCGGCTGATCGAGCTGCTCGCCGGGCTCGTGCGACGGCTCCACGCCGGCGGTGTCTATCACGCCGATCTCGCCCCCACGAACGTGCTGCTGCGTCCGGAGGACGGCGCGCTCGTCCTCCTCGACGCGGACCGCACGGTGTTCGGCACGAGGGTCCCGCGCCGCAAGCGACTGAAGAACATCGCGCAGCTCAACGCGGCGTTCGATGGCGTCGCGACACTCGCCGACCGCGTCCGCTTCTATCGACTCTACGACCCGGCGCATCGCGAGCGCTCCCGATCGCAACGCCGCGCGTTGCTGGCGGAAATCGAGACCCTAACGGATCGCCGTTGGCGCTAGTCTGTGTTTTTCTCGCCAGGAGCGAGAAAATAGAACGACCCAGCAGGAAGGCAGGAAACTCGGGAGAGCAGGAAACGGTGTGTTGAGGGGGTCGAGCCTCGTGAGCTTCTTCCGGACAGAAGGGCGCACCTTCCCGCTTCGGCGTCCGCCGGTGCCGACATGAAGATTGTCTTCCTTCGACTTCCTGCCTTCCTCATGGGTCGTCTTCAGAAGTCGCCCGCGCTGACGTAAGGACCGCTCTGGACCCGGCTAGCCGTTGTAGAACTTGCCGATCACCTCGACGACGCGCTCGCGCTGGGTGGCGGTGAGCTCGGGGTAGACGGGGATCGCCAGCGTCTCGCGGGCGGCGCGTTCGGAGTGCGGGAAGGCGCCCTCGGGATACCCGAGATAGGCGAAGCACTCCTGCAGGTGGAGAGGCAGTGGATAGTAGATCGCGCAGCCGATGGCGTTCGACCGCAGGTGCTCGACCAGCTCGTCGCGGCGGCGCGCGCGGATGACGTACTGGTTCCAGATGTGGCGGTCGGGCGGCGCCGCCGGAAGCTGCACGGCATCACCGGCGAGGCCGGCCTCGGTGAAGAGACGCGTGTACGCCTCGGCGTTGGCGCGGCGCGCGTCGCTCCACGCGTCGAGGTGACGGAGCTTGACGCGCAGCACAGCGGCCTGGATCTCGTCGAGTCGGAAGTTGCCGCCGACGAGCGGGTGGAAGTAGCGCTCTCGCGATCCGTGGTTGCGGAGGATGCGGATGGTCTCCGCGAGGCGCTCGTCCTCGCGCACCGTCACCATGCCGGAATCGCCGAAGGCTCCGAGGTTCTTGGCGGGATAGAACGAGAAGCAGGCGACGTCACCGATGGCGCCGGCGCGCACGCCGGACGCCTCCGCGCCGAGCGACTGCGCGGCGTCCTCGATCACCGGGATGGCGCGCGATCGCGCCACGTCGAGGATAGGCTCCATGTCCGCGCAACGGCCGTAGAGGTGGACCGGCATGATGGCTCGCGTGCGGTCGGTGATGGCTCGCTCGATACCCGCCGGGTCGATGTTGAAGGTCTCCGGATCGATGTCGACGAAGACGACGCGCGCGCCGAGCCGGTGGACGCAGCCGGCGGTCGAGAAGAACGTGTACGGCGTCGTGATCACCTCATCGCCCGCACCGATCCCCAGTGCCATCATCGCGACGAGCAGCGCGTCGGTGCCGGACGAGACACCGATGGCGTGACCGGCGCCGCAGTAGCGCGCGATCTCCTCCTCGAACGCCCGGACCTCCGGCCCGAGCACGAAGCCCTGACTGTCGGCGACGCGCTCGATCGCCTCCATGATCTCCGCCTTCAGCGGTCGGTACTGGGCGACGAGGTCGAGGAGGGGGACGGCCTGTTCGGTGGTGCTCGTCATGGGCGCTCGCGGGATCCTGGGTTGATCGTGCCGTCTGATTGTGCCAGATGGGAACGGATTCACACAATGCTCACCGTGCCGTTCCGCCGCAAGTCCGCCGCGCCGGTGACCGTGCCGTCGGCGAGACGACACGCGACGTTGACGCCCCCGAAGAAGAGACTCGGCGCGTCGAAGAGATCACAGCGGCTCGCCAGGCGGCGGGCCGGATCGAGATCGCGCGCGCCGCCGGGCAGTCCGAAGGTCTCCGCGCTGAGCACGCCGCCCTCGAAGTGGATCCTGGGCCGCTCGACGGCAGCCTGCGGATCGATCCCCTCGCGCGCGAGCGCGGAGATCACCTGCGAGAGCGCCGTGCGAATCCGATTCGAGCCGCCGGATCCGACGACGAAGAGCGCGCCGTCGTCACCGACGACGATGCCGGGCGCCATCATGGTGTGGAGCCGCTCGCCGGGCGTGAAGCGGTGGAAGCCCCGCGGGAAGAGGTCCGCCTCGCCGAGGAAGTTGTTCATCAGGATGCCCGTGCGATCGATCTCGTGACCGTTTCCCTCGCCGTGGCTGATGGTGACGCCCGCGGCGTTTCCCACCGCGTCGACGACGCTGATGTGGACGGTGTTGCCGAGCGACGTCTCGCCCGCTCCACCGGGCGGCGCGCCAGCCACGCCCTCGAGGATCTCCCTCGCCCGCCGCCGGAGGAGCCGCGGGGCGTCGGAGCGCTCGAGCAGGTCGGGGACCTCGTCGCGAAGCTCGGACACGGCGCGCAGCGCCGCGGTGACTCGCAGGTGCCGCTCGGGCTCCTCCGTCGACAGCGGCAGTCCGAGCTCGTCGAAGAGCCCGAGCGTGAGCTCGATGAAGCGACCCCCGACCGACGGCGCGGGATTGCTGAACACGCGACTGTCGCCGTGGCGAAACTCGATCGGCGCGCGGAACTCCGGGCGCCACCTCCGCAGGTCCTCGGCGGTGATCCACCCACCGCGCTCCTCTCCGAAGTCATCGGCTATCCGCGGCGCGAGCTCGGTCTCGTAGAAGCGCTCCGGCTCCTCGCGACCGAGACGCTCCAGCGTGTCGGCGAGCGAGGGGTTCACGAACAGGCTCCCCGCGGGGCGGGCGTGCCCGTCCGCGTCGAGGAAGCGCTCGCGACCGAGCGGCGACGATCCCAGGATCGACGTCAGCAGACCGATGCAGTGCGCGTGGAACTCGCCGAGCGGCACGCCCTCGCGCAGGCAGCGCACGGCAGGGCCGAGCACCGTCGCCAGCGGCAACGTGCCCCACCGTCGCCACGCGGCGACGAGCCCGGGAATGGCGCCGGGCACCGCGGCCGCGCCGCGTCCGATGTGAAACGGCTGGCGCGTCGCGCCGAAATCGACCTCGACGGCGTGGAAGTCGAGCGCGGGAAGCGAACCGCCGTCCGCGAAGCGCCGTCCTCCGAGCCCCGGCGCGTTGGCGAAGAAATCGCAGACCTCGACCGCGCCGTCGTCAGCCTGTCGCACGATGAGCGCCCCACCACCGGCCAGGCTGGTGATGGCCCCATCACCGGCGGACGTGGCGAACGCGGCGGCGATCGCCGCATCGACCGCCGTCCCACCGGCGCGAAGCAACTCGGCACCGGCCGCGACGCTTTCTCGAGAGCTCCCTGCCACGACGCCATGCATTCGCTGATCCGTGAGGGGACATCCGCAGATGACGCAGATCCCGCAGAGCGAGCGCTCTGCACGCAAACGACCGAACGATACACGGGAGAGTATCATCCAGCGACGTGGGCCAGGGCAAGGAAGGCAGGAAAGATTCGAGGACGGGAACGGGAACGGGAACGGGTACGTTTTTGCAACGCTGGGGTCGGAGTCGGTATCGGAATCGGAATCGGAATCGGTGTTAATCGGTGTCGGAATCGGAGTCGGAATCGGTGTCTGAGTCGGAGTCGGAATCCGAGTCGGTGTCCGAGTCGGTGTCGGAGTCGGAATCGGAGTCGGTCGGTGTCGGAGTGGGTTCTCTGTCGCACGGCGACGGTGACGACAACGGAGACGGAACACGGATACGGAGCACGAGCACGGGCCCAACCCTGACCTGGACGGTGGCCGTGACCCGTGGACCGTGACCCGTGGACCGTCTGCCGTGACCGTGTGCCGTGACCGTG
>JBFFXF010000068.1:0-30025 GCA_041569895.1 Planctomycetota bacterium | reverse complement strand
GTCGGAGTCGGAATCGGAATCGGTCTCGGCCATCGGTATCGGAGTCGGTCATCGGACTCCGATACCAGAGCTTTTCGAGGACGGGAACGGGCACGGGAACGGGTACGGGTACGGGTACGTTTTTGCAACGTTGGGGTCGGAGTCGGAGTCGGAATCGGTATCGGAGTCGGTCTCGGAATCGGTCTCGGTCTCTGACCTCAGTCGCCCCCCCCGAAACCAGCCCGAAGAGAGTCGCGAGCGGCCGCCGATCCGTTTATAGTGAATCCCATGCGAACCAGGGCCTTCATCCTCCTCACCCTGCTCCCCCTCGCGGGGCCGCGGCTCTCGGCGTTCGAGATTCTTCCTCTTCAGCCGACCGAGTGCGACGAGCTCACGCTGGTGATCACGCAGGGGTTCAGCGCCGACTGTAACTGGGGGGTGTTTCCGACGGTGACGTCGACCGAGGACGAGATTCTCGTCCAGCTGCGGGTCCGCGGGCAGTTGATCTGCCGGCAGGTGCCGGTCGAGCGCACCTTTCGCGTGCCGCTCGGTCGTTTCGATCCGGGGACCTATCGCGTCCGGGTCGAGTGGACCGGCGATCCGCCGATCCTGCCGGTCGTCGATACGCTGACGGTGGCCGAGGGGACCTGCGCGCGACCCGGGGATGGGTTCCTGCGGGGCGACGTCGACGCCGACGGCCAGGTCGCGATCAACGACGCCGTGCGCATCCTCTCATATCTGTTCCAGGGAGGCACGATCGACTGCCTCGATGCGGCGGACGTCGACGACCAGTCGGCGGTCATCATCACCGACGCGGTGGTCATCCTGGTGTACCTCTTCCTCGGCGGCGTGCCGCCGGCGAAGCCGTTTCCGGAGTGCGGCCCGCCGCTCGACGGCTTCCGCCTCGGGTGCGAGGTGCCGGCGTGCGGATCGGATGGCGAGCCGATCTGGATGGCGCGCGGGGATGGGTGCTTCCAGTGCGAGCCGTGCGAGACGCCGTCACTCGGCGAGACCGTGGAAGCGCTCAGGGGGTCGGGGTTCGAGGTGCTCGACGCGGCGCTCGTGTCGGTGATCGTCTGCAACGCGTGCCACCGGTGCCCGACCGGGCGCGTCTACCTCGTGCTCGTGCCGCCGGACGACGCCGCCATCCTCGCCGGCCGCGGCTGGATCGAGTGGGACGGTCCGCCGCCGGAGGATTGAAGCGCGAAGACACAACCTCCGTCGTCCCCGGTCCCGGTCCCGTGCCGCTCGTCCTCGGCCTCGGCCTCGAAACACCGGTGCGGGGGGGAGAGACCGAGACGGAGACGGAGGTGCGAGACAGAGGTCCGAGACAGAGACCGACTCCGATACCGATGTCCGATACCGATACCGACTCCGAGATCCGACTCCGATACCGACTCGGACTCCGATTCCGATCCCTTTCTCAATCTGCGTAATCTGCGGACCGTTTCCCGCTTCGTGGTCGCGACCGCTCTCACTCGTCTCTCCCTCCGAGCAGCCCCAGCCGCATCGCGAAGTAGAGCATCGTCCACACCGCCGCAATGGTCGCCGCCACGTAGGTGAGCGCCGCCGCGACGAGCACCTTGCGCGCCCCGCCGACCTCCTCCCGCGACAGGATGCCCGTCTCGGGGAGCAGTTGCAGCGCGCGCCGGCTGGCGTCGAACTCCACCGGCAGGTTGATGATCTGGAAGAGCGCCACGGCGCCGAGCAGGAGCACGCCCGCCCAGCCGATCGAGAGTGAGCCCACCATCAGCCCGATAATGCAGACGATATAGCCGAACGACGACCCGATGCTCGCGGCGGGCACCGCGGCGTTGCGGAGCGCCAGCGGGGCGTAGCGGCGGGCGTGCTGCACGGCGTGCCCCGCCTCGTGCGCCGCGACGCCGACCGCCGCCAGCGACGCGCCGCGGTAGTTCTCCGGCGACAGCCGGAGCACCTTGTGGGTCGGATCGTAGTGGTCGCTCAGAAAGCCGCTGACCTCCTCGACGCGGACGTCGTGGATGCCGCTCCGGTCGAGGATCTGACGGGCCGCCTCCGCCCCGGTGACGCCGCGGCGGTTGCCGACCCGCGTGTAGCGGGCGTAAGTCGACTTCAGGTAAAGCTGGACGAACAGCGAAAGCCCGAGAGTCGGCACGAGCACCCAGAGCATGTACTGCATGTCGAGATAGAAGAATCCGACGGTCGTCATCTGCTTGCGCCTCCCGGCGTTGCCAAGTTCCCGTACGGAATTATAGGGGTCGCCGCCGGCGGTCGCCAATGCGCCCGGGCCGCGCCCCCGCACGACACGCACTCACGAAAAACCGCTCGCCGTGATACTCTGCAGTAGAGGGGCCGGCCGCGCGCAAAAACTTCTTTGTCCGGCCCGATTGCACAACTTAGAATGATTTCCTCGAGTTGCAAGAGCACACCCGCCGGCTTCCCGCGCCCCCAGGGCAGAGGTGACCGATGACCGAACACGACCGATCGCCGGCTGCCGACTCCGAGGACCGCTCGATGCGCTCGATCCGCTCACGACTCGGTGTCGTGCGGCGCCGGCTGCACGCCAACCGCTTCCTCGAGGCGCTCTTCCTCGACCTGCTCGTGGCGCTCGGCGTCTTCGCGGTGTACCTGCTCGTCCACCAGCTGATCGCCGTGCCCGTGTCGCCGCTGCACGTCTTCGCGGGGCTCATCGGCGCATCGCTGCTGCTGAGCCTGATCCGCGGCGGGCTGCTCGGACGCGCGTCGCTCTTCGGCGCCGCCGTGGTCGCCGACGAGAAGCTCGCGCTCAAGGAGCGCGTCTCGAGCGCGGTCTACCTCGAGGAGAACCGCGGGCGGCGCGGTGACGGTGACGTCGAGGGCTGGCAGGAGCTCATCGAGCGCGACGGCGCGAGGGCGATCTCGAACGCCCCGCTCGGCGCATCGTTTCCCGTGCGGCTGCCGCGGACGGCGCTCTGGGCGCTCGGCGTCCTGCTGCTGACGCTGCTGATCCCGATCGCGGTCGAGCAGCAGGACCTCCTCGGCTGGCGCACGTCGCGCGAGGCGCACGCCAAGATGCGCGAGGAGGTGACCCGGGAGATCGAGGACCTGACGCAGTCCGAGGAGTTCACCGAGCTCGAGCAGCTCGCCGCGGACAGCGAGGATCCGGCGATGAAGGAGCTCCTCGAGGCCATCCGCAAGCTCGAGGAGGAACAGGCGAAGAACGAGGAGCAGACGCCCGGCGCCGACGTCGAGAAGGAGGCCGGCGACGCGGTCAAGAAGGACGCGCTCGTCAAGCTGAGCCGTCTCGAGGACCTCATCAAGGAGCAGGCGAACCGCGGCGACTTCGAGAAGCTCAGGGAGTTCCTCGACGACATGCGCGCGGCGCGGATCGACCCGAGCGCCGAGACCGCCGCGCTCCAGAAGGCGCTCAAGGACGGCGACCTCGCCAAGGCGGGCGAGGCGCTCGACAAGCTGGCCGAGAAGCTGAAGGAGCTCGAGGAGAAGCAGAAGTCGGGTGCGCTCTCGGAGGAGGAGCTCGAGCGCCTGAAGAAGCTGAAGCGAGAACTGGGCGCCCTGGGGCGGAGCAGCGCCATGCTCTCGAAGCTCGGCAACGGGCTCGGCGGGCTCAGCGGGCTCGACTCGCAGAACCTGTCGCAGCGGGACCTCGCGCAGATGCTGCAGAACCTCGACCAGATGTCGCTGAGCCTGCAGAGCCTGCAGCAGCTGATGAAGCAGATGCAGACCCTGCAGCAGAGCCTCGACCAGCTGCAGCTCGCCAAGCTCAACACCGGGCAGATGCACCAGTGCCCGAACTGCGGCAAGCTGCGCAAGGGGCCGATGCAGCCCGGCGGCACGTGACAGGGCGGCCCCGGACGGAAGGACGGTTTGTGAAACGGTTCTTCCATGAGCGGCGGTCGCCGCTCCGGACAGCTCGGCCTCGGCGGCATGAAGCAGTCGCTTCTCGGCGGCGCTTCCAGTGGCTCCTCGGCGCAGGGCGGGAGGGAGGCGAAGGCCTCCGGCCCGCGCGGCCCCGGAACGCGTGAGAACGTGTCGTTCAGCGAGAAGAGCAAGATCAACGCCAACGAGCTCGATCCCACCGGGACCATCGTCGGGACGCTGCCCTTCGACGGCGAGGCGCCGACCGGCGAGGCCCGTCTGAAGATCCGCGAGATCATGACGGGCGCCCAGGACGGCGCGCAGAGCGTCGAGCGCCAGGTGATTCCCGCCGAGTACCGCGAGCTCGTGCGCGAGTTCCAGGAGAGCCTGCACGAGGCGGCCTCCACGGACGACGCCGCGGACGGCAAATGACCGGCGGGGAGGCGACTTCCCGGCCCGCGGCGTGGCACCGTGCCGCGCCCGCGGCGGCGGTCGCGCTGGTGGCGTTCCTCCTCCCCGGCACCGGCTGTGTGCGGGGCAGCTCCGATCCGGGCGTCGAGGCCGTCATCGGCTCGACCGGACGGTCTCCGGGGCGCTTCGCGTCGCCGCGATCGATCGCGTTCGATCCCGCCACCGGCGACCTCTGCGTCGTCGATCGCTCGGGGCGGATCCAGCGTTTCGAGCCGGCGGTCGAGGGCGCGGCGGACGCCGGGATCGATGGCGCCGGGATCGATGGCGCCGATGGCGGCGGCGGGTGGCGTTTCGCCAACGAGTGGCACCTGCCGGCGTATCAGAAGGGGCAGCCGACGGGCATCAACTACGACCGCGACGGGAACCTGCTCGTGGCCGACACCCATTACCAGCGGATCCGTGTGTTCGACCCGCGCACCGGCGAGCTGCTGCGCTCGTTCGGCGGCGAGGGCGACGGGCCGGGCCGCTTCACGCAGGTCCGTGACGTCGTGCAGGACAGCCAGGGGAACATCTACGCGGGCGACTTCAACGGGCCGCGCGATCGCATCCAGAAGCTCGACCCGACCGGCGAGTTCCTGCTCGACTTCGGCTCCACCGGGAGCGAGCCCGGGCAGTTCCGCCGGCCGCAGGGGATGGCGGTGCACGTCCTCGCGGACGGCTCCGAGACGCTCCTCGTCGCCGACAGCTGCAACCACCGCATCCAGCGCTTCGACCTCGACGGGCGCTTCGTCGAGTCCTGGGGCGGCCCCGGCACTGGCCCCGGCGAGTTCGGGTATCCGTACGGCATCGCCGTCGAGCGCCGGCCGGGGGGCGACGTATTCGTCGTCGAGTGGCAGAATAACCGCGTGCAGCGATTCGATGCCGATGGCGACTATCTCGGGAGCTGGGGGGGACCGGGTCGCGAGGTCGGGCGACTGGCGACGCCGTGGGACGTCGCGCTGACCGTCGACGAGCGTCTCGCCATCGCCGACTTCGGCAACGACCGGGTGCAGATCGTCCGCTGGCCGGCGGGACGGGTAGCGCTCGTCCTGCCGCATTCCCGGGGAGAAGCGCGATGACCTTCGTCGACGCGTTCGCGAGCCCCTGGTTCCTGCTGATCCTGCCGGTCGCGGTGGCGCTGGTGCTCCTCGTGTCGCGGCGCAGCCTGGCGGGCCTCGACCCGGTGCGTCGGTGGACGTCGATCACCACGCGCGTCGTCATCGTCGTCCTCCTGATCCTCGCGCTGGCCGAGTCGCGGCTCCTCTGGAAGAACGATCGGCTGGCGGTGATCTTCCTGATCGACCGCTCGGCGAGCGTCCCTCCCGAGCACCAGAAGGCGGCGCTCGACTTCGTGCGCACGGCGTCCGCCAACCGTGATCGCGCGCGCGGCGACGTCGTCGGCTGCGTCGTCTTCGGGCGCAACGCGGGGATCGAGGCGATCCCCCGCGAGCGCGACCTGTTCCAGGAGAACGAGGACTTCAGCATCATCATCGAGCGCGACGTCACCGACATCGAGTCGGCGATCCGCGTCGCGATGGCCGCCTTCCCGGAGGGGTACGGCAAGCGGCTCGTGCTGATATCCGACGGCAACGAGAACCGTGGCAACTCGCTCGAGGAGGCGCGGGCGGCGATCGAGGCGGGGATCACGGTCGACGTCCTGCCGGTGCGCTACGAGTATCCGGGAGAGGTGCTCGTCGAGAAGATCGTTGTCGAGCCGGAGGTCAGCGTCGGCGAGCCGTTCGACGTGCGCATCGTCGTCGACTCCACCCGGGAGACCGAGGCGAATATCCTCGTCTCGGAGAGCGGTCGCCACCTGAGCACCCAGCGGGTGCAGCTCCAGCCGGGCAAGAACGTCTTCACCGTGCCGAGACGCATCGACGATGCGAGCCAGACCTCGATGAGCTATCAGGTGCTCGTCGAGCCGCTGGATCAGGACGACGACCAGGTGGTGCAGAACAACATGGCGCACGCGTTCACGTTCGTGCGCGGCCTGCCGCGAGTGCTGCTCTGCACCGACGACCCCGAGCTCGACGCGGCGCTCGTGCAGGCGCTCCGGGACGAGCGCATCGCCATCGACGTCAAGACCCCCGAATACCTCGCCAGCGACGTCAGCGCGTACCTCACCTACTCGGCGATCATCTTCTCGAACGTCGGCGCGCACCACCTCTCGAGCGAGAAGATGCGCATGTTCGAGAGCCTGGTGAAGGGCGCCGGTCTCGGCTTCGTTATGATCGGCGGCGAGGAGAGCTTCGGGGCCGGAGGGTATCTCGGCTCGCCGGTCGAGGACCTGCTGCCCGTCTACATGGACGTCAAGCAGAAGAAGTCGCTGCCGAACGGCGCGCTTGCCGTGATCATGCACTCCTGCGAGATCAACAACGGCAACTTCTGGGCGAAGGCGACCGTGCAGCAGGCGATTCGCGTGCTCTCGCCGCAGGACTACTGCGGCGTGCTCTACTACGGCGGCATGGGCGGCGAGACGTGGCTCTTCCCGATGCTGCCCTGCACCAAGAAGGGCTACATGCTGAGCCGGCTGATGGGCTTCAACGTCGGCGACATGCCCGATTTCGCGCGCATCTTTCAGATGGCGCACACGCAGCTGAAGAAGACGCCGGCGGCGCTGAAGCACATCATCGTCTTCTCCGACGGTGATCCGACGATGCCGTCGAACGCACAGATCAAGGCGATCCGCGACGACAACATCACCATCTCGACCATCTGCATGGGCTGGCACACGTCGCCGGCGAACATGCAGAAGCTCGCGCAGGACGGGCAGGGCAACTACTACTCGCTCACCGGGCCCGACAAGCTCCCCGAGATTTTCATCCGCGAGGCGATCACGGTGCGCAAGGCGCTGATCCAGGAGCGCGACTTCCTGCCGATCGTCAACCGCGGCGGATCGTTCCTCGCCGGCATCGACCTCGGCTCGCTGCCGCCGCTGCACGGTTACGTGATCACCAGCAAGAAGGAGGCGGCGGACCACTACCTCGAGGCGCCGCCGGTCGAGGGCGACCTGGTCAACGATCCGGTGCTGTCGAGCTGGTACTACGGCCTCGGCAAGGCGGTGGCGTTCACCTCGGACTCGGGACGGCGATGGGCGAGCGACTGGGGAAGCTGGGACGGCTACCGGCAGTTCTGGGGACAGCTGGTGCGCTGGGTGTCGAAGAAGCAGACCGACGATCGCTTCCGCGTCACCAACCGCAAGGAGGGGGACCGCGGTGTCGTCTACGTCGACGCGATCGACGCCGACGGCCGCTTTGTCAACGACCTGGATTTCGACGCCAGGGTGGTGACGCCGGGCCCCGACTTCAAGACCGTCCCGGTCGAGGTGCGCCAGATCGGCGCGGGGCGGTACCGGATCGAGTTCGACGTCGGCAAGGAGGGCAACTACCTGGTCAGCCTCGAGTACATGCACGGCGACGGCGAGAAGCGGCTCTACACGACCGGGATGGTCAATCCGTACTCGCCGGAGTACCGCAGCATGGCGACCAACGACGCGCTGCTCCAGCGGGTGGCCGACGTCACCGGCGGACGCGTGCTCGGCATGGACGAGTCGGCGGGCGACACGGTCCGCTCGGTCTTCCGTCGCGACTTCCCGATCTCCACGACGCCGCAGGACACGTGGCGGAGCCTCCTCCACATCGCGGCCATCCTGTTCTTCTTCGACGTCTTCGTGCGCCGCGTGATCATCGACTGGGTCAAGGCGTACCGCGCCGTGAGGGACGCCATGATGGTCCTGTTCACGCGACGGGCGGCGCCCGAGGGGCCGGCGGACGACCGTCTCGGATCGCTGCTGAAGCGGAAGGCCGAGGTGTCGCGCGCGCAGGAGGGGTACCGTTCGTTCTACGAGGCGAGTGACGAGAAGAAGGACGCGCAGCTCGACGAGACGTTCGTGGCAGGCACGGACGCTCCCGCCCCGAGCGCCCGGAAGCCGGCGCCGAGCGCGACGACCGAGGAGAAGGCGCCGCCGACGAAACAGGAGACCTACACGTCGCGGCTGCTCGCGGCGAAGCGGCGCGCGCTGAAGCGAGACGACGACGAGCGAGGCTGAGCACGGCCGCAGCAGGCGAAATACGATACCGGAGACCACACGAGCCATGACAGCGACTGCACAGATCGAGGAGCGCGCCGCCGAGTTCCGCCAGAAGTTCCTGGTGATCGAGGAAGAGGTCGGCAAGGTGATCGTCGGTCAGAAAAACGTCATCGACGAGGTGCTGATCGCGCTCTTCGCGGGCGGGCACTGCCTGCTCGAGGGCGTGCCGGGGCTCGGCAAGACGCTCCTGGTGCGCACGCTGAGCGACATCCTCGAGCTCGTCTTCCGCCGCATCCAGTTCACGCCGGACCTGATGCCCGCGGACATCATCGGCACCAACATGGTGATGGAGGACGAGAGCGGCAAGAGGTTCTTCGAGTTCCAGCGCGGACCGCTCTTCGGGCAGATGATCCTCGCCGACGAGGTCAACCGCGCGACGCCGAAGACGCAGTCCGCGCTGCTCGAGGCGATGCAGGAGCGGAGCGTCACGGTCGGCGGCACCATCTACCGGCTCGAGCCGCCGTTCCTCGTCATGGCGACGCAGAACCCCCTCGAGATGGATGGCACGTACCCGCTCCCGGAGGCGCAGCTCGATCGCTTCCTGTTCAAGATCCTCATCGACTATCCGACGAGGCAGGAGCTCTCGACGGTGCTCGACCGCACGGTCGACGTCCACTCTCACGAGCCGCAGAAGCTGATGGACGGGCGGGAGATCGAGTCCTGGAAGGGGCTCGTCAAGGAGGTCGTCGTGGCGCCGCACGTCAAGGACTACGGCGTGCGGCTCGTCCTCGCGACACATCCCGGCGGCGAGTTCGCGGTCGAGCGCACGAACCGATTCGTGCGCTACGGCTCGAGCCCACGCGGCGCGCAGGCGCTGACCCTGGCCGCGAAGATCCGTGCGCTCCTCGACTCGCGTTACAACGTCAGCTTCGAGGACTACCGCGTCTCGGCGCACCCCGTCCTGCGGCACCGCATCATCCTCAACTTCGAGGGCGAGGCGGAGGGCGTCTCGCCCGACTCGATCATCGACGACGTGCTGGAGCAGACGCCGAAGACGGTGGGGGAGGATTGACGCATGCGGGTGGTCACCACCCCATTCGGAGGTTTGCTGTCAGACGATTCATGAGGAAGGCAGGAAACGCAGGAAGGCAGGAAACGGAAGGATGAAAGGGGTTGACCTCCGCGAGCTTCGTTTGGTTCCTGCAACGCCATCGAGAGGTCGGGCTTCCCCTGCGTTCGCTTCTTTCCCTTCTTGTCTTTTCCTGCCTTCATCTTCTTCCTGCTTTCCTTATAGATCCGTTGCAGGGTCTCGCCTGAGACGTCGAGCAGGTTTCGGGCACGGGACCGGGACCCGGACCGGGGACGGATGAGCTGACATGCCCGCGACCACCACGCTTCTCGACAAGGATTTCATCACGCGGATCGAGCAGCTCGAGCTCGTGTCCCGGAAGGTGATCTCCGGGAAGCTCAAGGGTGAGCGGCGGTCGAAGCGGCGCGGGCAGTCGACCGAGTTCGCCGACTACCGCCAGTACGTCCACGGCGACGATACGCGCTTCCTCGACTGGAACATCTACGGCCGGCTCGACCGTCTCTTCCTGCGGCTCTACGAGGAGCAGGAGGATCTCGGCGTCAACATCCTCGTCGACCGCAGCGCCTCGATGCGCTTCGGCGATCCCGACAAGTTCGACTACGCTCGCCGGATCGCCGCCGCACTCGGGTACATCGGCCTCGTCAACCAGGACCGCGTGCGCGTCGGCGCGTTCTCGGACCACCTCGACATGGTCTTCGCGCCGGCGCGCGGCCGCCGGCAGATCTGGAAGCTGCTCGAGACGCTCGAGAACCTCTCGACGGAGGACGGCCACGTCACCGATCTGGCGCGCGGCTGCCGTGAGTTCGCGCTCAGCCAGCGGCTCTTCGGGATCACCATCTTCATCAGCGACTTCTTCGACCGTTCCGGGTTCGAGGGCGCGCTGCGCTATTTGATTTCTCGCGGCGCGAGCGAGACGTACGTCTTCCACGTCATGGCGCCGCAGGAGCTCGATCCGGAGCTCACCGGCGATCTCAGTCTCGTCGACGTCGAGGACGGCGTCGTCGCCGAGGTGTCGATCAGCCAGCCGCTCTTGAAGAGCTACCAGAGAAACCTCAACGCGTTCCGCGCCGAGATCCAGGAGTACTGCTCGCGACGCGGCATGCATTACGTCTTCAGCTCGACGGGCGTGCCGTTCGATCGGTTGATCCTCGATTACCTCAGACGGCGGGGGCTGCTGCGATGAGCTTCGAGGTCTTCGCATGGCTGCTCGTGCCGCTGGTGCCGGCGCTGATCGCGCTCTACTTCCTGAAGCTGAAGAGGCGCGAGGTGATGGTCTCGAGCACCTTCCTGTGGAAGAAGAGCCTCGAGGACCTGCACGTCAACTCGCCCTTCCAGCGCCTGCGGCGGAGCCTGCTCCTCCTCCTGCAGCTCCTGGTGCTGATCGGCCTCATCCTGGCGGCGTCGCGTCCGGTGACCTCGTGGACGGAGGGCGGGGAAGAGGCAGGCAGGTCGACGGTCCTCCTGATCGACAACTCCGCGAGCATGAACGTCCGCGAGACGGACGGGACGCGGCTCCAGATCGCGCGCCGCAAGGCCCATGACGTCATCGCGGGGATGAAGGAGAAGGATCTCGGGTGCGTCATCGTGTTCTCGAACCGCGCCACGCTGCTGCAGCCGCTGACGCGGGACCGTGCGCGGCTGCGCGCCGCGATCGGCTCGATCCAGCCGACGTCGAGGCCGACTGATTTCCTCACCGCGCTCGAGACTGCCCAGTCAGTCGCCGAGGCGGCCCGCGGCGCGGAGGTCGTCGTCCTCAGCGACGGCAGCTTCGAGGAGCTCTCCAAGGTCGCGCCGGAGCTCGAGCGCGTCCAGCTGACGTTCATCGCGATCGGCGCCGACCGGCCGAACGTCGGCATCGTCGAGCTCGACGTCAATCGGGACTTCAGCCGGGCGCAGCGAGCCGAGATCTTCGTCGCCGTGCAGAACTCCGGGCCGGATCCGGTGTCGGCGACGGTCAACCTCCTCGACGGCGACCAGCTCCTCGACGTCGCCGTCCTCGAGCTGGCCCCCGGTCGGTCGTCACCGCACATCTTCGATGGCTCGACCTACTCGGGGCGCGTGCTGCGCGTCGAGGTCGAGCCGGGCGGCGCGCTCGCGGACGACGACGAGGGGTGGGTCCGCGTCGATCCCCCGCGGCCGGTCGACATCCTGCTGGTCGGCAGCGACTGGTTCCTCGAGAGGTTGATCAGCGTGCGACCGCTCTACAAGGCGCGTCGCATCACGCTCGAGACCTACCGCGCCATGGCGGAGGACGGCCGCCTCGACGACGACCCCGCCGACGTGATCATCTTCGACGGCGCGGCTCCCGACGCGCCGCCCGAGCGCTCGGCGCTCTATATCGGATGCCACCCGCGGATCCCGGAGCTCCTTGGCGAGGTCGAGGGCGCCGCGAGCGACGGGAATCCGGACGACCCGCCACGGCGGCTCGAGCGGGTGGAGATGCCGGCGATCTTCGACTGGGACCAGGTGCACCCGGTCAACCGCGGCTTCATCAACTTCGCCGATCTCCTGGTCACCGAGAGCTTCGTGTTCCCCGAGGGGCCGCGCTACCACTCGTTCATCGAATCGACCGGAGGCAGCATCGCCGGCACGCTCGTCCTGACGCCGCCGGAGAAGCCCTCGGTGAGTCTCGTGCTCCTCGGCTTCGGAATCGAGGAGAGCAACTGGCCGTGGCTGCCGTCCTTCCCGATGTTCTTCTCGAACGTCATCACCTGGCTCGGCTCGGTCGGCGGCGGCACCGCCGAGGAGCGCTACCGCACCGGCAGCCCGCTCGTGGCCACGCTGCCCCCGGACGTCACCGCGGAGCTCATCTTCCGCGACCCCGACGGCAACGAGATTCCCGCGCAGCGCAACCGCGCGGGCGAGGTGTCCCACACCGAGACCGACCGGCGAGGCGTCTACGAGCTCCTCGCCGGCGAACAGGTCCTCGAGCGCTTCCCGGTCTCCCTCCTCGACCACGGCGAGTCGCGCATCACGCCCGGCAAGGAGATCCGCGTCGGCAGCGGCCAGATCGCCGAGGCCACCGACGTGCCGGAGACCCGCGAGCTCTGGAAATGGTTCGCGAGCCTGGCGCTCATCTTCGTGCTGCTCGAGTGGTGGCTCTACAATCGGCGGATGACGATCTGACCCGCCGTTCCCGTCCCCGTCCCCGTTCCCGTTCCCGTGCCCGAAGGCTGCTGGACTGCGCAGGCGAGGAACGATCTATGAGGAAGTCAGGAAGACGACGAAGGGAAAGGAAGGGCTACGAGAACATACGGAAGGCCAACGACACGGCGAAGGCGCGGACGACGGACGACAAGGACGGGAACGCAGATGACGCAGATGGAGAAGGAACCGGTCCCGTCCTCGGACCTCTGACTCTGACCTCTGTCTCGGTCATCGGATTCTGATCTCGGAGTCGGAAGTCCGAGTCCGAATCGGTCTCGGAATCGCCTCCCCGCCCCCGGACTCGCCGTCGCGCCTCACTCCCGCGCCTTCCCGTGCGTCTTCAAAAACACCAGCGTCATGGCGACGACCAGCAGCGCCGCGGGGAGGAGCATCCAGAGCTCGTAGCGCCGGTAGCCGACGCTCACGAAGAGGACGAAGCACAGGACGAGGGCGCCCGGGCCGAGCAGGTTGCGGACCCGCAGCGTGGTCTCGTCGGGATAGGCCGGCGGCTCCTCGTCCGTCTCGTCCTCGCCCGGGAGCTCGAGGCTGTAGTAGTCGACGTCGGGCTTCCAGCCGGTCTCGGCATCGCTGCCGCAGTGAGGACAGAACGTGGCGTCGTCCTCGACCGGCTCGCCGCAGTTGGGGCAGTCGAACATGGATGCCATCGTAGCAGCTGCGGGCGGGGTGATCGAGTGGGGCGGGGTTTGAAACCGACTCCGATTCCGATGACCGATACCGATTCCGATACCGATTCCGACTCCGACTCCGACTCCGACTCCGAGATCCGAGGTCAGAGATCAGAGGTCAGAGCCAGGGGGAACCGAGCAGGCCTGCGGTGGGGAGCACAAGAACAGATCCTTTCCTGCTTTCCTTTCTGTTTCCTCCCTTCCTGGTAGATCCGTCGCAGAGTCTCGCCAGCGAAGTCGAGCAGGCCCTCGGGCACGGGAACGGGCACGGGAACGGGAACGGGAACGGGGAGGAGGGCTACTCCTTGCCCACCGTCTCCACCGCCGTCACCTTCAAAGCGTCGTCGACGATCTCGACGCGGGCGATGTCGCCCGGGGAGATGCGCTTCAGGAGGATCATCTCCGAGAGCGTGTCCTCGACGCGTTCCTCGATGATGCGTCGGATGCCGCGCGCGCCGTGGCGCGCGCTGAAGCCGTGCTCGATGAGGAAGGCCGTGGCCTCGGGGGAGACCTCGAGGGTGATCTCGCGGCTCTTGACGCGCTCGAGGACCTTCGAGAGCTCGAGGTGGAAGATCTTCTCGACCGCGTCGCGGTCGAGGAAGTTGAAGTGGACGATCGAGTCGAGGCGGTTGAGGAACTCCGGTCGGAAGTGGTCGCGGAGCTGCTCGCCCACCATCCGCTCTCGCTCGTCATCGGCGCCCTCGCCGGAGCTCGGCCGGAAGCCGAGGTTCGACTGGTCGAGCGTCATGCGGACGCCGAGGTTCGACGTCATGATCAGGATGGTGTTCCGGAAGTCGACGACGCGGCCGAAGTTGTCGGTCAGTCGGCCTTCCTCCATGATCTGGAGGAGCATGTTGGCGAAGTCGGGATGCGCCTTCTCGATCTCGTCGAGGAGGACGACGGAGTACGGCTTGCGGCGGATGCTCTCCGTCAGCTGGCCGCCCTCCTCGTACCCGACGTAGCCGGGGGGAGAGCCGATCAGCCGTGAGAGGTTGTGCCGCTCCATGAACTCCGACATGTCGATGCTGATCAGCGCGTCCTCGCTGCCGAAGAGGAACTTGGCGAGTTCCTTCGCCAGCAGCGTCTTGCCGACGCCGGTCGGTCCCACGAACACGAACGACCCGAGCGGTCGCGTGGGGTCCTTGAGGCCGGCATGGGAGCGCCGGATCGCCTTCGCGATGACGCTGATGGCGTGGTCCTGCGCGATGACCGCCGAGCCGAGGACCTTCTCCATCTGCACCAGGCGCTCGAGGTCGCCCTCGGTGAGGTTGGCGGTCGGGATGCCGGTCATCTCGGAGATGGTCTCGGAGAGGGCGTCTCGGTCGACGCGACCGTCCATCTCCTTGGTCGACTTCTTCCACGAGTTGATCAGCTCTTCCTTCTCGCGCTTGAGCTTCTCGACCTTGTCGCGGATCCGCGCCGCGAGCTCGTAGTCCTGGCTGTGGACCGCGTCGTTCTTCGCCTGCTCGTTGCGGGTGATCTCGTCCTCGATCTGCGTCAGATCGGGCGGCTGCGTGCACAGCGAGATGCGCACGCGCGAGCACGCCTCGTCGAGCACGTCGATCGCCTTGTCCGGCAGGAAGCGGCCGGAGATGTACCGCGACGACAGGTCGACCGCGGCGTGGATCGCGTCGTCGGTGATGTGCACGCGGTGGTGCGCCTCGAAACCGTCCTTCAGCCCTTGCAGGATCTCGACGGTCTCCGCCTCCGACGGCGGATCGATGATGAGCGGCTGGAATCGGCGCTCCATGGCGCCGTCCTTCTCGATGTGCTTGCGATACTCGTCGAGCGTCGTCGCGCCGATGCACTGGATGTCGCCGCGCGAGAGCGGCGGCTTCAGGATGTTGGACGCGTCCAGCGAGCTCTCCGACGCGCCCGCGCCCATCATGATGTGCAGCTCGTCGATGAAGAGAATGACGTCCTTCGCCTCGAGCACCTCGTTGATGATGTTCTTGAGGCGCTTCTCGAACTCGCCGCGGTACTTCGTTCCGGCGAGGACCGCCGCGAGGTCCAGGTTGACCACGCGCTTGCCGAGGAGGATCTCCGGGACCTGCTTGTTGGCGATGCGCTGGGCGAGGCCCTCGACGATGGCCGTCTTGCCGACACCCGGCTCGCCGAGGACGACGGGGTTGTTCTTCGTCTTTCGGCTGAGGATCTGGATCATCCTCTTGATCTCCTGATTCCTGCCGATCACCGGGTCGAGCTTGTTGAGCACAGCTTGCTCCGTCAGGTCGATGCTGAACGCCTTGAGGACGCTCAGATTGCCCTTCGGGCTCGGCACGTAGCCCAGCTTCTGATCGGAGGAATCCTCGTCGTCGCCTTCCTTGCCGCCGTTCCCCTTGAGCACGTTCTTGAGGTTCTCGGCGAGGTCCGCCACCTCGATGCCGAGCGCGCCGAAGATCCGCGAGGCGGCGCCGTGCTCCTCGCGCACGATGCCCATCAGCAGGTGCTCGGTGCCGATGAAGAAATGCCCGCACCGGATCGCCTCGTCGCCCGCGATCTCGAGACACCGCTTGGCGTGGGGCGTGAACGGGATCGAGTCGACGCGGACGCCGCCGGCGGCGTCGTCGAGCTGCTGGATGACCGCCTGGAAGAGCTGCTCGGTGTCGACGCTGGCCTTGCGGAGGGCCTGGACCGCGAGACTGTCGCGCTGCGCCAGGAGGCCGTAAAGCAGATGTTCGGTTCCGATGTACTCGTTGAGCCGGCGTTCCGCCTCGTTGCCGGCGAGCAGCAGGACCTTCTCCGCGTTGTCAGTGAACTTGACTGCCAAGGTTCGACGTTCCTTTCCTGCGCACCGTTCTCTCCACGTGCCTCCCCGACGGCGCTCGCACGCGATGGCGCTGGGACGGATCGCGCCGGGACGCATCGCGCGGGAACGCCCGCTCAGGAGCTCACCATGACTTCGACAGGTGGGACGTCGCGGCCCCGGAGCGCCTCCCCGGCTGGTCGCGCAGACGCCGGAGAAGGTTACAACGCCTTCCGGGACCTTTCAAAGCGAGGGCATACTCGGAAGGGAAGCCGGCCCGGGAGGCGGGCGGTAAGGCGCCCGAGGTCAGCGGCTCCGGGCGTGTTCGGCGTCGCGCGGCGGCCCGGTGGGGCTGTCGCGTTTCCCGTCACGGGGGGCGGCGAGAGCACCCACCGCCGCATCGTAATCGTCCCGGCATCCGGGACTTAAGGCGCCTGTGGAAAACCTGTTGAAAAAATGGAAAATCGCTGTTGACAAGGAGGGGCGCTCTGGATACCTTATTCGCACAGTGGTCCTGGAGAGTGCACTCTGGTTGCGGATAAATCGAGTCACTTCCTCCTGAAAGGGACCGATAACTTAGCAGTTGCGAAAGCGACCAGCTGGGACATAATAACCGCGACATTTCTTCATTTTTCTCTTCACTTCTTTTCTAAGGGCGTCTTAACTCCTCTGAGACGTCCTTTTTTTTTGCCCTCCGCGCTCCCCCGCCTTCCCCGCGACCCGCGCTGCCGCTGCCTCCGCGTGGTAGGATTGCTCCCGGCCGCCGGACGGCGGCCTGAAAGACGCGGAGACCGAGCCAGCATGCGTGAAGTCCTCAAGGTCGGCGTGGTTGTCGCCGCCGTCGTCGTGCTCGACTGTCTCGCCCTGCGGCTCTGGCCGTCGGTCGCGCCCACCCTCGGGGCGTTCGCCGGGCTGGAGATCGGCCTGGTGATCTTCCTCAACGCCCTGACGCTCCTCTTCGTCATCGACTGCCTCGAGAGCGTCGTCCGGCTGCCCGGGTTCGGCTGGTACTACGAGCTGCCCTGCACGCGAGCCGACTGCTCGCCCCGGCGCCGCGGGCCACACGCAGCCCCGCCGCCGCCGGCGCGCCCGGACGAGGTGCCACGATGGCGGCGCCTGGTCACGCGCACGGCCGTGCTGACGCTCGTCTACTACCTGCTCGAGACGCTTCTCTTCCCCTTCGTCCCGGCCGGCGACGGCGTCGAGCTCGAGCTGCTGATGGTGGGATCGGGCGTCTTCTGGCAGCTCGTGAGCCCGGATTCGGCGCCGGTCAGCTCTTGACCTTGACCTCGAGCACCCGCCACGCCCCGTCGGTCCGAACCGCCTGACGGAACTCGAGCTCGACGGGGATGCCGCCGATCGAGATCTCCACCAGGGACGCCGGGATGATCAACACGCTGTTGACGAAGATCGAGCTCCCCACCTGGGTGTGAGACGGCTTGCCCGGCGTCCAGCCGAGGACCCTGACGTCCTTGCCGCTGGCGATCTTGCGAAGCTCCGTGATGACGTGTCGATTCTTGGCGACCAGCGTCCCGGAGAGGATGCGCGAGCTGCCGGGCGTGAGGTTGTCCTCGAGGAACTCGTCCGTGACGGTGAACGACTGCAGGGTCTCGGCATCGTCGGCGTCGAGGGCCGCGACCCAGGCGTCGATCGCGGCGCGAAACTCGGCGAGGAGCGCCTCGCTGTCGGTCTCGGGCTTCGAGACCTGGACTGGTTTGGCTTCCGTTCGTCCCGGCGTGGCGGTGGAGTGCGAGCCGCCCGGGGGCGCGACGGGGACGCCGACGACTCCGCCGTCGTGATTTGTCGGCTCGCTGTTGCACGCGGCGAGCCCGAGAGCGAGGGTCAGTGAGAGCGCCCACGCGGCCTGGCGGCCGGTGGTCGCCCGGGCGGATCGCTCGCGCCTGCGCGCGGGCGCCGGTCGGGGCAACGTGGGTCGGTTCATCGGGCTCGTGTCCTTGCTCGTGTCACTCGATACTCGCGTCAATCGGCGCTCGTGTCCGTCGCTCCGGGTCGCACTTGCGCCGTGACAGCGTCATTCCGTGATCGTCATTCCTTCGCGTCCAGCATTATGGCACGCGCCGCGAGTTTTCAAGCGTACCGCCTCGAGCGAGCTCCGTCGCGGGGCGCGGCGGGGTTTTTGCGGGTGTTTTTGCGGTTGACACCCGAACAAAAACCTATAGCATAAAATCGTCTGAAGGAACGACGGTCTTTTTCGACTCTCGAAACAACTCGCTCGCGGTCAGCCTTTGCGAGCACGGGCCGCGGGCGCGCGATCGACTGATCGCACTCGACTTCGACTGGGCGCGCGGCTCTCGGAGTGTCCCGCATTGCGCAGACGCGCTTTGCGTCGCCTTGTCCGGCAGCCCGCACACCACCGACGCGGCAACCGAGACCCATCGACCCGACCCGAGATTCCCCATCAAATCCCCCTAATCGGGTTGGGTCTTTTTTTTTGCCCGCGTCCGGCTGCCTTCAGCGCTCGACCACCGCGGCGGCCTCGACGGCGCCGACCGCCGCGCCGCAGAGAAGACAGAGCGGCTCGCCGCCGCGCGCCTGCCGCCCGCAGCCGCGGCAGAATCTTGCGGCGTTCTTCCGGTGCGCCTCGAGGACCTCGCGGACGTACTGCCTGAGCTCCGCGTCCGGCCCGTCGTAGGTCTTCAGGCTCTTCCACGCTATCATGCGTTGCGTGTCATCGAGTGACGAGCCGGAGTGCAGCCCCCGGAGCAGCGAGAAGACCCGCGCGTGTCGCGGCGCCACGCTCACCGCCGTGCAGTAGTGCTCGAGAGCCGCCTCGGCGTCGCCGGTGACCTCGAGGATCTCTCCGAGACACACGTGCGCGTCGACGTCTGCCGGGAAGCGGTGCACGTATCCCGAGAGGATGCGCCGGGCCGTCAGCAGGTAGTACTCCCGGATGTGCTCGTTGTCCCCGAGGTCCGGCTTCAGGGCGACGATCTCCTTCCAGCGCTCGAAGAGGTTGCGGGCGATCAATCCGCGGATGCGGTAGTAGTACTCGCTGATCGGGTCGACCGGCAGCTCGCGCGTCGTCGCCTCCTCGACCTCCACGTACCGGCCCACCTCGAAGAGCACCCTGAGGCGAGCGTAGATGGTCTCCGGGCTGGCGCTGTTCGGGGGGAAGGTGTCGTCGAGCATGGTCGAGAACTCCTCCGTCTGCTCCCGCAGCTCGAGGAGCATGTCGATGGCATCGGCGACGCGCCCGGTGCGAGCGTACGACTTGGCGAGCCCGCGTTGAGAGAGGCCCAGCGGGAAGTCATCGAGCTCGATCAGCTGCCTGCAAATCAGCTCGACCTCGGACCAGTACGTCGGCTGATTGCCCCGGTAGGCCACGAGGGCCTTGAAGATCTCGTGGTACTCCGGACTGCCGGGCTGCAGGTATTCTCCCAGGTCGCGCACGAGGTGGGAGTAGAGCTCCAGGTGCACGCCGTCCGGATCTTCTTCCGTCGCCTGGATCAGCTGGTCGAGCGCCTCCCTCTGGTGGCCCTGCAGCGCCTCGATGCAGACCGCGAGGTAGAGCCGGGCCAGCGGCGACCGCCGGTCACGGGACTCGCTCAGAAGAAGTGACCTCTTGAGCACGGCGAACGCCTCCTCGTAGCGTCCGACCCGCGTCAGGCAGATCCCCTGGCCGAGCAGCGCCGACCAGTCGCCGGGATCGATCGAGAGCGCGCCCTCGAACGAACGGAGCGCCTCCGTCACGGCGCCACCGAGCTCGGATCGCAGTACCGCCATCTCCGATCCGGCCGCGACGCGTTTCAGAGAGAGCCATCCGAGTCGCGTGCGGGCCACGGCGACGAGCGCGCGCTCCTTCTCCTGCTTCGGGTCGGCGCCGCGGGCGAGACTGATCAGCTCGAGGTAGCGATCCTGCGCCAGCGTGTCCCGTCCCTGCAGCTCGCGGACGAGCGCGAGCTCGCGCAGCGCGTCGAGTCTCACCGGGTGACCCTCGGGCGCGTCGGCGATCGCCGCCTGGAAGTCGGTGGCCGCCTCGTGGAGCATGCGCAGCGGATCGTCGCGGTCGTCGATTCCGGGCGGCGGCAGCCCGATCGCCACGGGCCGCAGCGACAGCGGCTCCGGCGCGGGAGGCAACGCCGCGCGAGCGAGCGCCAGCGATGCGCGCCCGCGAGCGAGTCGCACGCCGACGACGCGGGATGCGCGCCGCCTGCCGGTTCGCTCGAGCGCGGTGGTGAACTCATCGATCGCCCGTCCGTAATCGCCCGCCTCGAACGCCTCCATGCCGAGTCGTGAATGCAGCCGTACGGTCACCGGAAGCATGCAACCGCCCGCCAGCGCCAGCAGCAGGATCGGCCCGAAAGACCGGGCGCGAATCGCGCCCCTCTTTACCCTCTTGGCCGCAGCGCTCGAGAGATTAGAATTAATGGAACGTCTCACAGTCACTCTCGGCGGAAAACAGACAGACGACAGCACGCCCTGGCGGCGCCCGGCGCGCCACGAGGGACAACCATACCCTGAATTCCCGGCGGCCGCCATGGCGACCCGCCGGTCGATCGAGACGGTCGGATCGGAGCCATGTTCGTCCTGGAGATCCAGAACGGTCGATCCCACGAGCGGCGCGAGCTGCGCTTCGGAGAGCTCCCCGTGACCATCGGCCGGGACAACACCATGGACGTCATTCTGGACGACGAGACCGTTTCGCGCCAGAGCGCCGTGATCATCGAGCGCGACGCCAGGCCCTTCCTCCAGGACCTCGGCGGCAGGAGCCCCGTCCGGGTCAACGGGAGCGTCGTGGTCAGCCACCCGCTCCAGCACGGGGACGTGATCGAGCTCGGCGCGTACCGTCTGGTCTTCTCCCGGGAGGACGGCGACGGGATCGACGACGACGACGAGATGATCGTCGATCCGCGGGAGTCGCTCGCGGAGTGGCAGGCGACCGGTGCCCCGGCGGGCGTGGCGGACGGCGATGAGCGGACGCTCCAGGTGCTCCAGGCCTTCGCCGAGCTCATCCAGCGGCTTCCGGATCGCGAGCGCCTCTTCGAGGCGGCGCTGCGCTTCGTGTTCGATCTCTTCGACGTCCGCAGAACTTTCATCGGACTCTTCAACGGCGACGCGATTCTCGACATCGTCGCGGAGCGCAGCGCCGGCGAGCCCGGCGACCGCGGGTTCAGCCGCAGCATCGTCGACCGCGTGCGCCGCGACAAGGTGTCGATCCTCTTCTCCGACGACGCGACCATCCCCGATCGACACGAGTCGCGCAGCCTCGTGCGCCTGAAGATCCGCTCCGCGATGTGCGTCCCTATCCTCGGCGAGTCGGACGTCCAGGGCGTGCTCTACCTCGACAACCGAGGGCGCTCCCGCGCCTTCACGCGAGCCGATCTCCACTTCGCCAACATCCTCGCGCACCTCATCTCGCTGGCGCTCGACAAGGAGCAGCTCTACCGGCGCGTGCACGAGGAGAACCTGTCGCTGAAGTCGAGATTGCGCAAGCAGCACCGCCTCGTCGGCGTCAGCCCGGCGGCGCGCGGCGTGCAGAAGAAGATCCGCCGCGTCGCGCAGTCGGACATGACCGTGCTCGTGATCGGCGAGAGCGGCACCGGAAAGGAGCTCGTGGCGCGCGCGATCCACGACCGGTCGCCGAGGAAGGACGGGCCGTTCGTCCCGGTCAACTGCGCCGCCATCCCCGAGAACCTGCTCGAGAGCGAGCTCTTCGGCTACGCGCCGCGATCGGGAATCTCCGGCGCCGATCCCGAGGGCAAGCCTGGCAAGTTCGAGATGGCGCACGGCGGCACGCTGCTCCTCGACGAGATCGGCGACATGAGCCTCCAGACCCAGGCGAAGATCCTCCGCGTGCTCGAGGACCACGTCGTCGAGCGGCTCGGCGGCCACGACGCGATCCCGGTCGACATCCGCGTCGTCGCCGCGACCAACAAGCAGCTCGACCGGGAGGTCACCGAGGGGCGGTTCCGCGAGGACCTCTTCTACCGGCTGAAGGTCTTCCAGATCGACGTGCCGCCGCTGCGCGAACGCGTCGAGGACGTCATCGCCATCGCGCAGCACTTCCTCGGCCTCTACGCGCCCTCATCGGACGTCACCATCTCTCCCCGCGCGCGCGAGGCGCTTCTCGGTTACTCCTGGCCGGGAAACGTCCGCGAGCTGCGCAACACGATGCAGAACGCGCTGCTGATGGCGAACGGCAAGACGATCTATCCCGAGGACCTCCCCGACGAGATCGCCCGCGACGAGGGCCGCCGCGTCTTCGGCACCCTCGCCGAGATCGAGGCCCGCCACCTCAAGCGCGTCCTCGACGGCGTCAACTGGAACAAGGCCCGCGCGGCGGACGTGCTCGGGATCAACAGATCGACGCTGTACGAGAAGATCCGCTCGTACGGGATCGAGAGGGAAAGCCCGCGGACGTAGCCTGCAACGGATCGACCAGGAAGGTAGGAAACAGAAGGAACGCAGGAAAGGATTGGTCTTGTGCTCGCCAGCGGAGGCCCGCTCGGTTCCCCCCGTCTCCGACCCCCGACCTCTGACTTCTGATCTCTGATCTCGGACCTCGGACCTCGGACCTCTGATCTCGGAATCGGTCTCCGATCTCGGAGTCGGAGTCGGAGTCGGAATCGGCATCGGAATCCGTATCGGCCATCGGTATCGGAGTCGGTCATCGGACTCCGATACCAGAGCCCTCGAGGACGGGCACGGGACCGGGACCGGGACCGAGCCTCAATCCCCCGAAAACCCCCGCCCGCTCGTCTCCTCCCGCCACCGTTCCCGCGCCGCCCGGTTCCCGGGGTCGTCCGGTGGGAGCTCCGGGCGGAAGCCGAAGGTCTTGCCTCCCGCGACGGCGCGCAGTCGCTCGAGAGCCCAGAGGCGGGTCTCGTGGGTGTCCGCGCCGAGCAGGTCGATGAGGCGCTCGATCTGATGCGGGCGCGGTGGGCGGGTTGCCGGGAAGAAGCGGATCAGGTTGCTCGTGCTCGCCGCCCCGCGCCCGTCGATGCCCTCGACGATCGCCCCGTCGACGGCCTCGGCGCCGAGGCGCGCGACGAGGAACGCATGGATCGGCGTCGCCGAGGCGTCGTCGCGTCGAGCCAGCTCGCCGATCAGGGTTCTCGTCGCCTCCTCCTCGCCGGACGAGCGCAGCATGATCCGGTGGATGGCGTTGATGATCTCTCTCGCCTCGGATCGGTCTCTCCGGAAAGCGCGCGAGTACTCGGTCCAGAGCGGCGTCACTTGCCACGGGGCGCCGGCGGTCGCCAGCGCGGCGAGCAGGTGGCCGCGCGCCGCGAGGTCGCAGTCGTCGAGGCTGCCGATGACCGCGTCGTGGTGGCGCTCGAGCCAGCGCTCGTCGATGATCCCGGCCCGCGTCAGTCGCCACACGGCGTTCGCCGCCAGGGCGCGCCGGACGCGCGACGTCGCGTCGGTGTCGCGGGAAGCGAGGGCGTCGAGACACGCCGCGGCGGTTCCGGCGAACGGCGCGCGCCGCCACCGCTGCTTCCATTCCTCGAAGCGGGGCGGATCGGCCGCGAGCTCGAGCGGCAGCGGGTCGAAGTCGCGGGCATCGAACGCCGGATCGCCGGGCCATCGGAGCGCGACCCGTGAGAGCACGGCCGCGGCGTCGTGGGCGATCCGGAAGCTCGGATCGTCGAGCAACGCGACGACGGCGGTCACCGTGCGGCGATCGCTCGCGGTCTGGAAATTGGCCACGGCGCTCAGGGCCGACGAGCGCACCGTCGCGTCGCGATGCGCGAGGAGATCGAGAACGAGGTCCCCGCGGACGCCGGACGCGACCGGCAGCGCGGCGAGCCGCGCCAGCGCCGCGAGAGGCGAGTCGCCGCTCCGGAGCCTCTCGTCCAGGTCGGCCTCGACGTCGGCGATCGCCGCGTCGAGATCGCGGCGCATCCAGGTCGGCAGGGCGTCGCGATCGACGAGCCGCAGCCCGACGACCATCGCCGCCGTACCGTGAAGTCGTGTCAGCTCGATGAGACGCCCCTTCGCGGCCGGACCGAGGACGCGGTTGCCGAGAGCTTCCGCGAGAGCGGCGCCGGCGCGTCGATCGCCCGACACGATGAGCACCTCGAGCCAGTCCTCCACCGCACGCGAGCGAGTCGGCGCGGGCATCGCGAGCAGCGCGTCGACCATGTCCTCGTCGACCAGATCGGCGACCGACGAACGGAGAAAGAGAACCAGCAGGTGAAGATCCCGCGCGGGCTGCGGCTCGCCCGTGCGCCACACGCGCAGCGCGGCCGGCCGACGCAACGCCTCGCGGACGAGGCTCGCCAGCAGGAGGTCGCGGGGGAGGTCGTCGCCCCCGACGGCGCCCAGGATGGCGCGCATCGAGCGCCCGTCGAAACCGGGGAAGGGCTCCTCGGCGAGGCACTCCGGAATCTTCCCGGCGATCATCCCGACGGCGCGGCTCGCGAGCCGTCTGACCCCGTCGTCCTCGCTGGCGAGCAGCTCGAGGAGCCGCGACCTCCACGGCTGGCGCCCGGCATCCGCGATCCAGCGGTGCAGACTGAAGACGTTCGGCTCACGATTGCCGCGAGTGATCGGACGGTGGTGGATGTTGACCTCGAGCAGGTAGTCGTCCTCGAGCAGACGCACGAGGAGGCCGAGCCGCTCGGCGAGGGCCCCGACATCGCGCACGTCGAGGTCGAGGAGCCCGTGGTCGAGCGCCCCGGGGCGCGCCTCGAAGAACGCGTAGAGCTCCTCGTGCGCGGCGTCGGCGCGTGACGCGTCGGCGACGTCGACGCGGGGCATGCCGTCGTCCTCGAGCCACGCCCGGAACAGCACCGCGCCGGAGGCCAGTATGCAGATCACCGACACGATGCGGATCCCGAGTCGCAGACGTCTCGTCCCGGCGGAGGGGCTCATCGGCAGGGGTTCATCGCTTCTCGAGCTCGGACGATCAGCGACGGGACTCGCGATCGGCCGCGGCGCGGTCGAGCGCGGAGCGGAGGACGCGCGCGACCTCGCCAGCGGCGGCGGCGTTCTCGCCGCGGAGCACGGCCGACGAGACCGCCGCCCGGGCGATTCCCGCGGCGGCCAGCTCGTCGATGTTTCCGGGCCCGATGCCGCCGATCGCGAAGGCGGGCACGTCGACCTCCCCGAGGATCTCGCGAAGCCCGTCGATGCCGAGACACGGCCCGGCGTCCTTCGTGGACGACAGAAAGACCGGTCCCACACCGATGCAATCGGCTCCGGCGCGCACGGCCTTGCGCGCTTCCGCGAGGCTGTGCGTCGAGACCCCGACGAGGAGGTCCGGACCGGCGATCCGGCGGACCTCGCCCGGCGAGAGATCCGACTGCCCGACGTGGACGCCATCCGCGCCGACCAGCAGAGCCACGTCCGGACGGTCGTTGACGAACAGCGTCACCCCGCGGGCCGCCGTGAGCTCGCGCAGGCGGCGGCCCCACGCGACGAGCTCGGCATCCGGTAACTCCTTCTCGCGGAGCTGGACGACGTCGACGCCGCACTCGATCGCCGCGACGACGACCTCCTCGAGCGGCGCGGCGCAGAGCGACCGGGTGGCGAGAAGACAGAGTCGCCGGTCGGCGAGCAGCGACCGTCGATCGGCCACGAGGTGGAGGACGCATCGCTCGACCTCGTAGAGCCGGTAACGCAGCGCGGCGACGCGGGCCGCGTCCTCCGGCGACCGGAGGCGACTGATCTCCTCGAGCGTCCTCAGGGCCTCCCGGGCCCGCTGCAGGTTCCTCACGGCGGCCACCGCGGGTCCGGCCTCCCCCGCGGCCTCGACCGCCCCGGGAGCCTCCCTCCCGCTGTCACCCTCGACATCACGGTGCCGCACGAGCCGCGCCCGCCCCTCGACACCGGGCGCGAAGATCCCGAGCAACCGGTGGCGAAGCTCCTTGAGCTCCCGCGACGGGCCGGCGAGATCCCAGTGAAACCGGCACACATCCTCGACCACCCGCAGCGCCTCCGAGCACCGATTGACGCTGGCGTCGATGATCCTGAGCTCGGAGGGGGAGAAGGTCATGCTGTCGAGGATAGTCGCGGGGTAAGCGGCGTTCAAGGCGGTCGGGGCACGGATCGTCCTCGTCCTCGAGAGATCGATCGAGACCGAGACCGAGGGCCGAAACAGACACCGACTCCGATTCCGATTCCGATTCCGAGATCCGAGGTCCGAGGTCCGAGGTCGGAGGTCCGAGGTCGGAGGTCCGAGATAGCGGGAACCGAGCGGGCCACCGGTGGGGAGCACAAGAACCAATCCTTTCCTGCTTTCCTCTGTTTCCTCCATTCCTGGTAGATCCGTTCGCAGAGTCTCGCCAGCGACATCGAGCAGGCCCTCGGGCACGGGAACGGGCACGGGTACGGGAACGGGGACGGGTACGAGGACGAGGAGGAGCGGTTCTGCGGAGCCTGCGTCATCTGTGGATGGTCCACCTGATCCGCGAAATCGCTGCTCGCCGATAGACCTTTGCCCGGAAGAGTCTATAATTCCCCCACATCATGAGCCTCTCCCCGCAGACGCGGTCGGTTCTTCTCTCCCTGCTTCCCGGCTGGGGGCATGTCGCCGTCGGGCGGGAGTTCCAGGGGTTGCTGATCTTCACCACCGCCGCCCTCGCCGCGTTCGGCCTCGTCAACGCGCTCTTCACGTACCTCGGCGAGCTCCGGGGTGTGCTGATCGTCCTGTCGTCGATCGCGCTGGTCGGTGTGGCGGCGTACAGCGTGGTCGACGTCGTGCGGCTGAACACGCCGTCGCGGCGCCTGCGCATCGCGCGGACGCGGGATCGGCTCCTCTGGGAGGGGCTGATGGCGTACCTGCGATCGGATCTCCTCACCGCCGAGCAGAAGTTCATCGACTGCGCGCGTCTCGATCGCCTCGACGTCGAGCCGGTCCTTCGGGCGGGCGTGGCGGCCTCGCGTCGCGGCGCCTTCCGCGAGGCGCGCCGGCTGCTTCGCCGGGCGCGTCGTCTCGACGTCGAGAAGCGGTGGGAATGGGAGCTCCGCCGCGAGCTCGAGCGCGTGGACCGGGAGCTCGGCGCGCGCCGGCTCACCGGGGGACCGGCGTCCGACGAGGCGGGCGGCGCCCGCGGCGCGCGTGACGAGGACGCGACGCGCGGGGCGGAGGAAGCGGGACGGCTGCGAGCCTGAGGAGCGACCGATGGTCACGTACAAGCAGGCCGGCGTCGACATCGATGCCGGAGAGCTCGCGGTCGAGAAGATGGCGCGGTACGTGCGGAGCACGTACTCGCCGCAGGTGCTCACCGGCAGCCACGGCGGCTTCGCCGGGCTGTTCCAGCTCGATTACCCGAAGGGCATCCTGCGCAAGGCGTACCGCGACCCGATCCTCGTCGGCTGCACGGACGGAGTCGGCACCAAGCTCGAGATCGCCATCCGCATGGGCATCGCCGACACCGTCGGCATCGATCTCGTCGCCATGTGCGTCAATGACCTGATCGTCCAGGGCGCCGAGCCGCTCTTCTTTCTCGACTACGTCGCCGTCGGCAAGCTCGACCCGGACAAGATCGCCGACATCGTCAAGGGCATCGCCGTCGGATGCCGCGAGGCCGGGTGCGCGATCCTCGGCGGGGAGACCGCCGAGATGCCCGGATTCTACCGGCCCGGCCACTACGACCTCGCCGGCTTCGCCGTCGGTGTCGTCGAGCGTCGCCGGCTGATCGACGGCAGCGGCGTGCGTTCGGGTGACGACATCATCGGGATCGCCTCGAGCGGCGTGCACTCGAACGGCTACTCGCTGGTGCGCAAGATCTTCCTCGGCAGGGGGCGCGGCGGCCTGCGCCGTCGTGTGCCGGAGCTCGGCTGCACGCTCGGCGAGGAGCTGCTCCGCCCGACGCGCATCTACGTCCGTCCGATGCTGTCGATCCTCGGGCGCTACCGTCAGAAGCGCCCCGTGCACGCGATCTGCCACATCACCGGCGGCGGATTCGCGGGCAACCTGCCGCGCGTCATTCCGTCGCGGTGTCGCGCCGTGGTCGAGCGCGGCAGCTGGGAGGTGCCGCCGATCTTCGAGCTGATTCAGCGCGAGGGCGAGGTGCCGCGGCGCGAAATGGAGCGCGTCTTCAACATGGGGATCGGCCTCGCTCTCGTCGTCTCGCGCCACTTCACCGACTCGATTCTCGAGCAGCTCCGGCGCGCCGAGCTGCCGGCGTGGCGGATCGGCGAGATCCGTCCGAGTCGGGAGCGGGACCGCCGCAACGGTCGCGTCGAGATGAAGTAGCGCCGGCGCGGGCCCGCGCGGCTTCCGGCGCCGGGCGCTGGTGGTTGCATCGGGTCTGTGGCTGGGGGATAGTGGACCCGGGCGCAGGCTCTTCGAAGGCACGTCGGATCCTCGCCCCGGAAACGACCGGAACGATCGGAACGATCGGAACGACCGGAGCTCCGGACAGATGGAGTGGGACATGGGCAGAAACAGCTGTCGCGCAGGTGTGCTCGTCGCCGCCGTCCTGACCGCGTTCGCTCTCGTGCCGTCCACGGCGGAGGGCGTCGTCAAGAAACTGAGCCTCGAGCAACTGATCTCGCAGTCGACTCTCGCGGTCACCGGAGAGGTGGTCCGCATGCGCAGCTACCGCGGTCAGCTCGGCACCGTGGGCCGCGTGATCTTCACCGACGTCACCATCCGCGTCGACCGCGTCCTCCTCGGCGAGGTGCGCACCACCGAGAACGCGCCGGTCGAGGTCACCGTGCAGGTGCTCGGCGGGCAGATCGGCGACCGTTTCCAGATCTGTCCCGACTCGCCCCGCTTCGCCGTGCGGGAGAGGGTCCTCGTCTTCCTCGGTGAGCACAACAAACGTCTCTGGACCGTCGGCTGGTTCCAGGGGAAGTACACCCTGTCGCGCACCGGCACGACGGTGCTGGGACGGCCGACCTTCCCGATCGACCGTGAGACGGCGGTGACCACCGTCCACGAGCAGATCCGGCTTCATGGCGAGTCGAGCGGCGCGTCTCGACGCACGCCGCGCGATGGGACCGGCCCGCAGCGGGAGGTGAAGTGATGCGACCCTCCCGGACGACGCACCGGTCCACGGACGGTCTCGTGCTCGCAGTGGTCGCCGTGCTCGCCACGCTGGGCGCGAGCGCACCGCTCGCCGCGCAGCGATGCATCTTCCTCGACGACAAGTGGAACCAGACGCTGGTCAGGTACCGGGTGAACCCGAACTTCCCCGACCGTCGCACCACCGGCACCCGCGATCAGCAGGTCGAGTTCATCACGTGTGGCGCGACGGCGTGGAGCGATCAGTCGCGGGCCAACATCCGGCTCGAGTTCGATCGCGTCTCGAACCTCGTCGGCGGCAACGAGGGCGACGGCATCAACAACGTCTCGTGGGTCCCCGACGACGGTTTCGGCGCCATCGCCATCGCGCTGCTCGAGGGAACGCCCGTGCGGGGGATGATCGGTTTCGACATCGTGTTCTTCGACAAGAGCGGTGGACGGAACGTGATCTGGAGCGGACCGGGCGAGCCGGCCGCTCGCGAAGATGTCTTCGATCTGCGCGGGGTCGCGACGCATGAGTTCGGCCACGCGATCGGGCTCGGACACCTGCTCAACGAGGAGGCGACGATGTACGCGACCTCCGTTGATCAGGACCTTCCCGCCCGCACGCTCCACCAGGACGACCGCGCGTGCGCCGAGACCCTCTACCGGCCGGTCAGCTT
This sequence comes from Planctomycetota bacterium, assembly GCA_041569895.1. GTDB lineage: Bacteria > Planctomycetota > UBA8108 > UBA8108 > JACQVS01 > JBFFXF01. The sequence goes on along the minus strand of JBFFXF010000068.1, from coordinate 461 downwards.
CGCGCAGCCGACGGCGGTGATCAGTTCGGTTACGCCGGAGTCCGGTCCGGCGGGAGGCGGTCACGAGCTGGTGATCGAGGGCAAGAACTTCACCTTCGAGTCGGAGACCACGCTCTCCGTCGGGGGCGTGATGATCCCGCGCACGAACTTCTCGGTCGAGACGTGCAATCGCATCCGCATCCTGAGGATGCCGCGTCTCACGCCCGGGCTGAAGAACATCGTCCTCAACAACTCCTTCGGCATCGTCAACGCGCGCGCGATCTACCGGGTCATCGGCCCGCCGCAGCTGGTCGCGGTCGAGCCTCCCGAGGGGCCGACGACCGGCGGCATCGATGTCACCGTGAGCGGCACCGACCTCGGGGCGAGCGCGATGGTGTCGGTCGGTGGTGCCCCGCTGATCGACGCCCGAGTCGTGGACGCCGAGACGATCACCGGCGTCCTGCCGCCGGCCGAGCAGCCGG
>JBFFXF010000067.1:0-30029 GCA_041569895.1 Planctomycetota bacterium | reverse complement strand
GGCGAGCAGCCCGTCGACGTCGACCTCGAGCATGGCGAGCGCGCGCGCGAGCTCCTGGTCGAGCGCGCGATCGAGCGAGGGCAGCGCCGCGGCGAGCCCCCGCGCGACCCGCCGGCGCGTCTCGACGTCGACCCCGCCGGTCGACCGTCCGGTGTATCCGTCGGTCACCCGCGCGCGGTCCTGGACCAGCGCGATGTCCCCCAGACCGAGCTGCACGAGACGGACGGCCGCGAGTCGCGCCACGCGATCGCGTGTCGAGGTGAAGGCACGCAGGCACGCGTCGAAGTGAGTCGCATCGGTCGATGGCCCCCGCACCAGCAGCGCCCCGACGATGTGCCGCGGCGCGTCGAGCTTCCCCACCGGCGGCACGTCGCTACCGAAGCGCTGCCGCAGCGCGCCCCGTGCAGCGACCACCGTCGCGGCCCGGACGCGGCGGTCGTCGTGAGCGAACCCGCCGAGCCAGTCGGGCGAGGGATCGACGTCGACATCGCCGGGCGGCAGCCCGCCGAGCGCCTCCCAGGCGGCGCGCGCGATGCGGGCGTCGTCCTCGTGGGTCATCGCGGACAGGAACGACCTCGCCGACGTCGAGAGCGTTGACCGGGACGAGGCGGAAGCGTCGCCGCACGACACCGCCCACACGGCGCGCGCCGTGACCTCCGGATCGCCACCCGAGGCAGTGCCACCCGACGCAGTGCCACCCGAGGAGATGCGCCGCGCCAGATCGACGCCGACGCCGTCGAAGAGTTCGACGAGGATCTCGACGGCGCGCAGCCGCTCGAGGCACGGTCGGCTCGCGTCGAGGGCCGCCCTCTCGAACGCGTCGCGCCCGATCGTTCGCGCCGCGGGCACCCATCGCGCGCGCGACCAGCTGCTCAGCGGCTGGTCCGCCGCGAGGACGGCGCGCAGCGCATCGGCGGGCACGGAGGTCTCCGCGTCGGGAAGCTCGCCGACATATCGGACGCGAAAGACGCTGCCACGGGTGCCGCGTCCGCCGATGGCGACGAAGATGTCGCCGCGCGGGTCGACCGCCATGTCGACCGGCGCGAATCCCGTCGCGCCGATCGGCTCGAGGAAGGTCTCGGTGCGCGTCGACCACGTCGATCCACGACGCTCGAGCGGAAAGAAGTAGATGCGACCGAACGACCAGCAGATCGCGAAGAGACCCTCGCGGTAGCGCTCGGGGAAGGCGCGGTGGCGGTAGACGAGCACACCCGTCGGCGAGCCGCGGCCGATCACCGCGAGACGCTCGACGTTGTCGGTGAACCATCCTGGACGGCTCCACGCGTGCACCCAGCCGCGGAGCACCCAGCCGTGGTGCATGCCGTGCGCGATGTCGAAGATGCGCGTCGGGCCGTAGAAGGGGAGGTAGTGGACGCGCTCGCCGTCGGCGTCGTACGTGAAAAGCGTGCCGTGCGCGTTGAAGGCGAGGTCGTAGGGATTGCGGAAGCCGTGCGCGATCACCTCGCTGGCGCTGCCGTCCGGCGCGATGCGCACCACCGCGCCGCAGTTGACGTCGGTGATCGGCGAGCCGGGCAGCGTCACGTGCTTGCGGCCGATCTCGGCGTCGTTGCCGCAGATCCAGTAGAGCCAGCCGTCGGGGCCCTTGAGGATGCCGTTGGCGGCGTGGTCGCCGTCGTTCTCGGAGGGCAGCAGGCGACGCGAGGCGTCGGCCTTGCCGTCGCCGTCGCGGTCCTCGATGCGGTGGAGGCCGCGGTCGCCGGAGCAGAGCAGGTCGTCACCGTCGAAGTAAAGCCCGCGCGCGCCGGTCCGCGGCCAGTCGGCGAAGAGCGTCGCGTCGTCGGCGCGACCATCGCCGTCCCGATCGTGGAGCGTGCGGATGTAGCCGCGGCCCGCGACGACGACGCGACCGTGCGAGTCGATGGTCAGCGCGTAGATGTCGTGGGCGAGGTCGTCACCGGCGAAGAGCGACACCTCGAAGCCCTCGGGCGCGCGAAAGCCCTCGTCGCCGGGAGCGCCCGCCGCGAGCAAGGCGATGAGCGCGCCGATCACAGCGTCTCTCTCCCGCGTGTGATCCCGCTCACGGCTGGCATCATCCTCGCCGCGGGCACACCCGGCAGCTGCGCTTGAGGTACTTCTTGATGACGCGGCCGCCGCGCCGCTTCGGGGATGGCGCGAAGAACCGCGCCACCGCCGGCCACTCGCGACCACACTTGACGCACCGTCTCCACGTGATGCGCTTGCGGTCACCGCCGACGCGCTTCAGGCGCCGGTCGCGCTCGCGCTCGAGGGCGTGGAGCAGCTTCTCCTTCCTCTGTCGCCAGAGGACGACGTTGCGGGCGCGCGTGTCCTCCGCGAGACGCTTGCGCTTGCGACGCGACGCGGGAAGCTCCATGGCGTCGTGCCAGGAGTGCGCGATCTTCCATCGCTTGCGGTAGCTGCGGATCGTCGATGGCGCGACGCCGTACTCGCGGGCGAAGTCCTCCGTCGTCTTCTTGCGCGGGTTCTCGCCGAGCTCCTTTCGGAGCCGGCGCTTCTCGTCGCGCGACAGCCGCTTCGCGAGCTTCGCTCGCAGCGACCGCAGCGGATCGACGAGCCCCTCACGCCGCTTCTTCTGGGCGATCGAGTCGACCGATCGGTCCGGCCACGGCTGGCGATCGCTGTTGGACCGCGTGAAGAACCCGCGGGCCTTGATCCCCCGGGCGCCGAGCTGGCGCTTCTCGCCGAGGATGACCAGGATGTGGCGCTCCTTCTCCGTCCACGGGCGCACGCTCCGCGTCGGCTCGTAGAGGCCGAGTCGTCGCGCCTGGCTCTTGATCGCCGAGAAGCTGCGTCCCGCGACGGCGATCTTGCGCAGATCGGCCGGGCGGAGGGGCCGCTTCAGCCTGGCGCGCAGACGCTGGGTGGCATCGACGAGCGCGCGCTTCTCGCGGTCGGTCCAGAGCGGCTTGGAGCCAAAGCGCGAGCCGTTCGTGGATCTTCGTCGTGAATTCGCCATCACGCTGACAATCATGGCACGCTCAGGTCACGGTGGCGATGACATGCGACGCACGGGGCGACGCCGGCCACGGAAACCCTCCAACACCCACAATCCCTGGACCATTAGAACAAATCGGGCGGCTGGAGGAAAGGGGGGTCGGGACGGGTCGGGGTCGGGGGACGGGACGGAACCCGATTCCGACACCGATTCCGACGCCGACGCCGACCCCAACGTTGCAAAAACTCGTCCTCGTCCTCGTCCTCGAAGGCTCCCCGTTGCGGAGCCCGATGACCGACTCCGATACCGATGGCCGATACCGATACCGATACCGATTCCGATTCCGACTCCGACTCCGAGACCAGAGATCAGAGATCAGAGATCAGACGAGGACTCCCGGGACCTCTTTTTCTGTGCAATCTGTGCAATCTGTGCAATCTGCGGAATCTGCGCAATCTGCGTTCCTGTCCTCGTCGGTACTCGGCCGCGCCGGACTGCCGTGTCCCGTTGTCTCAATCTCTCCTTTTCCTGCCTTCCTGCCTTCCTTGCCGAACTCTGCCGTCCGAATCCGCCTGCGACGTCGGGCAGCCTGGCCGGGAACGGGAACGGGGACGGGAACGGGGACGGGGACGGGAACGACTGCGACGTCGGGGGGTCAGGGCGCCATCTGGTCGCCGGCCCATTCGCGTTCCGGCGCCACCCAGATGTCGGCGCGGAGTGGCTGGTCGACGTGGCCGAGGAGGCGGTACCGGCGCCCCTCGGGGAGGAGATCATTGATGCGCCGGAACTCCTCGCGCATCGCGAGACCGGTGCGCGCCAGACCGGTGAGCGCCTCGCGCAGGTCGTCGGTGACGAGGACGTGCGGCCCGCAGCTCTCCTGGAGCCACTCGAGCTCGAGCGAATCGTGCGCGATCAGGAGTCGCTCGCGCGCCTTCTCCCACTCGCCGGCCGAGAGTCCGCCGGTCTCGAGGAAGCGCGCGACGCAGGCGTCGTGGAGCTTGCAGAGCGCGTGCGTGGCGACGAGGCCACGGATGCGCCGGACGTCGGCGTCGGTGTAGCGTCGCGGCAGTCCGGCGAGGCGGCGGCGGATCTCCTCGACCGACGTGCCGCCGTGCAGCGCGTACCGCTCGGCCTCGCGACGGAACGCCTCCTCGAAGGTCGCCGCGAAATTCTCCGCGGAGACCTCGCGAAAGGTCCCACCGCCGCGGTGCTCGAGAAGCCGGTCGATCAGCTCTCCAGCGTCGAGCTTCTCGTCACGCACCGCGAGCTCGCGACCCGGAAGAAACACGGCTCGCCGGTCGTGCGGCGTGCTGCCGACGGCGACGATCTCCATGTGGCGCTCCTCGATGCTGTAGAGCTCCGTCCACGATCGCCCGTCGTCCGCGCGCACGATGACGGCGACGGCGCCCTCGGAGGGACGCGAGAGGACGCGCAGGGCGAGCTCCTCGCGCTCGTCGAGCCGGTAGTCGCCGATGCGCTCGAACCCGCGTGACTCGAGCGCGGCGACCTCGCGGGCGACGGCCTCATCCGTGTCGAGCTCGGGCTGCGGCTCGCCAAGCCTCTCGATGCGGATGCGGATGGCGTCGCTGACGAGCACCCCGACGGCCGCCGCGTTGCCGACGTACCGCCGCGCCCTGCGGAAGAGCCAGTACGCCGCGACGGCGACGGCCGCGAGCACCCCGATGAAGATGCCCCCGAGTATCTCGAGGAGCCGTGTCATTGTTCAGCGGCCACATAGAATCGTGCCACGACGGGCTTCGAGACCTCGCCGAGCCGCCGGCAGCGCCGTTCCTCGGGAAGCTGGTCACGGAACCACTCGAACGCATCCATCGCCGACTGGCGGGCGCGCTCGAGCTCCTCGAGCAGGGGCAGGTCGTCGTCGTCGAGGTCGTGGAGACTCTCGCAGGCCGCCACGACGTCCTCCGGCGTCATCAGCTCGTGCAGGACGACCATCTCCTCTCGAAGCTCCTCCCACTCGCGCGCGTCCATCGAGCTCTGCTTCGCGAACGCCTCCAGGCACTCCTCGTAGAGCTTCCTCGCGTCCTGGACCCGCTGCACGCGATGAGCCATCTCGATCTGCTCCAGCGAGAACGACTCTTCCATTCCCTCGGCGACTCGACGCACCTCGTCCACCGACACGCCGCCACGGCGAATGCGCCACTCCATCTCGCGCGCGTAGGCCTCCTCGAAGCGGGTCGCGAAGTCGTCCGGCGAGTACTCGACGAACGGCCCCTGGCCTCGCTCGGCACGGAGCGTCTCCAGGAGCTCGAGCGGCTTCTTCTCCCGGTCGAAGATCTTCCTGGTTCCCGGGCGCGAGTCGAGCTCACCGCCAGACGGCGCGTTGCTGACGGTGATCTCCTCGCCTGACGTCTGCTCGCAGGCGACGTCGACCCAGACGCCCATCTGTTGATTGTCGTACACCACCGCGAGGATGCGGTCCTCGACGTGAACGAGGCCGCAGAGGAGCAGCCCCGGCATCTCCTGGATCTGGAAGGCGCCCGCACGGGTGAAACCGCGGTCGACGAGCGAGGTGATCGCCTCGCCGACGCGATCCGCGTGCGCGAACGCGGGCTTCTCGGTCGGCACGAGCGTCAGGCTCGACGGCACGCCGCTCTCGGTCGTCAGGGCGTCGAGATCGGACAGGAAGCGCGCCAGCTTGCGCCGCACGAGATACCACGACACGGCGAGCGCCACGATGATGAGGACAAACGCCCATCCGAGAATCTGCAGGAAAAGCCCCATGGTGCATGCCTCCAAGCGAACGCCGGCCGGGAACTCCGGAGAGGGAGAGTCTCCAGAGAAGTATGAACCACGATCGGCGTGCGCGCCGCCGGAGGACCGGTAATGCGCGGGAGCCCCGTTAATCAGAAAGCCGGGATCGGTAGTATTAGACCACCCAGTCGCCGCGGTACCTCTTGGTCAGCATCGCGTTCGCCCGCTCGTTCCCCTCGAAGCGCTCCTTCTCGGGATCGAAGTGGAGCACCTCGCCGAGGCGGTAGGCGATGTCGCCGAGGTGGACGAGGCCGCAGCTCAGGTGCGCCGTCAGCGCGCCGGCGTTGGTCTTCTTGCCGGCGGCGACTGCGTCGATGAAGTGATGGACGTTCTCCTGGTTTCCGGCGCCGCCCCGCATTCCCGGGCCCTTCTCCTCGCGGGCGCCGAGGTAGGTCTGGAAGAAGCCGCGGCGCGAGAACACCATGTACCCGTCCGTGCCGTAGAAGATGTTGCCGTTGTCCCAGCCGTGCATCCGATACGGCGCGAAGTTCCGGTTCTCGTAGAGGAGGACGCGGTCGCCGGCGTACTGGTACGCGACCATCATGTTGTCGGGAAAGTCGCTCTCGCCGCGCACGTGGATGCGACTGCCGTGCGCGGTGATCCGCACGGGGTGCGTGTCGACGCCGAGGCCCCACCGGGCCATGTCGATGTCGTGGATGCCGTCGCCGCCGATCTCCCCGTTGCCGTAGTCACGGTACGAGTTCCAGCGCTGGAAGCGGTTGCGGTTGTACGGACGCGCGGGCGCCGGTCCGAGCCAGCGGTCCCAGTCGAGCCACTCCGGCGGCTCCTCGTCGGGCACCGGATCCGGGTGGTGCGATCGCGGTTCGACGCCCCAGGCCTTCGACATCTTGATCTCCCCGAGGACCCCGCTCGCCAGCACCTCGGCCGCCTTCGCGGTGACCTCGCTCGAGCGCATCTGCGTGCCGTGCTGGAAGAGCGCCTTGCCGCGCCTCGACGCCTCGACGATCGCCCGCCCCTCGGCGAAGACGTGCGACGCCGGCTTCTCGCAGTAGACGTGCTTTCCGGCCGAGAGCGCGCGCACCGCGATCGGCGCGTGCCAGTGGTGCGGCGTCGCGACGATCACGGCGTCGACGGAGTCGTCGGCGATGACGTCACGGAAATCGCTCACCCCCCTCGGCGTGTGCCCCTGGAGCGACTTGACGCTGGTGGCGGCGCGGTCGAGGTGACGCCGGTTGATGTCGCAGACCACCGCGATGTGCGCCGAGCGGTGGCTGGCGGCCCAGCCGACGAGCGCGCTGCCGCGGCCACCGACCCCGATGGCGGCGATCTGGAGACGCTCGACGGCAGCCGCCCCGGCGACCCGGGCCGGACGGGCAAGGGCGCCGAACGCGAGCGCCGCGGCGCCGGTGCGAAGAGTGTCGCCGAGAAACCGGCGACGGGTGGTGTCGCTGGTGGTCATGGTGTGCTCCTTGCCTCGCGCTGGGTGGGATTGGCTGTTGAAGGGGAATTATACGGGAGGAGGAACGCAGATGACGCAGATTACGCAGATTGACGCAGATCGGAATCGGAGTCGGAATCGGAGTCGGAATCGGAGTCGGTGTCGGAGTCGGTGTCGGATCTCTGACTCCGATCTCTGTCTCGGATTCCATCCTCTGTCCTCCGCCTCGGTCTCGCAATCCCGATCACCCGGCCCCGACGGCGGCCGCTTGTGTGACTGCGATCGCTTTTCGGGACCGGGAACGGGAACGGGTACGGGAACGGGAACGGGGACGGGAACGGGTAAGGGGACGGGAACGGGAACGGGGACGGGAACGGGGACGGGGACGAGGACGAGGACGAGGACGAGGACGAAGGGGGATGCGGGGTTCGAGCGTTCCGCCGATCGCGATGTTACGATGGAGGCGAGACTCGGCTGTCGTCCGACAGCGGGAGTGACACGCGGTTTCGGGACCGGGTCCGGGCCCGGGATGGGGTTATGAGCGACACCATCGATGATTGTTTTCCTGGCCGACACTGGCACGTCCTCGACGATGGTCGGATCCAGTGCGATATCTGCCCCCGTTTCTGCAAGCTGCACGAGGGGCAGCGGGGGATGTGCTTCGTGCGCGCCCGCAGCGGCGACCAGGTGGTGCTGACGACCTACGGGCGCTCGAGCGGGTTCTGCATCGATCCGATCGAGAAGAAGCCGCTAAACCACTTCCTGCCGGGGACGCCGATCCTCTCCTTCGGCACCGCCGGCTGCAACCTCGCCTGCAAGTTCTGTCAGAACTGGAGCATCAGTAAGTCGCGGGAGTGGGACACGCTCGCCGATCAGGCGTCACCGGAGGCGATCGCGAGGGCCGCGAAGCAGTCGGGGTGCCGTAGCGTGGCGTTCACCTACAACGACCCGGTGATCTTTCACGAGTACGCCATCGATGTCGCCATCGCGTGCCGCGAGGCCGGCGTGAAGAGCGTCGCGGTGACCGCCGGCTACCAGTGCCCGGAGCCGCGCGCCGAGTTCTACCAGCACATGGACGCCGCGAACGTCGACCTCAAGGCGTTCACGGAGCGCTTCTACAAGTACATCACCGGCTCGCACCTCGAGCCGGTGCTCGACACGCTGCGGTACCTCAAGCACGAGACCTCGGTGTGGTTCGAGATCACCAACCTGGTGATTCCGGGCGAGAACGACTCGCCGAAGGAGATCGATCGCATGACGACGTGGATCGTCGAGGAGCTCGGCCCAGACGTGCCGGTGCACTTCACGGCGTTCCACCCCGACTGGAAGATGATGGACACGCCGCGCACGCCGCCGTCGACGCTCACCCGCGCGCGGGAGATCGCCCGGCGCAACGGCGTCCGCCACGCGTACACGGGCAACGTGCACGACGAGGCGGGCGGCAGCACCTACTGCCACGCGTGCGGCGCGAAGCTCATCGGACGCGACTGGTACGAGCACACCGAGTGGAACCTCGAGCCGGGCGGCCTGTGCTCGCGCTGCGGCACCGTGTGCGCGGGGGTCTTCGAGGAAAAGCCGCACGCGTGGGGTGCGCGGCGGGTGCCGATCGCCATCTCCCGGCCGGAGTCGTGGACTGTCGATCGGGGGTATTGAGGTCCGCAGATTCCGCAGATTTGGGGGAGGGGACGGTCCGCAGATGAACGCAGATGACGCAGAATGAGGACCGAAGCTCCTGTTCGTCCTCGTCCTCGTCCTCGTCCTCGTCCTCGAAGGCGCGGGCGGAGGTCGACGACGGACGGGAACGCAGATCTCGCAGATTCCGCAGATTGAGGGGGAACGGTCCGCAGATTACGCAGATTGAGGGATCGGAGTCGGTCATCGGTATCGGTCATCGGAGTCGGAATCGGTATCGGGAATCCACGAGGGGGTTTTCGATGAGGGGCCTGACCCTGATCACATTCCTCCTCGCCGGCGCCATCACACTCCTGCTGGCGCTGACCACCGCCACGGGCTGTGACCGGGACGAGAAGCCCGCGTCCGGGTCCGCGAAAACGAGCGACGACGCCGCGAAGCCGCGCGCGACGCCACGCAAGCGCGCGCCGGCGCCCGCTGCTGCGGAGCACGTCGCCGATCGCCGGCGGATGGTCGAGCGTCAGATGATGCGTCCGGGCGACGGTCGTGACCCGATCCGTTCCCCCGCCGTGCTCGAGGTGATGCGCAGCGTGCCGCGACACGCCTTCGTCCCCGAACGCTTGCGGCGTCACGCTCACGGCGACACGCCGCTGCCGATCGGGCATGGTCAGACGATCTCGCAGCCCTACATCGTCGCGTGGATGACGGAGCTGCTCGATCTCGACGCGGACGATCGCGTGCTCGAGATCGGCACCGGCTCCGGGTACCAGGCGGCGGTGCTCGCGCACCTGACGCCGCACGTCTTCTCCGTCGAGGTGGTCGACCCGCTCGCGAAGAAAGCCAGGACGACGCTCGAGAAGCAGGGCTACACCGAGGTCGAGACCCGCATCGGCGACGGCTACCACGGCTGGAAGGAGAAGGGTCCATTCGACGCCATCATCGTCACGTGCGCCGCCGGACACTTGCCGCCGCCGCTCTGGGAGCAGCTGAAGCCCGGCGGTCGGATCATCATCCCCATCGGCGGCCCGCTCGAGGTGCAGCGCCTCGTGCTCGTCACCCGGACGGCCGACGGCGAGCGCCGCACGAGGACGCTCGGCGCGGTCCGCTTCGTGCCCCTGACGCGCGGATCGAAGTGACCGCGTCTCCCGGCGTCGTCAGGCCGCTGCCCGTCCTCGTGCTCTCTGCGGCGATCCTCGGCTTCGAGCTCTCGCTCTTGCGGCTGCTCCACGTCGCGAGCTGGCACCACTTCGTCTTCCTCGTCATCAGCGTCGCCATGCTCGGCTTCGGGGCGAGCGGCACGCTGCTGGCGCTCACACGCACGTGGATCGCGCCGCGCGGCGTGACGGCGTTCGCCTGGCTGTCCGCCGGCACCGCGGCGTCGATGTGGCTCTCGGCGACCATTGCGCTCCGCCTCGAGATCGAGGCGCGGTTCGTGCCGGCGCTCTTCTGGCAGAGCGTCGCCGAGTGGTGCCTCTTCTGGTCGCTGCTCACGGTGCCGTTCCTCGTCGGCGCCACGGCGATCGGGCTGGCGGTGATGATGGCGGGCGAGCGCGTCGGCGCGGTGTACGCCGCGAACCTCGCCGGCAGCGGCGCGGGAGCGCTTCTCGCCCCGCTCGTCATGCACCTCGTCAGTGCCGCCTGGCTGCCGCTGCCGTGGACGGTCGCGGCGCTCGTTGCGTGTCTCTGTGTCGGCGCGGCGCCGTCGCGGGTGCGCGTCTGGGGCGTCGCCGGCGGCGCGGCGGTGATCGTGCTCGCCGCGGTCCTGCTTCCCCCGCTGGTGCGACTCGACCCGTTCAAGTACGGAGCACACGTCGAGCAACTCGAGCTCCAGGGCTCCGCGTCCCTCCTCGCGAGGAGCGATGGCCCCCGTGGCGCCATCCGCGTCTTCCGCAGCGACCTCTTCCACGACGTGCCGTTTCTCTCCGGCGAGTCGGCGCCTCCCGCGATCGACGCGCTCGTCATCGACGGTCACCTGGCCGGGTCGATCCTGCGGGTGTGGCGGCAGGAGGACGCGGTGGTGGTCGACGACACGATGATGTCGCTGGCGTACGCGTTCGCGCCGGAGCGGCCGTCGGTGTTGCTCCTCGACGAGCGCGGCGGCATCGACATCTGGCTGGCGGCGCGGCAGGGCGCCCGATCCATCCGCGTCGTGCAACCCGATCCCGCCGTCTTCGCGCTCCTCCGCGGCACGCCGTCGATCGAGGGCGGCGCCGTGCTCGACCTGCCCGGCGTCGAGACAGTCACGGCGGATCCGCGACACGAGGTCGAGCGCGACGGCGAGCGCTTCGATCTCGTGCAGCTCGCGGGTCACCAGACGTCGCTCGCCGGATCGGGCGGCATCGCCGCGCTCGGCGAGGACTTCCTGGTCACGGTGGAGGGACTCGCGGCGTGCATCTCGAGGCTGTCCCCCGAGGGTGTGCTCTCGGTCTGCCGCGGCATCCAGACGCCGGCGCGTGACAACATCAAGCTGCTCGCGACGGCGATCACGGCGCTGCGGCGGCTCGGTGTCGAGCGACCCGGCGATCACCTCGTGGTGGCGCGCGATTTCCTGGCGGTGTGCACGATGGTGTTCCGCTCCCCGCTCGAGGCCGCGGACCTCGAGAAGGTGCGCTCGGTGATCGACGAGCGCGACCTGACGCCGGTCTGGTACTCCGGCATCAGCCCCGATTCGCTCAATCGGCCCGACGAGCTTCCCGGTCCGGACGGCGCGCCCGGCGACTGGTACCACCACGCGACGGTGAGGCTCCTCGAGGACCCCCAGCGGTTCATCGACGAGTGGCTCTTCGACGTGCGCCCGCCGACCGACGACCGACCCTTCTTCCTCGACTTCTGCCGCGTGCGATCGATCGGTCCCCTGCACGATGCGTTCGGCGATCTCTGGCTGACGCGCGCCGAGCTCGGCTTCCTGCTCGTGCTCGCCGCCACCGCGCTGATCGCCGTCGCCGGCCTCGCGCTCACCGTGCTGCCGCTGTTCCTCTCACGCACGGTGCGACGCGGTCGCGGCAAGACCGTGGTCGCGGTCTACTTCGCCTCCATCGGCCTGGCGTACCTCTTCCTCGAGATGACCGCGCTTTCGCGCCTCCACCTGGTGATTGGCGACCCGCTCCACGCCGCGGCGACCACCATCGCGACGTTCCTCGTCGTCTCGGGCGCCGGCAGCGCCGTGGCGCACCGCCTCGGCGGGAACCCGCGAGCGCTGCAGCGGACCGCGCTGCTGCTCGCCGCGGTGGCGATCGGCGCCACGTTCCTCCTCGGCGCGCTCACCGGCGTGACGTCGAGCTGGCCGCTCCCGGCGAGAGTCCTCGTGTCGGCGCTCGCCATCGCGCCGCTGGCCTTCCTGGCCGGCGTGCCGATGCCCTCGGCGCTCGCCCGACTCGACCGCGGGGCGCCCGAGCTGGTCCCGTGGGCGTGGGGCGTCAACGGCTTCGCGTCGGTGCTCGCGGCGCCGCTGGCCACGGCGCTCGCGATGACGTGGGGCTTCGCGGTCGCCGGTTCGTGCGGCGCGGCGCTGTACGTCGTCGCGGCGTGTGTATTCGGTGGCCTTCCGGGGTACCGAAGAGACGACTCATCAGGAAGCGAGGAAACCGAGGAGAGCAGGAAACGGGAAGAGTGAGGGGGTTCAGCTTCGGGAGCTTCGTTTGGCCGTCGAGCGGACCTTCCTGCCTTCCGCGTCTTCCTGGGTTTCCTACTGAGTCGTCGTCAGAGACCGCCCATGCGTCCGGTTACTGGCAACTTTCGAAGATGTCGCAGCCCAGTCCCTCCTCCGGGGGGGCCCCGCACGTCTGTCCGGGGGGCGGCGGCGGCGGGCCGCCGAGGAAGAGGAAGGTGAGGTTGTAGATGCCGTCGGAGAGGTCGAGGTTGGCGTCGGCGTTCGCGTTGGCGGCCTCCCGGCAGCCGGGACCGGGGCCGCCGAGGAAGAGGAAGATGAAGATGAACGAGGCATCGGCGATGTCGAGCACGCCGCTGTCGTTGGCGTCGCCTCGACGGAACGGCGTGGCGTCCTCGCACTCATCGGGCACGCCGTCGCCGTTCTCGTCGGCCGAGCTTCCCGACGCGAGGTCGCACTCGTCCGGGACGCCGTTGCCGTTGCAGTCCGCGCTGGTGCCGCTGGAGAGGTCCAGCGTGTCGTCGACCCCGTTGCCGTTGCAGTCGGGTGGCGGCTCGATGGCGCGGTAGTCGTCCGGGCCGTGGAGCTCGGCGCCGGTCTCGTCGAGCAACTGCAGCCGGACGGTGGTCTCGGTGGTCGACACCCAGCCGGCGCGATCACGCCACACGCCGCCGGTCTCCGCCTCGTCGGAGCGCTCGGACGCGACGTCGTCGTTGACGCCGCCGGGGCTCCACTGGACGTGATCCGCGATCTGGCGGCCGTCGTCGAAGTCGAGCGGCGGGAAGTAGAGCGCGAGGCTGTAGGGGCCGGCGTCGAGCGGGCCGGCGAACTGTCCGAGCGCGGAGGCGTTGGCGGCGTCCGGCCCGTCGGGCGCGTCGTCACGGAGGTGCACCGAGAAGCGCGTGCGGGCCTCGATCACCACGTCGTCGAGACCCGTGAAGGTGTAGAGCCGCGCCTCGTCGTCGTCGTGCGAGCAGAACGACCACCCCGCGAGCGACTGGTCGCGGTCGCCGAAGTTGAAGAGCTCGATGACGCCCCTCTCGATGTCGATCGAGTTGATCTGGACGAGACGCGGGTTCGGCGCCGGACCGCGCACCTGGTAGTCCTCCGGACCGTGGAGCACGCCGCCCGTCTCGTCGGTGAGGACGATCTCGACGGTGTCGGCGCCGGTCGCGATCCACCGAGATTGATCCCGCCACACGCCGCCGCGCTCGGCCTCGTCGGAGCGTTCGTCGGCCCTGTCGTTGTCGGCGCCGCCCGTGCTCCACTGCAGGTGGTCGGCGATCTGCGCTCCGCTCGAAAAGACGACCGGCGGGAAGTAGAGGGCCATGCCGTACGCTCCTTCGGCATCGAGCGGCAGCGCGAAGCTGCCGACCGTGGAGCGGTTGATGCTGTCGGAACCGCCGGGGGCGTCGTTATTGAAGTGAATGAAGAACGACGTGCCCGCCTCGATGGTGACGCCGTTGAGACCGGCGAACCCCGAGTACCGCAGCGCCTCGTTCTCGTCATGAGTGCAGAAGCGCCAGCCGCCCAGCGATTCGTCGGTCCTGCCGAAGTTGAAGAGCTCGACGACGCCGGTCGCGAAGTTCACCGACCGGATCTGGACATCACGCGGCGCCGCCGCGAGATGGCCCGTGAGAAGGACGAAAAGCCCGACCGCGAACAGAGAACCACCACGGGGAGCGCTCGCACGCATGACCAACCTCCAGCGAGACCGACGTCCCGCGACTCGATTCGACTGCAGGAACTCCAACTATCCAGACGCCCGGGATGAAGGGTACAGCCGGGAGAGACTGACGGACAGTTTATTCTGTAACGGTGACGGGGGCGGTGTGAGTTCCCGGGGAGTTGGACAGCGGACAGTTCCAAGCTCGTGGAGGGACAGTCGGCTTCGGAGGTTTGCTGTCAGACGATTCATGAGGAAGGCAGGAAGCTCAGGAAGGCAGGAAACGGTTGGATTGATGGGAAACTCATCTGTGCGTCTCTGTGCTCTCGCGCAGCGCTGCGCTGGCGCAGCGCCTCGCCTCTATGGTTCAAATCCCGACCAACTCTCGCTTCTCGACCGCGTCTTGGAGATCGACGACGCTCGCAAGGTACACTCGTTTCCTGCTTTCCTCTTCTTCCTGCCTTCCTTATAGATCCGTGCAGAGTGTCGCCAGCGGAGTCGAGCGGCACAGGACCGGGGCCGGGATGGCCGGGACGTCATGGACCATACGATCGACGGCGAGTACGATGCACTCTCACGCCGACGCGAGGCGCGCCCGCTTTCGGGGTGGGCCGCTGCGCGGGCTCAGCGAGCAGCAGAGGGACGAGTCATGAAGCCAAGAGATCGTTCGCCGCGCGTGGCGACCAGCCGTCGCTCCTTCTTGAAGCGCGTCGCCGTGACGACGGCGGCGCTCCCGCTGGCGTCGATCATCCGCGGGGCGCCGAACGAGAAGCTCAACATCGCGGCGGTCGGCGTCGGCGGCAAGGGCGCGAGCGACATCGCCGAGGTCTCCAAGGGCCAGAACGTCGTCGCCATCTGTGACGTCGACGACCGCACGCTCGGTCGCGCGGCGCAGCGGTACGAGCACGCCAGGCGCTACCACGACTGGCGGAAGATGCTCGAGCAGGGCGACATCGACGCCGTCACGGTGTCGACGCCCGATCACATGCACGCGCCGGCCGCGGTGTCGGCGATGCAGCTCGGCAAGCACGTCTACGTGCAGAAGCCGCTGTCGCACACGATCGTCGAGGCGCGCCGCATGCGGTTGCTCGCGAAGCGTTACGGCGTCGTCACGCAGATGGGCAACCAGGGACACAGCGGACGCGGCTACCCGACCGTCGTGCGGCTCGTCCGCGACGGCGTCGTCGGCAAGGTGCGCGAGGCGCACGCGTGGTCGAACAGGCCGATCTGGCCGCAGGGGATCGATCGGCCCGAGCGCACGAGCGAGGTGCCGGACGACCTGCACTGGGATCTCTGGCTCGGCGTCGCGCCGGCGCGGCCGTACGTCGGACCCGCGGAGGGGAGCCGTCGAGGTCGCGGCCCGTACCACCCGTTCAACTGGCGAGGCTGGCTCGATTTCGGCACCGGCGCGCTCGGCGACATGGGCTGCCACATCATCGATCCCGTCTTCTGGAGCCTCGGGCTCGACGCGCCGCGTCGCGTGTGGTCCGACGGACCCGCGCCGAACGAGGAGAGCCATCCGCGCTGGGAGATCATCCACTTCGAGTTCCCCGGCACCGAGTACACCGCTCGCGACACCGTGCGCATGACGTGGTACGACGGCGGCCGCAAGCCGGACCACGCGCTCACGGGGCTCGCCGACTCGGAGAAGGTGCCGTCGAACGGCTGCCTGTTGATCGGCGAGCGGGGCACCATCCTCTGTCCGCACGGCGGCAACCCCGTGCTGCTCCCTGCCGGCGAATTCGCCGAGGCCACCGTCGACCTGGTCGACGCGAAGGACCACTACATGGAGTGGACGAACGCGTGCAAGGGCGAGGGGAAGACGTCGTCGTCGTTCGACTACGCCGGCCCGCTCACCGAGACCGTCCTCCTCGGCACCGTCGCGGTCCGCTTCCCGTGGCGCCGTCTCGAGTGGAACGCGGAGAAGCTCGAGTTCCCGAACGCGCCCGAGGCGACACGATTCCTCCACAAGCGCTACCGCCAGGGCTGGGGCGTCGACGAGCTCGCCCTCGACGACTCGCGCCGCACGCCGCTGCGGGCGCGGCAGTTTTAGAACCAGGCCAGGCGGGGGCGCGTCAGTGCGCAGGCGCCGGGACAACGACTCGCTCCGCGGACTTCCCGCGGCGCTTGCGCTCCTCGCCTGCCTCGTCGGGTGCTCCGATGGAGACGTCGAGCCGGTCGCCGCCGGCGGGAGGCAGGTCTTCGATGCGTTCTGCGCGGCGTGCCACCACCCCGAGGGGCTCGGCGTCGATGGCGGCGGTCCGCCGCTCGCCGGGTCGTCGTGGGTCGCCGGTCCGGAGGGACGTCTCGTGCGCATCGTCCTCCACGGCGTCACCGGATCGATCGAGGTCGCCGGTCGCACCTATGACCGGGAGATGCTCGGTTTCGGCGCCGTGATGACCGACGAGCAGATCGCCGGCGTGCTCACCTGGGTGCGGCGTCGCTTCGCGGAAGGCGCACCGCCGATCTCGCCGGAGACCGTGGCGCGCATCCGCGCCGAGAGCGGTGATCGCCACGCGTACTGGACCGTCCAGGAGCTGCTCGAGATCCGCTGAGCGCCGCTCAGCGCTCGACCTCCCGCTGCTTGCGCTCGAGGCCGAACTCGTTCCCCATGGTGACGACCTTGCCGTCGCGGAAGTGCACCTCGATGAACTTCGAGCTGCTCACCGGCGTGCCCTTCTCGTCCTTGAGGACCGCGACGCGCTTGCGGCTCTTGACGTCGAAGACGTCGGGCGTGTGACACCACGCGTATTTGCCATCGAGGCTGAAGCAGACCCAGCCGTGTCCACCCTGCGAGAGCTCGACGTGACCGAGCGGGGCTGGCGGCATCTTGGTGGCGTCGAAGATGAACAGCTTGCGACCCTTCTGGTCGCTGATCCACAGCTCCGAGCCGTCCGGGGTGAGCCCGGCGCCGTGCGTGCGGTGCTCGATCGGCTCCTCGCCGGCGAAGACACGGTGCAGCCGCTTGCCCTCCTCGAGGTCGACGACGTCGAAGCCGACGTGGGCGCCGAGGCAGACGTAGGCGGTGCGGTTTCGGCTGTCGACGGTGTACGGGAAGACGCCGCGCTCGCCGACGTCCTTGATCTGGCGGATGATCGAGTCGTCCTTCGTGTCGAAGATCGTCAGCATCGTCGTCGTGCCGAGGAACGCGAAGCGCCCGTCGAGGCTGACGATGCTGTTGTGCGCGCGCGGCCCGACCGGGATCCGCTTGAGGAGCTCGCCGTTCTCTGCGTTGACCACGAGGAAGCCGGCGTCGTCACCGGAGTACCACCAGCCGGTTGGCACGTAGAGCTTCTTGCCGTCCGGCGTGATCGACGAGCGGTCGCAGCCGGCCGGGTAGGTCTTCTCCCAGAGCACCCGCTCCGCCTCGAGATCGAAACACCCGAGCCGCCGGTTCGTCGTCGAGTAGTAGACGCAGTGCGTGGCGGCGGAGCCCGTGAAGCCGCGCAACCCCTCCTTGAAGATCGGCATGTCGATGCGACGCACGAACCGGTGCCCGTTGTCGATATCGAAGATCAGAATGCCGGTCCCCGAGCGGCCCTCCGACTGGGCGCCGTCGGGCGTGCTCAGGTAGAGACGCCGCTGGACGCCGGAGTCCGCGAGGCTCGACGGGGCAAGCGACGCGAAGAGCGCGACCAGAAGCACGCTGGCGAACGCGCGGCGCGCGAGCGTGTATCCCGTGGCCAGTGAGTGTGACTCGAGCATGGGTGCCTCCCCTGCGAAAAGCGTTGAGTTGAATGTCTATTCAGGCAGTCCTTCACCAATCCTGCGCGAGGCGGCCGAGAGCCCTCACGGCGCTCGCGGTCCGGCGTTCCGCACCGGGCTGTCCGGCCGCAGCTCCAGGCGACCGTGTTCGGCGTCGACAAAACGCGGGTCCTCGCCATGAGTGCCCGAGCGCTCGGCCGTCGGAAGCGACGAGACCAGCTCCCGGGTTCGCCCCGGCCGATCGATGCAGAACCAGACGTTCTCGGCGAACTCGAACGTCTCGGGCGCGGTGCCCGGACCGACGTTGACGACGGCGCGGAGCTCGTCCGAGCGGAACGCGACGATGTTGCGGGTGAAGACCCCGCGTCGACTCGGCACGAAGTCGTCCGCGCGCGTTTCCTGGAGGATGCGCAGCACCCACCCGCGCGGCCTGTAGATGGTGTTGTGACGCACGATGGCGCCGTCGACGCCGACGTACGCGATCGGGGCCGTCGAACCGCTGAACACACAGTCCTCGACGACGATCTCCCGCGCCTCGAAGCCCTGCGGGCGCGGCCGGAAATACTGCCGGCCGGTGCTGCCTCCGATGTTGACCGCACGGGCGCCGGCGTCGTCGAAGCGACACCGTCGTATGGTGATCGCCCGGCTGCCGCCCTTGGCCTGCACTCCGTTGGCGCCGCCCGCGCTCCCCTCGCTGAAGACGCACGACTCGATCTCCCCGCGGTGGCATCCGACCATGTCGATCGCCGATCCGCGACTCCCCCAGCGCTGGACGACGCAGCGGGTGACGCGGAAGTCGGTGACCCCGGAGAGCTTGATGCCGTCGCGGTTGCCGTCCGGCCCGACGTCGCGCACGCGGACGTTCTCGAGCACGATGTGGCTCGCCGGGCTGTCGAACGAGCCGCCGTCGTCGATGTTGATGCCGTTGCCGGTGGCGCTCTCGACGACGAGGTCGCGCAGCTCGACCCAGGACGGATCGCCGAGGTAGATGCCGACCGACTGTCCCTGGATTCGCGGCGGGTCCGCGGGATCCGTCCCGGCGATGACGATCGGCCGGCCGGGCTCACCGCGCAGCGCGCTGAAGGCGAGGCCACCGCGATAGCGACCGGGCGCGATGAGCACCCGCGTGCCGGGACGCGCCTTGCCAACCGCCTCGACCAGCGATGCGCGGTCGTCGACCCTCACGATGTCGGCCGGATCAGCGTCGGCCGGATCAGCGTCGGCCGGATCAGCGTCGGCCGGATCGGCGTCGGCCGGATCGGCGTCGCTCGCGACCACCGCCGCGACGAGCATGCGGAGGACCTCGTTCTCGGCGTCGCGACCGCGCACATCGGAGTCGTTCCAGCTGATGATCAGGTCGAGCGAGGGCAGGACGACCATGGCGCGCCGCCCGCCGTGTCCGAAGGCGCCGTACGCGTCGACCGGCGCGTCCGGCCAGTGGCGCTCGCCCTCGCGATCGACGCCGTTGGTCCACCAGAGCCAGCTGTAGCTGCCCATGTGGTCCGTCTGGTTGTCCGGCACGCGGCGCGAGCCGATGCTCCGCTGGCCGGGGATCATCTCCGCGGCCTCCGTGCCGGCGCGGGGAATCGAGTTCGGCAACGGGCTGGAGACCGCGAGCCGCGCGTGCTCTCGGCTGATCAACTGGCGACCCTTCCACCGGCCGCCGCGCAGGTAGAGGAGCCCGAAGCGGGCGAAGTCACGCACCGAGACCGCGAGTCGACCGGGCCGGTCGCCGGTCCCGAAGGCCATCATCGTCGGCCGGTCCTCGCACCCGAGCGGGTCCGCGAGCAGCGGGCGCAGCACCTTCTCGTCGACGTCCGCGTACGTCGCGCCGTACACCTTGACGAAGAGCGTGTCCCAGAGGAGCGCCATCTGCCAGTCGTTGTAGGCGAACGCCGTTCCGGGTCTCTCGACGAGCTGATAGCACGACGTCTGGTTGGCGAGGTGGCGCCACGTGATCGCCGCGTCCTTGTGCTCGAGGTCGGCGTTGATCGTCGCCAGGCGCGGCTCCCGGCGCGAGACGCGCTCGTCGACGTCCGCGATCTTGCCGTCCTCGATGGCGCGGAAGAGGAAGTGCGCGTACCACGGCTTGGCGGCCGACGCGACGTCGCCCCGTTTCGAGACGTCACCCCAGGTGAAGACCATGGAGCCGTGACGCACCACGCATCCGCGCCCGCCGACACGGGCGGCGAGCGCCCGGAGGCGGGTGGCGTCGAGCCCGACCTCTCCCGGGGCGCGCGTCTCCCAGGTCGCTCCTGGATAGACCGGCTCGTCGGCCGACACGCGCTGCAGAAGAAGCAAGAGGAGCAGCGCGATACAGAAAGTGACGCCAATCGATTTCATGCGAGCGGGAGCCTCCCGCCCCGCAGTATAGCACCCGCCACTCGGGGGAGTGGCGAAAACTCGCGCGCCGGAATTCCCTCCAACTCGACGCCGCGATTGGGTACAGTCGGCCCCGGGTCTTTCGAGCCGAGGTCTCCGGAACCACCAGGGAGCTATCAATGACACGGACCGTTCTTCTTGCCGTGGCGGCGTTGTGGGTCGCCTGTTTCACGTCCACCGCTCACGCCCAGCTCGGGGACAACCTCGCGCTCGGCAAGAACGCCACGCAGTCCTCGACACTCGGCGGCTTCACGGCCGCCAACGGCGTCGACGGCAACTTCGGCAACTTCACGCACACGCTGGCCCAGGCGGACCTGCCGGGACCGGCGAGCTGGCAAGTCGACCTCGGCGCGCAGACCGACGTCGGGCTGGTGATCCTCTGGAACAGGACCAGTTGCTGCGGCTCGCGGCTGCGCGACATCATCGTGCAGATCCTCGACGCCGACGGCGTCACCGTCCTCTTCCAGACGACCGACCCCGACGCCCCGGACCCCGACGCCCTGCTCAACCCCGAAAACGTCCTCGGCGCCTTCCCGCTCGGGCCGGACAACCTCGTCGTCAACGTCGAGGACCTCGCCGGCGACGTCGTCTCCGGCCAGTTCGTCCGCGTTCTCCGGCTGCCCGACCTCGATCTCTCCGGCACGGCCGGGCAGGGCAACAACGACGAGTCGACGGTGCTCTCGCTCGGCGAGGTGGAAGTCTTCGAGTCGGCGCCGGTGTGCCCCGACGAGGGCGACACGCACTGCACCGGTCTCTTCGTCGAGGGCCCGCTCGCAGGCGACGTCGTCGGCGCCTGGAACGTCAGCGCCAGCGCCACCGACGACTCGGGCGATCCGATCTCCTACCTGTTCACGGCGCGCAGCGCCGATGGCGCCACGCTCGGCGTCGGCCCGCAGGAGCTCGAGTTCGCGACCTTCAACATCGAGCAGCCGGGCACGTGGACCTTCTCGGTGACCGTCGATGACAGCGCCCTGTGCAACGACGTGGCGCCGGACGCGGTCTGCGAGGAGGAGATCGAGATCGGCGGCCTCGAGGGGTTCACCGATTCGGCCGGGAGGATCCTCACCAAGGCCTTCCTCGTCCTCGGACCGTTCACGCACGGGTTCGGGTGCAATGGCCCGCCGGCGCAGCTCCTCGGGAACCACATCGCCAACGCGCGCATCGACTGCGAGTACCCCGAGGAGGGCGACCAGATCGATTACGACCCCGCGGAGGCCGTGTCGACCGGCTACATCGGCCCGGAGGCGGACGGCATCCCCTCGTGGCGGCTCCTCGACGACGGCTCGAGCGACAACGGTGACATCGACCTCAACGGCGACATCGGCCAGTTCAACGACGTCATGAGCTGGATCGTCACCTACGTGGAGTACACCGGCGCGGACCCGGTGAGCGTCGACATCTGCCTCGGCAGCGACGACGGCGGCCAGCTCTGGCTCGACGAGAAGAACCTCATCAACGACTCGACCTGCCGGGGCCGCGGCGACTGCGACGTGATGGTGACTGCGGTGATCGAGCCCGGCGTGCATCGCCTCGCCGCGGCGGCGTGGAACCGCGGCGGCGGCTGGGGGCTGCGGCTGTCGCTCTCCGACCCGGCGCTCGGACCGATCGTCGACGACCAGGCGCAGTTCCCGGAGTGGGTGTTCCACGGCCCGACCCGGCCCACCGGCTTCGAGCCGCCGGAGTGCACGGCGTGCGAGGCCGAGCCGGTGACCGGTCTCACCTGCGACATCGGGCCCGGCGGCCTGACGCTCGAGTGGGAGAACCCCGCAGTGACCGATCCGCTGACGCCGACGCGCATCGAGATCGACGGGGCGGAAGTGGCAACGGTGCCGTCCGACGAGACGTCGGCGACCGTCCCGACGAACCTCCTGCCGGAGGGCTTCTTCGTCGCAAGCGTCATCCACTGCGGCGGCATCCCGGCGACGTGCACGCCGTTCGAGACGGACGCGTCCGGGAACCTCCTGGGCTCGAGCTTTCTCGTCCTCGGCCCGTTCACGCACACGCACGGATGCGGCGGGCCCGCGGCGGACCTCGAGGGGAACCACATCGCGCCGTCGCAGATCGGCTGTCTCTACCCCGAGGAGGGCGACGAGGTCGAGTACGACAGCTTCGACCCGAACGTCGCGTCGACGGGATACGTCGGACCGACCAGCGATCTCGGGCTTCCGATCGTGCGGCGCTTCGACGACGGCTCGCCGCAGGACGGCGCCCACGACCTCAACGGCGACATCGGCCAGCGGAACGACGTCGTGTCGTTCCTGATCACCTATGTCGAGTACACCGGCGACGACCCGACGACGCTCAACGTCTGCTTCGGAAGCGATGACGGCGGCCAGCTCTGGGTCAACGACAGCCTCGTGCACACGAACAACGTCTGTCGCGGCGTCGGGGACTGCCAGGACTCGATCCTCATCCCGGTGGACGGGCCGGGTGTGCTCCGCTTCACCGCCGGCGCGTGGAACCGGGGCGGCGGCTGGGGGCTCCGCCTGCAGCTCCAGGACGAGTTCTTCGCGCCGATCGTCGACGACGGCGACAACGACCTGTGGGTCTTCCACGGCGCGACGCGTCCCGACGCGGACTTCCCGTGCACGATCGTGCCCCCGGTGACCATCGCGGACTGCGAGCGGACCGACACGGGCGACGTCGAGCTCGCCTGGGACAACCCGCCGGACCAGGTCGATTCGATCGTCATCACCGCCAACGGGCAGATCATCGAGGAGCTTCCCGGTGACGCCACCACCGTGACCATCGGCGCCGCCGACCTCCCCGACGCCGACCCGGTCCGCATCTGCGTCGAGAACGGCTCGATACCGCCGGCGTGCTGCCTCATCACCGACAACGTCGCGCTCGGCGGCACCGCGGACCAGTCGACCACCCTCGGCGGCTTCACCGCCGATCGCGGCATCAACGGCAACCTCGGCGACTTCACCCACACCCTCGCCGGCAACGGCGGTCTCGGGCCGGCGATCTGGGAGGTCGACCTCGGCGCGCCGCTGCCGATCCGCCGCATCGTCGTCTTCAACCGCGGCGACGGCTGCTGCCAGTCGCGGCTCCGCGACATCGTCGTGTCGGTGCACGACATCTCCTTCCGGGACGACCTGCCGCTCGATCCGACCATCAACGAGGTCACCGACGCGGTCTTCCCGCTGTGGGAGGACGCCATCTTCGAGTCCGAGATCCTCAACGAGGAGAACGAGCTCGGCGGCGGCGGCACCGGTGGCCCGCCGACGCTCGAGGTCGACCTCTCCGACCTGGCCATCGAGGGGCAGTTCGTGCGCGTCACGCGCATCCCCGACCGCGACCTCTCGGGCAGCGGCGGCGCGGGCAACAACGACGAGGGTGACGTGCTCCAGATGGGCGAGGTGCAGGTGCTCTCCGGCACGGCGGCGACCCCCTGCCCCGAGGAGGGCGACGCGGACTTCGCGGACACCACCTGCGACGGTCTCGCCATCACCGGACCGGCGGGCAACGGCGCCGGAATGTACACCGCGACCGCGAGCGCCACGGACGCCACCGGCGATGCGATCCGCTACACCTTCACGGCGGACAACGGCGCCGGCACGGTGCTCTCCGTCGGCCCGCAGCCGGGCAACTCGGCGACCTTCAACCTCACCAACGGGACGTGGACCGTGACGGCGACCGTGGATGACAGCCGTCGTTGCGACGATCCGACCGGCTCGTGCTCCGAGGTCGTGAACGTCGGCGCCGTCCAGGTGCTCTTCCTGCGCGGCGACACGACACAGGACGGCGTGCTCAACATCACCGACGCCGTGAAGGTCTTCGGCATCCTCTTCCTCGGCGAGCCGGACATCCCCTGCCAGGAGGCGAAGGACGTCAACGACGACGGCGACGTCAATATCACCGACGGCATCCGCATCCTCGGGTTCCTCTTCCTCGGCCAGCCGGCCCCCGCGGCGCCCGGTCACGAGGACTGCGGGCCCGATCCGGCCGGGTCGCCGGACCTCGGCTGCGAATCGCACCCGCCGTGCGACGCGTGACCGCTTCGTCGATATTCCTCTCCCGGCCCGAGCGCCTGCCCTATAATCGAGCGCTCGGGCCGGGAACCAGTCCTCCAGCGGTCGGTGTGATGCCACTTTCGAGTTCGAGCTCCGCGCTGAAACGACTCCTGCTCGCCCTCGCGATCGCGACGGCCGTGGCGGCATCGTCGCTGCCGCGCTGCGAGGCCCAGGAGGTCATCATCAGCGAGTTCCTCGCCCTCAACGACGACGGTCTCGTCGATGAGGACGGCGACTCGTCGGACTGGATCGAGCTCCTCGCCATCGGCGGCGCCCGTGTCGACCTCGGCGGGTGGTTCCTGACCGACGACGCGATGGACCTCCAGAAGTGGGAGCTCCCCGCGGGCGTGTCGCTCGGGCCGGGCGATTTCCTGCTCGTCTTCGCCTCGGGCAAGGATCGCGCGGTCGCCGGCAGCGAGCTGCACGCGAGCTTCGAGCTCGACGGCCGCGGCGAGTTCCTGGCGCTCGTGCGGCCGGACGGCGTCACCGTCGAGCACGCGTGGGCGCCCGCGTACCCGCCGCAGCGCGAGGACATCTCCTTCGGACTGACGCAGGACGTCGAGACGACGACGCTGGTGCCGCGAGGCGCCACGGCGCGCGTCCTCGTGCCGGCGGATGGAAGCCTCGGGACGAGCTGGACGCTGCCGATCGACGACTCGGCGTGGGCGGCGCTGCCGACCGGCATCGGTTTCGAGACGGCCGACGACACCAACGTCGACGTCCCGGTCGAGATCGTCGATCTGGCGCCCGAGGGGACCGCGACCCAGTCGTCGACGCTCGGCGGATTCACGGCGCAACTGGCGATCGACGGCGACTTCGGCAACTTCTCCCACACGCAGGCCGGCACCAACCTGCCGGCGACGTGGGAGCTCGACCTCGGCGACACCTTCGCGATCGAATCGGTCATCCTGCACAACCGCACGGGCTGCTGCGGCTCGCGGCTCCGCGACATCACGGTGTCGATCCTCGACGGCAGCCGGGACGTGACGCTCTTCAGGTCCGCGTTGCTCAATCCCGAGAACGTCCTCGGCTCGTACCCGAACGGGCCGCCGACTCTCGAGGTCGACCTCGTCGAACTCACCGGCGCCGCGGTGCGTGGGCAGATCGTCCGCGTCGTCCGGACGCCGGATCCGGACCGCTCGGGCTCGGGCGGGCAGGGAAACAACGACGAGCCGGACGTGCTGCAGCTCGGCGAGGTGCAGGTCTTCGGCCAGTTCTCGCCCGAGCCGCCCGGCTTCGGTGATCTGATCCGGGGCGACATCGAGGGCCTCATGCACGGCTCGAGCGCGAGCGCCTACCTCCGTCTGCCGTTCGACGCGCCGGAGCCCGATCTGATCGAGTTCCTCGAGCTGCGGATGCGATACGACGACGGCTTCGTGGCGTACCTGAACGGCGTCCCGGTGGCGCGGCGCAACGCGCCAGCGTCCCCCGGGTGGGGATCGAGGGCGACGGCGGAGAACCCGGACGAGGCGGCGCTCGCCGGCGAGACGATCAACATCTCGGAGCACCGGCAGTTGCTGGCGCCCACCGGCAACATTCTCGCCGTCCACGGACTGAATCTCGGTCCGCTCGACACCGACTTCCTGATCCTCCCCGAGCTGACCGGCCGTTCGGTCCTCCAGGAGGCGCCGCGCTTTTTCGGCACGCCGACCCCGGGGCGGGTCAACGGCGCGAGCAGCATCATCGGCTTCGTCGAGGACACCAAGTTCAGCGTCGACCGCGGTTTCTTCAACGCGCCCTTCGACCTGGCGATCACCACTGCGACCGAGGGCGCGCGCATCCGCTTGACCCTCGACGGCACGCCGCCCTCGCCGACGCGCGGCACGCTCTACACCGGACCGATCCGCATCGACGGCACGACGACGGTGCGCGCCATCGCGTTCGCCGACGGGCTCGAGCCGACCAACGTCGACACGCACACCTACCTCTTCGTCGACGACATCGTCCGTCAGGACCGCGCCGCGACGCTCGCGGCCGGGCTGCCGTCTTCGTGGGGCGGCATCACGCCAGACTACGGCATGGACCCCGACGTCATCGGCTTCACGGGACCGGATCGCTACGGCGGCCGTTACAACCGGACGATCAGGAACGACCTGCTGGCGATCCCGACGATGTCGATCGTCATGGACGTCGACGACCTCTTCGGCTCGCGCGGCATCTACTCGAACTCGACGTCCCGCGGCGTGGCGTGGGAGCGACCGTGCTCGGTCGAGCTGATCGTTCCCGACGGCGTGCCCGAGCTGCAGTTCCAGGAGGACTGCGGCATCCGCATCCAGGGCGGCGCGTTCCGGAGCGACGGGCTGACGAAGAAGCACTCGCTGCGACTGCTCTTCAAGGAGATCTACGGCGCGACCAAGCTGCGGTTCCCGCTCTTCGGCCCGGGCGTCGATCGCTTCGACACCATCACGCTGCGCGCCGGCGCCAATGACGGCTACGCCTGGAACGCGGCGCGGCTGACCGAGCAGTACACGCGCGACGAGTTCGGCCGCGAGCTGCAGCGGGCGACCGGGAACCCCGCCGCCCGGGGGATCTTCGTCCACCTCTACCTGAACGGCATCTACTGGGGCCTCTACAACCCGGCCGAGCGCCCCGACCACTCCTTCTCGGCGCAGCACCTCGGCGGCGACAAGGACGACTGGGACTCGGTCCACGACGGATCGGCCACCAACGGCGACACGCGCGCGTGGAGCAGCATGCTCGCGGCGTCGAGGGAGGCGGGCAGGTCCCTGGCGGGATACCGCGCGCTCCAGGGGCTCGCGCCCGACGGGACGCGCGACCCGCGCATCCCGCACCTCCTCGACGTGCCGAACTACGTCGACTACCTGATCGTCAACGTCTGGGGCGGCAACTGGGACTGGCCGTGGAAGAACTGGTGGGCGGGGCGCGACCGCACGGCGAACAGCACCGGCTTCAAGTTCTACTGCTGGGACTACGAGAACACCATCGGCAACAACCGCGGCCGATCACCGCTGACGAAGAACGCGCTGGAGAACAACTTCTCCTCCGCCGGCGAGCCGCACCAGTTGCTGCGCTCGAGCGAGGAGTACCGACTGCTCTTCGCGGACCGCATCCAGAAGTTCCTGTTCCATGGCGGCGTGCTGACGCCGGAGGCGCTCATCCCGCGTTACAGGCGACTGGCCGATCACATCGAGCGGGCGATGGTCGCGGAGTCGGCGCGCTGGGGCGACACGCACCACAACCCGCCGTTGACCCTCGCCGAGTGGGAGGACGAGCGCGACTGGATCCTCGGCACGTATCTGCCGCAGCGGACCGGCATCGTCCTCGGTCAGTTCCGCGGCGCGGGACTCTATCCGCCGCTCGACCCACCGACCTTCAGCCAGCACGGCGGGCGCATCGCGCCCGGCTTCAACCTGGTGCTGCGCGTCAACGCGGGGACGGCGTACTACACGCTGGACACGACGGACCCGCGTCTGCCGGGTGGCGACGTCGCGCCGGACGCGCTCGTCGCCGGCGAGGCGATCGCGTCGACGCTGGTATCGCCGGGCGCGCCGGCGCGGGTCCTCGTCCCGACCGATGGCAGCCTCGGGCTCGACTGGATCGATCCCGACTTCGACGACGGCGGCTGGCGGGCGGGAACGCTGGGAGTCGGCTACGAGAGGAACTCCGGCTACGAGGACGACATCGGCATCGACGTCGAGCCCGACATGTTCCAGCAGCGCACGTCGGTGTACGTGCGCGTCCGCTTCACGGTCGACGACCCCTCACCGCTGGCATTCGTGACGCTGCGCATGAAGTACGACGACGGCTTCGTCGCCTACATCAACGGCCGGCGCGCCGCGTCGCAGAACGCGCCGGCGAACCCCTCCTGGGACGACTCGTCCACCGGAAGTCACGAGGCGAACGGTTTCGAGAGCTTCGACGTCGGCACCGGCCTGCTGCGCGCTGGCGAGAACGTCCTCGCCATCCACGGGCTCAACTCCGGCTCGAGCTCGAGCGACATGCTCGTGCTCCCCGAGCTGGTCGCGTCCGGCGCCGCGGCCGAGGAGGCGATCGTCCTGGACCGCACCACGCGCGTGCGTGCGCGAGCGCTCCTCGGCAGCCAGTGGAGCGCGCTCGACGACGTGGTCTTCGCGGTCGACTCCTCCGCGCTGAGGATCACCGAGCTGATGTACCACCCCCCGCCGCCGCCTCGCGGCAGCCGATTCAGCGCGGAGGACTTCGAGTTCATCGAGTTCCAGAACATCGGCGAGACGCCGCTCAACCTCACCGGCATCCGGTTCGGCGCGGGGGTCGAGTTCACGTTCCCGGACACCGACGCGTTCCCCGAGCTCGACCTGCGCCCGGGCGAGATCGCGCTCATCGTCCGCAACCTCGAGGCGTTCGAATCGCGCTACAACACCGACGGATTGCTGATCCTCGGCGAGTACACCGGCCGCCTGCGAAACGGCGGCGAGTTCGTGCTGCTCGGCGATCGGCTCGGCGAGACCCTGGTCGAGTTCGTCTACTCGGACCAGTGGTACCCCGACACCGACGGCCTCGGCCGCTCGCTCGAGATCATCGACCAGACCCTCGACCCGTCGACCTGGGCGGATCCGGCGAGCTGGACCTCGAGCGCCGACTTCGGCGGCTCGCCGGGCACGGCGCCGGGCCTGCCGGGAACCAGCGGCCAGATCCCCGGCGACATCAACCAGGACCGCACCCTCGACGTCTCCGACGCGGTGGCGCTCCTGCGCCACCTCTTCGTGTCGCCGCGAACCATCCCGTGCGACGACGCGGGCACGCGCACGCTCCTCGACGTCAACGGCGACGCGGGGGTGAGCATCTCGGATGCAATCTACACCCTCGAGCATCTCTTCCTGCAGGGCCCGGCACCGGCGCTGGGGACAGCCTGTGTGGAGATCGCCGGCTGTGCGGATGCGTGTGGGCGGTGACTCACGCCGACGCGGGGGAAGAGGAACGCAGATTACGCAGATTGCGCAGATTGACGCAGATTGGCGATCTGAGCGAGACGCGGTCGGAGTCGGTATCGGATCTCGGTATCGGAGTCGGATCTCGGTATCGGAGTCGGTATCGGAGTCGGACCTCGGGATCGGAGTCGGACCTCTGTGTCGGATCTCTCTCTCTGATCTCCGTCTCGAGCTCCGACCCTCCAACCGGCCCCGATTGACCGGGACCGGGAACGAGAACGACGGATTTGACGATGCCAAGCGCGATGCTCCTCGCCCCAACTCTCATCACGCTCCTCCTCCCCGCCCCCGACACCCTCAAAAACGGCAACTTCGAAGACGGCCGCGCCGGTGACTCGCCCTCCGGCTGGCTCGTGCCGACCGCCGGGTTTCGCGCCGTGCTTCGTGACGCGTCGGCGTTCGAGGGGTCGCTCTGCGTCGAGCTGTCGGGCACGGCGGGGCAGGCGCCGTTCGGGAACGTGATGCAGCGCATCCCGGCCGCGGCGTTTCGCGGCAAGCGGGTACGGCTGAGCGCGGCGATCCGCACCGGCGGGGCGACGCGGGCGCAGATGTGGCTTCGCGTCGATCGGGCGGGCGGGCAGCCCGGATTCTTCGACAACATGGCGGACCGGCCGGTCACGGGCGTCGCCTGGAAGCGCCACGAGATCGTCGGCAACGTCGCCGTCGACGCGGAGCACATCAACGTCGGACTCATGGTCCTGCCCTCCGGCAGCGCGTGGCTCGATGACGTGAGGCTCGAGCCGGTCGCGACCGTGGTTCGCCGCCAGGCGGAGCCGCCGCGGGCGCTGAAGCGGCGCGGCCTGACGAACCTGGTCGCGCTGGCGGGGCTGGTCGGGTACGTGCGCCACTTCCATCCGGCCGACCAGGCGGCGCGGACCGACTGGGACGCGTTCACGGTCGAGGCGGTCGCGCGTGTCGAGCCCGCCAGGAACGCGAGGGAGCTGGTCGCGACGCTCGAGGAGCTCTTTCGACCGGTGGCGCCGACGG
>JBFFXF010000066.1:0-30123 GCA_041569895.1 Planctomycetota bacterium | reverse complement strand
TCCTCGACCTGGCGGGTTGAGGGCATCCCCGTCCCCGGTCCCGTCCCCGTCCCCGTGCCCGTCCCCGTCCCCGTGCCCGAAGTCAGCCTGACACTCGATCTCCAGGTCCATCGCGGAGTTCTCATTCTCCTCTTCGAAAAAACTTCGCAGCAACCGACGCCCTACCGGCCGACCTGCCCATCGAAAACCAAGCGCCCACCAACAACCGTCATCACCACCCCCACCTCCACGATCTCCCCCGCATCGATCGACAGCACGTCACGGTCGAGCACGACGAGGTCGGCGAGCATTCCGGGCGCGATCCGTCCGACGTCGTCGTCCGCGAAGCCCGCGTACGCGCTCCCCGCCGTGTACGCGCGCAGCGCCTCCTCGACGGAGATCTTCTGCCGAGGGAACCAGCCGCCGGGACGCTTGCCGTCGAGGGTGGCGCGGGTGACCGCGGCCGCGATCCCCTCGATCGGCGACAGCGGCGCCACCGGCCAGTCCGAGCCGAACGCGAGCGGCGCGCCCGCGTCGATCAGGTCGCGAAACGCGTAGCTGGTCTCGAGGCGCTCCCGGTCGATCCGCTTCTCGGCCCAGCGGCCGTCGTCGATCGCGTGGTAGGGCTGCATCGAGGCGACCACGCCGAGCTCCGCGAAGCGCTCGATGTCGTCGCGGTGGATGTGCTGGGCGTGCTCGATGCGAAACCGACGGCTCCTCGTGTCGTCGCCGCCGACGCGGCCGTAGATGTCGAGAAGCTCGCGGATCGCCCGATCGCCGATGGCGTGGATGGCGAGCTGCTCGTCGCGTCGATCCGCCGCGTGAACCTGCCGCTCGAGGTCGCCGCCCGGCGCGAGGTCCGCCAGCGCCAGGCCGCGGTTGTCCGGATCGCCGAGATAGGGCTCGAAGAAGAGCGCCGTCGACGAGCCGAGCGAGCCGTCCGCGAACGCCTTGTAGCCGAGCGTCCGGACCATGGCCGATCCGTCCGCCGCGGCTGGGCCGGAGAGGCGCGAGATCGGACGGTAGACGGTGACTCGAGCCGTGAGCTCGCCCCTCGACTCGAGCTCGCGATAGATGTCGTCGCGACCGCCCATGTCGTGGAGCCCCGTGACGCCCAGCGAGGCGGCGTGACGCAGCGCCGCGCGCACGAGCTCGGCGCGCTGCGCGGTCGAGGGCGGCGGCACGTGTCGCGACACGAGCTGCATGGCGGTGTCCTTCAGCAGCCCGGTCGCCTCGCCCGTCGCCGGATCGCGGACGACGGTGCCGCCCGGCGGGTCCGGGGTCGTCCGCGTGATCCCGGCAGCATCGAGCGCCAGCGTGTTGGCGATCGCCATGTGGCCGTCGAGGCGGCTGATCAGCACGGGGTGGCGCGGCGTGAAGCGGTCGAGCACCGCGCGCGTCGGCTCGACTCCACCGGGCCAGTTCTCGTGGTCCCAGGCGCCGGAAGTGATCCACGTGCCCGGCGGCAGCGTCGCGGCGAACTCCCCCACCCGTCGCGCGAACTCCTCCTCGGAGCGCGCCGAACGCAGGTCCGGAGCGAGCAGCTCCTCGCCGCCACTCTCGATGTGGACGTGGCTGTCGATGAAACCGGGGACGACGAGCCGTCCCCCGAGATCGACGACGCGCATATCCGCCCGACGCAGCCGCAGGATCTCGTCGTCGGAGCCAACGGCGACGATCCGACCGCCACGCACCGCCACCGCAGCGGCGAACGGCCGCGAGGCATCGCCGGTCCAGACGCGGCCGCCGTGCAGAATCAGATCGGACGTGGAGCCCTGGGGCGTGACACACGAAGACATCGCGATGGCCAAGGCAAGAACAACCTGCGCGAGAGCGAGGAACCTCGAACGGCGTTTCATGCGAGAAGAGCGTACCCGAAGCGCCGGCGAGGCGAAAGAGCGCCATGGCGCGCCGAGTTTTCGCACGAAAAGCTTTGTCGGCCACCGGTCGTGGTCTACCATCCAGGCACTCCCAGGCGTGCCGCGCGGCGACATGGCCAGCTTCGATGGAGACACACCATGCGCCGCCGACTCGCCCTCGCCCTCGTGCTCAGCGTGTTCCTTCCCCAGCCCTCCGCTCGCGCCGGCGACGGCGGTCTCCTCGTCGATTTCTGCGCCGGGGAGAACTGCCTCGACGCCGAGCTCGCCATCGTCTTCGAGAACGGCACGTCGACGTACGACGGACCCACGGATCCGGGAACCGAGTTCCCGATCCAGGTCGTGCTCGACACCCGCGACGGGGATATCCAGGGATTCTCGTACGCCGTGGCGCACGACCCGCGGGTGCTGGAGATCGTCCCCTCGGCTCTGACGACGCGGGGCACGGTCGCCGATCCGGAGTCGCCGGGCTCCTTCGCCGTGCCGCCGATGTTCGACGTGACGCGCACCCTCGAGGGCGGCTTCCTCGCGGGCGTCGTGCTCTCGTTCCTCGAGCCCGCGGTCCTGCCGGCAGGCCGTCACACACTCGCCAGCGCGGCCTACCGGTTCGTCGGTGCCCCGGAACCCTGTTCGGTGATTCGTGTCGTCCATGACCGGCTCGGAGGTCCCGTCGTATCGATCAACTTATCGGTCTCCGGGCAAACCGGTTTTCCCTCACACCTGCGGCAAGGCCTCATCGGCGCAAGCGACTGCCGCGAGACGTGCGACGACCTCTTCGACAACGACGGCGATGGCGCGGTCGACTGCGACGACCCGGACTGCGCGGCGCTCTGCGAGGCGGGGCTGCCGAGCGGCAGCTGCTACGACGGGGTCGACAACGACGGCAACGGACTCGCCGACTGCGAGGATCCGCAGTGCGCCACCAGTTGCAGGGATCCGGAGATCTGCGACGACGGCATCGACAACAACGACGACGGCGCCATCGACTGCGACGACGAGCTCTGCCGATTCGGCTTCAACTGCATCGATTTCGAGGTGTGCCGCGACGGTGTCGACAACGACCAGGACGGACTGGTCGACTGCGAGGACCCGGAGTGCGATGACGCCCCCGGGGGCTGCGGAGTGGAGCTCTGCGACGACGGCGTCGACAACGACCGGAACGGACTCGTCGACTGCGACGACGCCCCCTGCCGTTTCGAGGCCCCGTGCCATGTCGTCGAGGAATGCGACGACGGCGCCGACAACGACGGCGACGGACTCATCGACTGTGACGACCCGCGCTGTCGGTTCCAAGCCCCGTGCCGCCCTGTGGAGCTCTGCGACGATGGCATCGACAACGACCAGGACGGACTCCTCGACTGCGAAGAACCGGAGTGCCGTGGCGTGGCACACTGCCCCGATTCGGAGGTCTGCGACGACCGCATCGACAACGACGACAACGGGCTCATCGACTGCGACGACCCCGAGTGCCGATCCCGCGCCCCATGCGACGCTGCCGAGATCTGCACCGACGGTGTCGACAACGACGGCGACGGCGCCATCGATTGCGACGACTCCGAGTGCTCGCGTATGGGAGTCTGCGTCGAGCCCGAGGTCTGCGACGATGGCATCGACAACGATCGCGACGGACTCGTCGACTGCGACGACCCGCACTGCCGATTCCTCGCGCCGTGCCGGACCGTGGAGATCTGCGCTGACGGCGTCGACAACAATGGCGACGGCCTCACGGACTGCGATGACCCGCAGTGCTCGCGCACGGCGCCCTGCGTCGAGCCCGAGATCTGCGACGACGGCATCGACAACGACGGTGACGGCGCCGTCGACTGCGACGATCGCGATTGTTCGCGCCGGGCGCCGTGCTTTGTCCCGGAGGACTGCGGTGACGGCGTCGACAACGACGGCGACGGCCGAGTCGACTGCGACGACCCGCAGTGCTGGCGCGTGCCGCACTGTATCGAGCCCGAAGTCTGCGACGACGGCATCGACAACGACCGTGACCTCGCGGTGGACTGCCAGGATCGCGACTGTCCCGAGGTGGCCTCGTGCCCGTCACCGCCAACGCCGGTGTTGCCGGGTGGCGGCCAGCAGGGAGGCGTGTGCGTTGGCGTCTGCGCAGGTGCCAGCCTCGAGGTCGCCTTCCCGAACCGATCGGGCGCTTTTCCACCGCCGAGCCGCGGCACGGAGATCGACGTCCGCTTCGTCTCGCACGTCATCGCCGAGGGGATCCGCGGCTGGAGCTTCGTGGCGCGTCACGACCCGGCCAAGCTGCGCCTGGTCGAGTCGTCGCTGACCGTGCGCGGCACCGTTCTCGACCACCGTGACCCCCATGGGCTCGGCGCCACCCCCGACATGCTCGAGCTCGAGAGCATGGCGGACGGCTTCGTCGCGGTCGTCGAATACTCCGCGGACTCGGGTGTGCAGCTCGGTCGGGGATTCCGCCACGTGATCGCCCGCGCTCGCTACCGCGTCCTCGACAACCTTAACGGGAGCGCGATCGACATCGTCGATGGACCGGTCGACACGATCCACGGCGTCGTCGAGCCCGGCTTTCTGATCGGCGACTCAATCCGGGCGCCGCAATGGGTCTCGGACGGTCACTTCCAGCTCACCGGCGGCACGGTCGGCGAGAGCTGCTCGAACGGCATCGACGACAACCGGAACGGCCTCATCGACTGCGAGGAGCTCTCCTGCGAGGAGATCGGCCCCTGCCTCGAGCGGCGCCCGTTCACCCGCGGGGACGCCGATGGCAACGGGCGCATCGAGGTCACCGACGCGGTCCACGCGGTGATGATTCTCTTCACCGGTCTCGAGCAGACCTACGACTGCCCCGCCGCGCTCGACGCCGACGCGGACGGCAAGACCGACATCGCCGACCCGCTGGCCCTGCTCCACTGGCTCTTCCGCAGCGGACCGGCGCTCGAGCACCCCTTCCCCGGCTGCGGACGCGACGAGGGCGTGTGCCGCGAGGCAAGCCGGGGGTGTTCGTTTTAGCAGCCCGTACCCGTGCCCGTGCCCGTCGTCGAGAACTCTGGTTGCGGAGTCCGATGACCGATACCGATTCCGATACCGATGACCGATTCCGATTCCGACTCCGAGTCCGAGATCCGATGTCCGATTCGGACAACCGAGACCGAGGCCCGCGCTGTCGCTCCTATCGACTCGGCCGCCCCCCCTCCGGTCGCGGTCTCTCGATCACATCGACGATCCCCACGTCGATATACTGCCCGCCGCCCGTCTGGTGGCAGTGCACCGCGATCACCGCACGGCGGTCCTTGCGCAGGGCCTCGCGCGCAGCGGGTTCGATCTCGACCTCGACGTAATCGGTCACGTAGCCGCTGACGCGCGCGGCCTGCACGCCGTCGATGAAGATCTCGGCGTCCTCGTCGTGGTGGATGAGCAGGTGCGGATTGACGAGCTTCGTGCCGTCGAGCTCGACGACGCGCCGCAGCCAGATGTCGCCCGTCTTCCACTCCGTGCGCACGACCGATCCCGGTGTGGTCGGCTCGCCGAAACCGCCCTCGCCCCGCTTCCAGCCCGAGTCGTCGAAGTCCGCGAGGTGCCAGCCCTCGAGCGGCTCGTCCGTGGTGTAGCGCCAGACGCGGCCTTTCTGCTGGCTGGTGGGCACGACGACGCGCGTCTCGATGATCGGCTGCGGCTCGTAGAAGCGCGCGTGGATCGCCGCGACGTGCTTCGGTTCGAACTTGATCACGGCGCGATCGTAGGTCATCAGCCCGTTGACCTCGCCCTCGACGTCGGTCGTCTGCGTGTAGATCGCCGCCGCCAGCCCGCGTCCGATCATCGGACGGAGCTTCCGCATCAGCGTGTCGTAGTTCGAGCGCAGCTCCTCGGAGGTCCTGTACGTGCGGTAGCCCCAGTTGCGCTTGTTCCACCAGAGGTGCTTCTCGAGCGGCAGCCCGAGGCCGCCGAACTCGCCGAGGACGATCGCCCGCACCTTCTCCGGCTGCGGCATCGCCGGACCCGGGTAGCTGTGGATGTCGTGCATGTCGCCGGTGCCGCGATCGGTCCACCCGCTCGGCCCGTCGACGAGACGCGTCGGGTCGTACTCCTTCGTCCAGGCGAGGACCTCGTTCGTCTTGAACTGCCCCCAGCCCTCGTTGAAGGGCACCCAGACGACGATGGACGGGTGGTTGCGGAACGAGTCGATCAGCGCCTGGTACTCGCGCCAGAAGTTTTCCTCCGATTCCTTCGAGCGCTCGATGTCGGGCTGATCTCGCCGGATGTGGCGGTCGCCGTTCGGCATGTCCTGCCAGACCAGCAGCCCGAGTCGGTCGCAGTGGTAGTACCACCGCGCGGGCTCCACCTTGACGTGCTTGCGCGCGGTGTTCATGCCGAGCTTGCGCGTCACCTCGACGTCGTACGCGAGCGCCTCGTCGGTCGGCGCGGTGTAGAGCCCGTCCGGCCACCACCCCTGGTCGAGCGGGCCGAAGTGGAACAGCGGCTCGCCGTTGAGAAAGAGGCGGCGGTGACCGTCCTCATCCGTCCCGAGCGCGATCGAGCGCATGCCGAAGTAGCTCCGCACCTCGTCGACGCGCTTTCCCGCGTGCGTCATGGTGACCGTGAGGTCGTAGAGGTGTGGCGAGTCGGGCGACCACAGCTTCGGCTCCGGCACGTCGAGCACGAGCTCGTGCGGGTTCGACGTGTTCTTCGAGACCAGCTCGCCCGACACGGCGCGGAAGGCCGTCTGCTCTCCCGCGTTCGCGGCGTCGACGGTGATCCGCAACTGCTTGCGCTCGACGTCCGGCGTCAGCTTCAGCGAGCGGATGTGTCTCGCGGGGACCGGCTCGAGCCACACCGTCTGCCAGATGCCGGTCACCGACGTGTACCAGATGCCTCGCGGCTCGCGCACCTGCTTGCCCCTGGGCTGGTAGCCAGCGTCCGTCGGGTCCCACACGGCGACGACCAGCTCCTGCTCGCCGCCGGGCTTCAGCGCCGACGTGATGTCGAAGGTGAAGGGATCGTAGCCGCCGCGATGCTCGCCGACCTTCTGGCCGTTGACCGAGACCACCGCGTGCCAGTCGACGGCGCCGAAGTGAAGCAGGAGCCGTTCGCCCTCCGCGAGCGATGGCGCCTCGAACGTCCTCCGATACCAGAGGCGATTCTCCGGGCCGACCTTCTTCATGACGCCGCTGAGCGCGGACTCGACCGCGAACGGCACGAGGATGTGGCCATCGAGCTCGGCGGGACGGCCCTCGCCGCGGGGACGGATCGCGTAGCCCCACAGCCCGTTGAGGTTGGTCCAGCGCTCGCGCACGAGCTGCGGGCGCGGGTACTCGGGGTGAACGCGCTCCGGCGAGACCTGCTTCGCCCAGCGCGTCGCCAGCGGACCCTGCGCGGGCTTCCAGTCAGCCGCGCGGGACGGAGCAACGTTCAAACAGAGAAGAACGGACGCGACGCAGAACACCAGCGCGGCCCGCGTGCGACGCGGGCTCGAGAAGAGCGGCGGAGCCATCGGATCTCCTTTCAATCGTGCAGTCACCGTGGTGTCTCCGGCGGGATCACCGCCGCGCGCAGGCCGATGGGCATCCCTCGATGCGAACGCAGTCGACGCCGAGCGCGGGCGCGGGGCCCCGGAGGAAGAGGAACTCGAGAAGGACGATCGGGTCGGTGACGTCGACCCGCTGATCGCCGTTGACGTCGAGGAGGACGAGGTTGCCGCCGGCGTCGATGTCCCCCTCGCAGGGCTCGGAGCCCGCCGCGCGCGAGAAGAGCAACGCGAGCAACGCCACGGCATCGCTGATGTTGACGACACCGTCGACGTTGGCGTCGGCCGGACGGAGCAGGCCGCCGGCCGGGCCGCTTCCGGGCTCGACGCGTCCGGGCGAGCCGAGGATATCGCGACTCGAGGACCAGCTCGCGGGCTCGCCCAGCTCGGCGACCGGGACGCCGGTGTCGATGAGCTCGAGCGAGTAGCCGAGCCCGTCGGTCTCCGGGAACCACGCGTCGTCGTAGCTGAAGCCGAGGATCGGCACCTCGCCGAGCGACAGCGCGATCAGCTCGCCGGCGTTGTCGAGCCGCCCGCCGTACTCGCCCGCGACGCGAATCGCCGACGTGTCGTAGCGACGCGAGAACGTCTCGAGGTCGCGCACGACGACGATGACCTCGCCCGGCCCGAGCCCATCGACGACACCGGACGCGGCGTCATCGCCGAAGTCGAGATCGACGCCATCCGTGAAGCGCACGCGCGTCAGATCGAGCGGCGCCGTCCCGGTGTTCTGCAGCTCGATGAACTCGAAATCCGCGCCGCCGGGCGGGTTGTACATGATCTCCGTGACACGCAGGTGCTCCGCGACGGGGATCGGCGCGGCGGGCGGCCCCGCGGTGAACTCCACCGGCTCCGACCAGTGACTCCACACGCCGGTCTGATCCTCCATGCGAACGCGCACGCGATACGCGCCACCCTCGCGGATCGGACCGACCGGCAGGGTGATCTCCGGGTCGAAGGTGGTGATCTTCTCGCTCTCCCACACGGGCGTGAGCTCGAGGGGAACGGGGGAGCTCTTCCAGATCGGATCGGAGAGCGGTCTCGAGCCGGGATCCTTCCACACCTCCGCGACGCGCCACGTCATCGCTCCGAAGGTGCCGCTGCCCTGGGGATCGGCGAACGCGCTGCTGCGAAACATCAACCCATCGAGCGGGAATCCGGGATCGCCGATCGAGACCACCTCCGGCCGCTCGGGAAGGAATCGCCGGTCGCGCGCGTCGGCGAAATCGTCGAGGAAGCGCGCGCGCCCACCCGCCGGCACGCCGCCCCCCGGCCAGTTGCCGCCGGTGAACGCGAACCGCAGCATGTCCTGGACCTTGCCCTCGAGCGTGCGCTGGTTGGCGGCGCTGAAGAACTGCCGGCCGCTGTCGATGGTGCCGTTGCGCCACCGGTCAATGTCGGCGGCCTCCAGCGGGTGCATGAAGGCGGCGGTCTGTCTGATCACCTGCTCGAGCTGATCGCGCTGCCAGAGGAGGTCGCGCACCTCGCGGATCTGGTTGCGGTACTCGAGCTGGAAGGCCGGCTTGCCGACGCCGCCGAAGATGGCGTCCCAGGGACGGTCCCGCCCCTCGTTCCAGGTCGGGCCCCAGGTGGCGTCGGCGTCGAACGGCAGCGTCCACATGCGTCCGAGGGAGTTGTTCGCGGGCGTGAAGTCCGGATAGAAGTACCAGGCGGCGTTCTTGTTCGCCTCCGGCCAGTAGTCGTAGTGCCGGATCGCCTGCGCGATCGCGTGGTAGCGGAACCACTCGCCGTAGTCGACGTGGGCGATCAGCCAGTTGTCGGTGCGGCTCGGCCCGAGGTTTCTCTCGATGTTGTCGTGGTCCTCGCCCCTCGACACCGCGCCGGGAGCGTGGTAGCGCCGCTGCTCGAGGCCGCTGCGCGTCTGATTGACGAGCTTGTAGAGGTTGCCCTTCGGCAGGTCGTGGGCCTCGAGGAAGCGCACGTCGTAGTTCTCGAACGCGCGGGCGATGCCCCAGAAGTCCCCCTCGTACTGGCCCCGCGCGCCCGCCGGGACCTCCTCCTGGCCGTCGACCACGCGCCAGTGAAACGCGTGTCCATACGCCGCCGGCACGCCGTACGCGTTCCAGATGATGTCGTTGACCTGGTCGCCGAGCCCCCAGTTGCCGTCGATCCGGTTGCCGAACATGCGGCCGGTGTTGAGCCACTTCCAGCGCGTCGGGTGACGGCGTCCCCACCGGTCGCGGGCGCGCAGGTGATTGCCCTTGTTGAAGCGAATGCGCCAGTGACGCTTGCCAGTGGTTCCAGTCGGCGTTCCGGGCGGCACCTGATACCGCCCGTTGGCGCCCCGCAGCCTGTAGGTGACGTGGTCGTATACGAATCCCTCGTAGACGAAGGCGGCCTCCCAGTTCTCGGCGAAACGAGCCTGGTTGCCCTGCGGGATCTGGTCCTGCGAGCGGCCGGCGCGCGCCTGGACGATGTCCTGATTCCGGGTGATCAGGAAGTAGACCGCGATCGACGTCAGATCGAGCGCGCTGTGCGTCGTCGGCTCGCCGTTGATCGACGTCGTGGCATGATAGTCCGGGACGCCGTCATGGACGAAGTACGCGAAGTTCAGCGACGGGTCGTCGGCGTACGGCGCGAGGATCGACGCGCCGGCCGTGTCGACGGCCCGGATCCGGTAGCGCACCAGGGTGCGGTTCGGCTGCGCGGGCACGATGGCGGCGTAGATGTCGTCGCCGGCGATCTCGTCGGCGCCGGTGCCGTCATCGGTCATCGACACGACGGTCCAGTTCGCGGGGTCCTCGAACTCCGGGTTCGGCGGACGCGGCGTCGAGGCGTTCGCCATCAGCGTCGGAATCGGCACCGGCAGGAACGCCGGGATGTAGCCCCCGGGAGGCACGATCTGGTAGCGCAGCTCGACCGCCGCCACGCCGTCCGGATCGGTGATCTTCGCGGTGACGATGTTGAGCTGGCCGCTCGCGGGCATCCGCCGGAGGGTGTCGACCTGGCGAATCTGCGGCGGCGCGTTCTCGGCCCAGGCGGAGTTCCGGACGCCTGGCGATGGAGGGCTCTCGCCGAGCTCGTCGTCGGCCGGCATGAAGAGGCTGACGTCGATCGAGAAGTCGGAGCTGCGGATCGACGAGTTCATGGCATGGACGGCGATGACGTTTTCTCCCGGACGCAGGAGCGTCGCCGGACCGGCCAGCGCGATCTCCTCGAAGTCCCTCGCCTCGTGGCTCGATGCGACGTCGTCGAAGCTCTTGTCGCCGTCGCTGACGTGGAAGCGTCCGATTTGGCGGCCGTTCAGCCAGACGATGGCGCCGTCGTCGACGTACACGCCGAGCGCGAGACGCCGCGGGATGGCGTCCGCGTCGGGAATCATGAAGACCCGGCGCATGTAGACGCTCGTGTAGCCGTCGCGCATGTCGTCGAGCACCGTGTTGTCGTCGTCGTCGCCGAAGCCGATCGGCGTGCGGCCCGTCCGCCAGCTGTCGTCCTCGACGAATGCGGCGTCGCGCCAGTCTTGCGGCGGCTCGGACGTGCCCTTGCGAAAACGCCAACCGGTGTCCGCCGGACCGACGATCATGACGCGCTCGTCGAGTCCGAGCGCCGAGGCCCCGGACGGCCGCCAGCTGCCGCCGAGGTCGTTGTCGAGAGCCGGGTTGATCAGCTCCATCGACGCGCCGGTCCCCGCCGGGGCGATCGGCCACGGAAACGTCGCGCGGTAGTCGACCTGGTCGATCAGCTCGCCGGAGGCGTCACGCAGGGTCACTGCCTCGCCGTCGTTCTCGAGACGCCCGCTCCACGGCCCGACGACCGCGACGTCCCCGTACGTGTTGCGGATGGTCTCGGGATCCTCGGCAACGACGAGGTAACCGTCGGGCGGGATCTCGGTGCCGTCGTCGATCTCGAGGGAGATCCCCTCCGAGAAGTACCAGCCGGAGACGTCGACGGTCGCCTCGCCGGCGTTGTGGAGCTCGATGAACTCGCCCCGGACGTTCTTGTCGTCCGTCTCGTAATGGATCTCGTTGATGACGACCTGAGCGCGCAGCGCCCCCGCCAGGGCCGAAACGAGCGCCGCGGCGCAGCAGAGAACACGTCGTGGCGCCACGCGCCACCCGTCCCGGAGAAATCGATCGCAGCTCAAAGGATCCTCCATCCCGTTCCGCAGAAACCCATCATACACGGCCACGCCCTCACGCCTCACACGGAGGATGCGACTCGCATCCCAGATCCGCCGCCGATCCCGGATCGTCCGGATCGGCGCCGCAGGACTCGTGGCCGGGCGCCTCCGGGGCCGGCTGGCCGAGGAAGAGGAAGCCGAGGATGCGGATGCCGTCGGTGATGTTGATGTCGCCGTCGTTGTTGACGTCCTTGGCCTCCTGACACGCGATGTCCGGGTCCCCGAGGAAGAGGATGCCGAAGATCTTCACGGCGTCGGTGATGTTGAGCACGCCGTCCTGCGTCGTGTCGCCGCGCAGGAAGAGCGTCGTGTCGGGCTCGCCGGAGAAGAGCGCGGCGACCTCCTCGTCGCTCAGTGGATAGTTGAACAGCCGCAGGTCATCGACCGCGCCCGTGTAGAAGCGGCTGTCGACGACGTTGCTGCCGATGGTGATGTTCGCCGCGGCGTCGAGGGAGCTCACGTTCGGGTGGGCGTCGATGGTGCCCTCGAGGACGCCGTTGACGTACACCCTGAGCACGCTGACGCCGCCGGCGTCGTCGATGTCCCGCACCGTCGTGACGAGGTTCCACTCGCCATCGGTGACCGGGGTCGTCGACTGCACGGTCTGATCCGGACGGCCGATGCCGAAGCCGAGGAAGTCGCCGTTGACCGACACGCCGAAGTCGTCGTTGACGCCCGGCACGTCGGCGTAGACCAGACCGGAGCCCTGGAAGAACTGCCCGCCGACGTTGACCTGCGTGACGTCGGTGCGGATCCAGAGCGACACCGTGAACTCGTCCTGGATCGACCGGGTGACCTGCACGTGCTCATCGACGCCGTTGAAGAGCACGGCGCCCTCCGGCTCGCCGTCGAAACCCTCGACGAAGACGGGCTCCGCGGCGAAACCGACGTAGAGCCCGTCGTTGTCGCCGATCTGGTCCTCGAGCGTGCCATCGAAGTCCCAGTGGTTGACCAGCGCGGGCGCCGGTCCGATGACGCAGCACGCCGGCGGCGTGGCGCCGTTCTCGACGCAGACGGTCAGCCGTTCCTCGGCGAACGGGATGTCGGCCGCCGCGATCAGCGCCTCGGTCGCGTCTCCGGACAGCACGTCGACCACCTCGCCGTCGACGGTGATCGAGATCTCCTCCGCCAGCGCCTCGTTCTCCCAGGCCACCTCGATGTCGCCGAGCTCATCGCGGCCGCACGTCGTGATGGTCACCGGCGCCAGGACCTCGCACGGCGGAAAATCGCCCGGCCTCGTCGTGCCGTGGAAGATCCAGTCGGGAAAGAGCTGGTCGTCGTCCAGGATCGGACCCTCGAAGGGATCGACGAGGGTCAGCCGCAAGCCCCAGCCCCCGACGCCCTGCCAGGCCGCCGCCGCGATGCGGTGGACGCCGGGATCGAGCGTCACCTGACCCCGGGTGTCGCAATCACCGCGTCCGCGACAGATGGACTCGCTGATCACCAGCCGGTCGTCGATCCACACCTGGCCGCTGTCGTCGCTGCCGAGGCAGACGTCGATGTCGACCGGGCCGGCTCCACTGTACTCGACGTAGGTGACCAGCCACGACACGGCGTTGCCGGTGATCGACCCGCCGACGTCGGCGGCGAGGTCCTGGTCTCCGTCCTGCGGCGACCCGTCGTCGAACGGGCGCCACGTCGGCACGCCATCCGCCTCCGGTCCGAAGTACCCGGTCGAGGC
This sequence comes from Planctomycetota bacterium, assembly GCA_041569895.1. Classification (GTDB taxonomy): domain Bacteria; phylum Planctomycetota; class UBA8108; order UBA8108; family JACQVS01; genus JBFFXF01. The sequence goes on along the minus strand of JBFFXF010000066.1, from coordinate 16,939 downwards.
CGCCAGCGCGGGGTCGTAGTCGAGCTCGTCGCCCGGGCCCGGATACGCGCAGTCGATGCGATCCGGCGCGATGAAGTTGGCGAGCAGGCTGTTGGGCGACGGGTTGCAGCCGAATGGCTGCGCAAACGGCCCCGCAATGAGGAACGCCTCGCCGACGATGCGCCCCTGGAAGTCCGTGCGGCCGAAGCCGGCGACGTCGACCGACGTCGTGCAGACCGCGTCGGGGGAGTCCGGACAGCACGCGCTGTCGTCGACCTCGACCGAGAAGGTCCACATCCCGGGCCTGTCGATGGTCAGCTCGACGGTGTTGAACTCCTGCGGCCCGACGACGATCATCGTCCCGTCCTCGTGCGTCGCCCTGAACAGGTAGGTGAGCGGGTCGCCGCTGTCGTCGGACGCCGACGCGGTCAGGGTCCAGACGCCGGTGCGGTCCTCGCCTTCCGGCCCGACCGCATCGAGCGTGTCGCACCGCGCGTCGGGCTCGGGCGGGCACTCGCCGGTCTCCGGCGTGTACTCCGCCGCGTCGAAGAGCTCGCCGATGGCGGCTGCATCCAGCGCCACGGAGAAGAGCGACACCTCGTCGAGCGCGCCGTTGAAGAAGCGGTTGTCGATCGCGTTGCCGCCGATGGTGATGCTGGCGTTCGCGGTCAGCGACGCGGTGTTCGTCGCCGCGCGCGTGGCGTCGAGCTCGCCGTTGATGTAGATCTCGAGCACGCTCCCGCCCGCGTCGACCCGCCGCACGGCCGCGAAGTGGCTCCAGCCGCACGACTGCGGCCCGGTGACCTCCGTCACCGACTGCACCGTCTGGTCCGGGTTGCCGATGCCGATCGACAGCCGCGTCCCGTTGACCGACACGCCGAAGTCGTTGGCGCCACCGGGCACGTCGGAGTACACGACTCCGGATCCGTGGTAATACTGCGCGCCGACGTTGACCTGAACCTCGCTCGACTGGATCCAGCCGACGACGGTGAAATCGTCCTGGATCGAACGCGCGATGGTGAAACGATCATCGAGGCCGTCGAAGACCGCCGCGTCGGTGTCGCCGTTGACGCCGTCGGTGAAGGTCGGCTCCTGACCCGCCGCGGCGACGCCGTCGTTGAAGCCGTTGCCGCCGTCGAAGACGTCGGTGAGATCGGCGTCGAGCGTGTAGTGGTCGACGAGGCCGGGAGTCTCCTGAACGGCGGCGCGGTAGGCCGGGATGTCGGCGCGCGCAGTCCCGGCAAGGAGTGAACAGAGACAGATGACGAGCGTCACGGCGCCGACCCGCGAGATGGTGCGCATGGCTTCCTCCGTCGAGACCCGAACCGAGCTCGGACCCGCCCTCGTTTCCGCAACCCTCCCGGCGGGGCGGTCAGTATACCGCCGGGATGGAGGGCCCTGCACGGAACAAACGTCCGGGTCGTTCGCGGGCGAAAAAGGGCGGTCTGCGCGCCGGGAACGTGCGGCGCCTCAGGCGAGGATGCCCTCGACGACGTGCGCCTCGTCCTCGACGCCGGTGAGGCGCATGTCGAGACCCTGGTGCTTGACGGTGAACCGCGCGTGGTCGATGCCGAAGAGGTGGAGCATCGTCGCGTGCAGGTCGCGGACGTGCACCGGGTTCTCGGTCGCGAAGTATCCGAGGTCGTCGGTCGCGCCGTAGGTGACGCCGCCGCGGATGCCGCCGCCGGCGAGCCACATCGAGAAACCGCGGATGTGGTGGTCGCGGCCGGCCTGTTTCCCCTTCCCCTGGAACATCGGCGTGCGGCCGAACTCGCCGCCCCAGATGACCAGCGTTTCGTCGAGCATGCCGCGCTGCTTGAGGTCCATGACGAGCGCCGCCGAGGGCTGGTCGCAGAGCCCGCAGCAGGTCTTCATGTACGGCACCAGGTCGCCGTGGTGATCCCACCCGCGGTGGTAGAGGTGGATGAAGCGGACGCCGCGCTCGGCCAGCCGGCGCGCGAGCAAGCAGTTGGCGGCGAAGGAGCCGTCGTTGCCGTCGGTGCCGTAGAGATCCAGGACCGATTGCGGCTCGTCGGAGATGTCCATCAACTCCGGCACGCTCATCTGCATGCGGAACGCGAGCTCGTACTGCGCGATGCGCGTCTCGAGCTCGGAGCTCGCGACCGACTCGTTGCGGATGCGGTTGAGCTGGTTCACCGCGTCGATCAGCGAGCGCTGCTGCGACCGCGTCACGCCGTCGGGGTTGCGGACGTAGTGGACCGGGTCGCCCTTGGCGTAGAACTCGACGCCCTGGAAGCGGCTCGGCAGGAAGCCGCTGCCCCACTGGCGCGACGCGATCGGCTGCGGGTTGCGGCCGCCGACGCTCGTCAGCACGACGAAGCCGGGGAGATCGGAGGTCTCGCTGCCGAGGCCGTACGTGATCCACGCGCCCATGCTCGGACGGCCGGAGATCGACGTCCCGGTGTTCATCACCGTGTGCGCGGGGTCGTGATTGATCTGGTCGGTGTGCATCGACCGGACGATGGCGATGTCGTCGGCGATGCGCGCTGTCCACGGCAGGATGTCCGCGACCTCCTGGCCGGAGCGACCGTGGCGGTGGAACTCGAACTGCGGCGCCAGGCATCGCAGCTTCTGCCCCTGGAGCTGGGCGATCGGCTGGCCGGTGGTGAACGACTCCGGCATCGCCTGGCCGTCCATCTGCGCCAGCTTCGGCTTGTAATCGAAGGTCTCGAGGTGCGACGGCCCGCCGGCCATGCAGAGGAAGATCACGCGCTTCGCGCGCGGGGCGAACCGCTGCAGCCCCGCGAGCCCGCCGTCCGCTCGCCGCTTCGCGGGCGCCGCAGGTGGCGTTGCAGCCTGCAGCAGTCGCGGATCGAGCAGCGTCGAGAGCGCCATCGACCCGACGCCGAGCGACGCCCGTCCGAGGAACGTGCGTCTCGCCAGGCGCGTCTGCCGTTGCAACTCGATGTGCAGTGGGTCGTTCGAGCTCGGTTCCATCGTCGTCATCGCCTCTTCAGTGCCTCGTGATCATCTCATCGAGATTGAGAATCGCGCGCGCCGCCGAGGTCCACGCGGCGAGCTCGGCGACGTCGAGATCGGCCGGCACCGGCGCCAGACCGACCGAGACCAGCTTGCGGGCGCGCTCGGGGTCCTCGCGGAACGCGGCCAGGTCGCCCGCCACCAGCGCCGCCACGACGGCGAGCTCGCGGTGATCGGGACTTCGTGAGAGCGCCACGCGCCACGCCCAGCGCACGCGCTCCTCGACCGTGTCGCCACCCTCGCGCAGGATACGCGACGCGAAGACGCGCGCCGCCTCGACGAACGACGGATCGTTCAGCAGCGTCAGCGCAGCGAGCGGCGTGTTGCTCCGCGGCCGCTGCGCGGTGCACTCCTCCCGCGTCGGGGCGTCGAAGGCGCGCAGCATCGGGTGCAGGAACTGTCGCTGCCAGTGCGTGTAGACGCCGCGACGGTACTGCCCCGGGCCGGAGTCGTGCCGGTAGGAGCGCTTCGGGAAGTTGAGGTGCGCGTAGTACCCGGCCGGCTGGTACGGCCGCGCCACGGGACCGCCGACCCCGTCGACGAGCAACCCGCTCACCGCGAGCGCGGCGTCGCGGATCATCTCGGCCGGCAGCCGGAATCGCGACTGGCGCGCCAGCAGGCGGTTCTCCGGATCCAGCTCGCGCAGCGCCGGCGTCGGCACCGACGACTGGCGGTACGTCGAGGACATGACGATCAGCTTGACCATCCTCTTGACGTCCCAGCCGCTCTCGACGAGCTCGACGGCGAGCCAGTCGAGCAGATCCGGGTGGGAAGGCCAGTCCCCCTGTGAGCCGGTGTCGTCCAGGCTCCGCGAGAGACCAGCGCCGAAGAAGAGATACCAGAGCCGGTTCACGAAGACGCGCGCGACCTGCGGCTGCCGGCCCGAGACCAGCCAGCGCGCCAGCTCGAGACGCGTCGCGCGCCGGTCGCCGGCGTCGATCTGCTCGAGGAAGTGCGGCACCGCGGGACCGACGACGTCGCCGCCCCTGTCCATCCAGTCGCCGCGGCGCAGCACACGGACGGTGCGCGGCTCGACGGAGACCGTGATCATCACCCTGCGAGTGCGCTTCGCGACCGCGTCCCGCTCGACGCGGAGCGCGGCGATGCGACGCTCGACCGACTCCGCGTCCGCGGGCGGCGAGCCGTCCGATCCGCCGGCCGTCTGTCGGTCCCGGGCGGCCTCGAGCTCGGCGATCGCCGCGTCGAGGCGGGCGAGCTCCTCGCGGTCGGCGGGCGAGTGGACGTCGATCTCGGGCGGGCGCGTCGTCGGCGACGAGTTCGGACTGCCGTAGGCGCCCTGCTGCTGGATGTCCGCGAAGAACGCCTTGAGGCTGTAGAAGTCGCGTTGCGTGTACGGGTCGTACTTGTGGTCGTGGCACTCGGCACATCCGAGTGTCGCGCCGAGCCACACCGCCGAGAGGTTGCGCACTCGATCGGCGCCGTACTTCGCGAGGTACTCGCCGTCCTGCGCGCCGCCCTCGTGCGTCGTCTGCAGCAGGCGGTTGTAGCAGGAGGCGATCTTCTGGTCGACGCCCGCGTCCGGGAGCAGATCGCCGGCGATCTGCTCGAGGGTGAAGCGGTCGAACGGCATGTTGTCGTTGAACGCGCGGATCACCCAGTCGCGGTAGGGTGACGCGTGGTGCTCCTGGTCGCCGTGGTAGCCGACCGAGTCGGCGTAGCGCACGAGATCGAGCCAGTAGACCGCCATGCGCTCGCCGAAGTGCGGCGAGGCGAGCAGACGATCGACGAGGCCCTCGTGGGCCACATCACGAGCAGCGGGGTCCGTCGCGCTCGCGAGCGCGGCGACCTCCGCGGGCGTCGGCGGCAGCCCGATGATGTCGAACGCCAGGCGGCGCGCGAGCGTCACCGGATCGGCGGACTCCGACGGGCGCAGCCCCGCGGCCTCGATCCGCGCCAGCACGAAGCGGTCGATCTCGGTGCGCGGCCACGCGGTGTCCTCGACCGGCGGCGCCGCACGGCGCACCGCCGGAATGAACGACCAGTGCGGCTCGTACTCCGCGCCGGAGTCGATCCATCGCCGCAGGAGCTCGATCTCGTCGGCGGACAGCTCCTTGCCGGAGTCCGGCGGCGGCATGCGGTCGTCCGGATCACTCGCCGTGATGCGACGGAAGAGCTCGCTCTTCGCCGCGTCGCCCGGGACGATCGCCGGCGTGCCGTCGCGCTTCGCGACCGCGCCCTCGGCGGTGTCGAGCCGCAGGCCCGCCTCGCGGCGGTTGCCGTCCGGCCCGTGGCAGAGGAAGCAGCGGTCCGAGAGGAGCGGCCGCACGTCGCGGTTGAATCGAACGCCCTCATCGGCCCGGAGAACGGCGGCGCCGAACGCCGTCGAGAGCGCCGCGAGAGCGCTGCAAAGTATCGCTGTCGGTCGGCGCATAATCGGAACAGCATACCATGACCCCGGCGGCGATCCCAGAAACCGCCGGCGATCGGTCAATCGCAGCTCTCGGCGAGACAGCGCGGGATGGCGTCGGGCGTGGGGTCGAGCCCGCAGTCGGTCGGACCTGGCGGGGCCGGTGGCGGCCCGCCGAGGAAGAGGAACCCGAGGAGGGCGATGGCGTCGGTGATGTCGAGCTGGCCGTCGTCGCTCACATCGGCGGCGTCGCGACAGACCGGGCAGCTCTCGCCGAGGAACTTGCAGCCGAGTATGCCGACGGCGTCGGCGATGTCGACCTCGCCATCGTCGCTCGCGTCGCCGCGGCGAAAGGACCGCTCGTCCGCGAGCACGGTGAAGTCGCAGCGATCGAGCTCCGGCACGAACGACTCGCCCCGCCACGTGACGATGTTGTTGACCGGTCCGCCGCGGCCGGTACAGCTGTCCGCGATCGCGAGGCTCGCCGGCGCGGTCTGGCCGAGCGTCGCCGGCGGCACGGCCTCGACCGTGAAGCGGAGCACCGTCTGCGCGCCGGTCGGCGGCAACGTCACCTCGCTGATCAGCGACAGGACGACGCCGCTGACGATGCCCCCGAGACCCTCGCAGTCGCGGATGCCGCGATCGGGCCGCGCGAGGTCGATGACGTGAAAACCCGCCTCGACGCGCAGCCCGGGCGGATCCTCCCACTCGCCGGCGGCGAGCGTGCCACGGGTCGTCCCGGCGACCACCTCGACTCCGTCGGCCGCGATCGAGATCGACCACCCCTGCGCGCCCGGGGCGTCCTCGGAGAGGTCCCGCGACTCGAGGATGGCCTCCCACTGCGACAGCACCGGGTCACGCGGCGGCCCGTCGATCACCCCCGGACATGGCGCCAGAAAGAACGCAAAGCTCGGCCGCGGCTCGCCGGCACGCGCGGAGAGCTGCATGCACGCGAGCGCCAGGAGGAGCGTTGCGAGCGCGGCAGGGGGAGACGACTTCGGCGGTCTTTTGGCCAGACGATTCATAAGGCAGGCAGGAACCTCAGGAAGGCAGGAAACGGATGGATTGATGGGGGTCTGGCTTCGTGAGCCTCCCTCGCTTCTCGAACGAAGACGAGAGGCCAGGTCCTTGCTGATTCCCCTGCGGACAAAAGGAAACTCCTCTGTGCTCTCACGCGGCGCTGCGCTGGCGCAGCGCCGCGCCCTGTGGTTCAAATCGTAACCAACTCTCGCGTCTCGACGGCGTCTTCGAGATCGACAGGGCTCGCGAGGCACGATCACACTCGTTTCCTGCCTTCCTGCTCTTCCTGCTTTCCCTACAAACCGCCGGCAGAACCGCCCGTCCAGTTGGCAGATTTCAGAGCGTCCGAGTGCCGTCGCTCACTTCTCCACCAGCCAGATGTTCCGGAAGGCGATGTCGTGCCCGTGGTCCTGGATGTAGAGCGGCTTGCGGTCCGGACCCTCGCCATACTTGTGGGCCGTGGTGGCGTGATCGATCTCGAAGTCCTCGTAGACGAGCACGCCGTTGTGCCGCACCGTGAGCCTGGCGTGCGCGACTTTCTTGCCGCCCTCGAACTTCGCCTCCGTGAAGTCGATGTCGAACGTCTGCCACGTGAGCGGCGGGAACGACATGTTGAACTTCGGCGGCACCCGGCTCGAGTAGATGCCGCCGCAGCGGCCATCGGCCGGCGCGAGTCCGAAGCTGTCGAGGATCTGCACCTCGTAGCGTCCCTGCAGATAGCACCCGCTGTTGGCGCGCCCCTGTCCGCCGTGCTCCGGCTCGAACGGCAGGCGAAACTCGAGGTGGAGCGAGCAACTGCCGAAGGGCTTCTTCGTGAGCAAGCCGCCGCTTCCGCGCTTGACCATCAGGAGCCCGTCCTCGGTCGGCGCCGGACCACCTTTCCAGGTCTGGAAGTGCTCGGCGCTCGTGCCGTCGAAGAGCACCACCGCGCCCTCCGGCGGCTTCTTCCCCTCGGTCGCGCTCTTGCGGACGGTGCGCTCGAGCGACCCGACGTTCTTGCTGCCGGGCTTCGACTTCACCCGGATCCGCTTCCCCTTGAGCTCCATGTAATACGGCGTGTCCTTGCCGGCCGCGAAGACGACCACGCCATCCGGGCGCACTGACCCCGTGAACTCGAGCCGCTTCGAGCCGTCATACCCCGCTCCGGGAAGCCCGCCGAAGTACGCGGACGCCGGGAACGAGCGCGTGCCGCTGGCCCGGACCTGGACTCCGAAACCGACGCGCTCGCCCTCGCGCTCGATGGTGCCGGCGTACTCCCCCTGGATCTTCGCCGCGGCCGATCTCTCCGCGAGACGCCTGGCCTTCTTTACCTCATCGTCGGCGGCGACGGACGAGGAGAGCGCCAGGAGCGCGAGCGTGAACGCGACCGCGGCGAGGGACGAGGTGCTGGAATGCATCGACGATGGCTCCCTGATCGAAGTGGTTGTGAAAGACCGGCCGAGCGCTGCTCGAAAACCGCGTTATTGTAACCGGAACGCGAGGGCACGCGGTGTTGAAATGTCCGGCGGTGAGCGGAGAATGGAGCTCGTCCATGGCCGACAGGCCAGGAGGTCGGAATGGGTCGCCACACCGTCACCGCGTTCGCGCTCGCGCTCTCTCTCGCCGCGACGACTCGCGAGGACGCCGCGGAGGAGACGAGCCGCGCGGAGCTTCCATCACCCGAGGCGCGGGCTGCGGCGGCGGAGCGCATCCGCGAGATCTATCGCGACCAGTACGCCGACAAGAAACCACCGGCGCGTCACGAGCTGGCGCGCACGCTGCTCGAGGCCGCCGCGGGCGCGTCCGACGAGGCCGCGCGACACGCGTACCTCGAGGAGGCCCGCCAGGTCGCCGCGGGCTCGGGTCACGTGATCGTCGCGCTCCTGGCGGTCGGTCGGATGGCGACGCACTTCAAAGTCGATGGCGCGGAGCTCGAGGAGGAGACGCTCGAGAAGCTGCAGAGGTCGACGCGGGCGCCGCGATGGGCGCGACTGCTCGCCGCCACGCAGCTCGAGCGGGCGACGCACGCGTTCCTCCGCGGCGATTACCGCGAGAGCGCCAGGGCCGCATCGAAGGCCGCGGCGGCCGGAAAGAAGGCGAAGAGCGCGTTGCTTCCGCGACGCGCCGCCAAGCTCAAGGCCGTCGCGACGAGGGCGAGGACCGAGCACGGGCGCGTGAAGAAGTGGATCGAGCTCGAGGAGCCGTCGACCGACCCGGGAGTCAACCTCGCGCTCGGCCGTTACCACTGTCTCCAGCGCGGCGACTGGAAACGCGGGCTGCCGTTCCTGGCGCGCGGTCGCGATGCCGCGCTCGCGGCCGTCGCGGCGAGGGACATCGAGAACCCTGCGCGCCTCGAGCGCCGGATGGAGATCGCCGCCGCGTGGTGGGACGTCTCGCGCAAGGCGAGAACGCCCGAACGTGACCACCTGCTCAGTCGCGCGCTCTGGTGGTACGACTCGGTGGTGCCGCTGACCGGCGGCGAGATGCGCGACGAGATGCGGGCGCGCGTGCGGACCGTGCGCGAATCGATCGACAGCGCCGTCCCGAACCTCGTCTCCCACGGGGCCTTCCTCTTCGACGGGCGCGACGACCTGGTGATCCTGCACCCGCTCAAGCTCCAGAGCGGCGACCCGATGACCATCGAGGCGATTGTTCAGCCCGCAATGGTGCAGCCGGGGGAGACCATCTCGCGCGGGGCGACCATCGTCGGAAACGACGGCGAGACCGGTTTCCGTCTCGGGACCGACGACCGGGGCTACTGGGTCTTCGCCGTGCGGGACGGCGATGCCCAGCGTGTTGCCCGGTCCGACCAGCTCGCGATGCCGTTCCTGCGTGTCCACCTCGCGGGCGTCATCGACGGCGGCCGCATGAGGCTGTTCGTCGACGGCGCGCCCCAGGCGCGCACCGCCGGCGTGGGCGGCGGAACCGCCGCGTCGAAACGACCGGTGGTGATCGGCGCCAGCCCGGACGCCGAGGCGAAGGGCGGCCGGGCGTTCTTCGCCGGAGTGATCGATCAGGTGCGCATGACGAGGTCCGCGCTCTACGACAAGGCGTTCGCGGAGGTCGACACGCTGGTCGAGGACGCCTCGACGCACCTCATGCTGCACTTCGATCGCGAGCCGGAGAACGATCTGACGCGCGACTCCTCCGACAACTTCTTCGACGGCGACGTCAGGGGGGCGCGCTTCGTGCGATGGCGAGCCGGCGTGCCCTGGTCGGAGACCCGCTGAACGCAGACCTGCGGCGATTGATCGTCGATCACTCGGCGCCGGTGACGCGCAGGAAGCGGTAGTAGACCTCGAGCGTCATCGCGCCGATCGCGGTCGAGTAGACGCGCCCCCCGCGCGGTCCCCAGTCGCCGATCGGATCCCAGCTGCCGTCCTCCTCGCCGCCGCGCCGCTGCGACTGGAGAAGCGCGTGCTTCATCGCGATGTTCCATCGCCGCCAGGGCGTGCCGCCGTACTGGAACAGCGCGTACGACGCGTAGTACCAGTGGTACATGTTGATCGCGCCGCGCTCGCCCTCGTTCCAGCGCGGCAGGTCGAGCATGCAGACGTCGACACCGCGCCGGATGTCGATCCCCTCTCGACTCTCGCCGGCGAAGAGACGACCGAGTACGGCGACCGACGTCATGCAGTGCAGCCTCGTCCTGAAGTTGCCGCGCCGCTGATAGCCCGCCCGGCCCTCATCGTCGGTCACCGACCGGATGAAGCGCAGCGCGTCCTCGAACGCGAGGTCGTAGCGCCGGGCCTCGATGTCGATCGGGGCGTTCCTCGCCGCCTTCAGCGCCAGGATCATCCAGCCGGTCACGGACGTGTCGTTGTCGCCGTCACGCACCTCGTAGCGCCACGCGGCGCCCGGATTCTGCGAGTGGAGGATCAGCTCCACCGCGTCCTCGACGCTGCGCCCGAGGCCGATCACGTCGCGCGACATCACGAGCAGCTCCGACATCGCCATGGTGGCGATGGCGTGGTTGTAGGGCCAGTGCCCGCCCGTGCCGCCGTAGCGCCCCGATTCGGCCGGATCGTTCGATCGCACCTGCTGTCTCTTGAGCCAGCGCACGGCGCGCCGGAGGCACTCGACGTACTCCGGGAAGACGCCGTCGACGTGCGTGTGCCCGTAGCCCGCGAAGGCGAGCACGGCGAGTCCGGTGACGCCGACGTCGTACCACCGCTCGCCCCGTCCATCGCCGCGGCCGACGTCGCGGCTGGCGCAGCGCGTGCGGCACTGCTCGACGAACTTGTCCGAGCTCCAGCTGCCGTCAGGAGCCTGGTGGCGCCGCAGCCACTCCAGCGCGGCGCGCACCGCCTCCTCGGTGCCCTCGCTGCCGCCCTCGCGGATCAGCGAGCCCTTCCCCCACCGCTGGCCGTACGCGCCCGACGCGCCGCCGGCGGCGCCGATGACGTCGTGCACCGACGAGTGGAGCAGCTCGAGGTTGGTGAGGTTGGAGAGGTCCGTCCCCCGCGGCACCTCGGGAGTGACGTCGTCGAGCCGCCGCAGCAGCACGGGCTTCTCGACCAGCTTCACCTCGGGAAGCTTCGGCCTCCGCTCGAGGTCGCGGCGCCAGGTCGGCTCGTAGCGAACCCGGGCGCGCTCCTCGAGTCGGAGGCGCATCGGCGCGTGCTCCTTCGGGCGCGCCGGCGCCTCGATCATCACGTTGACCAGGACGGCGACGAGGACGAGGTGGAGCACGGCCGACAGCGCCCAGAAGGGCGCCTCGTGGAGCCACGCGTCGCGGTCACGGGCCAGCCACGGATCGGTGTCGGCGAGGCTGTCGTCGAGCGGGCCGGCGCTCGAGGGATCGTCGTCGCTCATCGAAGAAATTGTGCGTCATGGCCCGGTGGCAGGCAACGCCGCGTCGCGGGCCGACGGGGGACCTCGACGCCCGTCGTCTCCCGGGATACGATGGGCCGCTCGGAGACACGCCCGGGAGCCTGCGCGGAACGCCTGCGCCGGCCACGGGAGCACGGGTGGAGGAGCCAACGCGTTGAGAGCGATCATCGGACCAGCGGCGCTGACGATCTGGTGCCTGGCGTTCGTCGCGGTGTGCGCCGGGGATCAGGCGGAGGGCGAGAAGCCGGAGGCGAAGCAGAAGCGCGAGCACGCCTCACACGCGCGCGCTCTGCAGCTTCTCAAGCAGCGCTGCAACGTCTGTCACGGCGACGATGCCGACGACGTGCGCGGCGACCTCGACCTGCGCACCCGCGAGGGGATGCTGCGTGGCGGTGAGACCGGCCCGGCGATCGTTCCCGGTGACCCGGAGCAGAGCGCGCTCTTCGTCGCCGTGACGTGGCGCGACCCCGACCTCCGCATGCCGCCGAAGGAGAACGACAGGCTCTCGGAGGCCGAGGTCGAGCTCATCCGTCGCTGGATCGCCGACGGGGCGCCATCAGTCGCGACGCCATCGGGCGAGGCGTGGACCGGGCCCGCCGACGGCATCCCGATCGCGACGAGCGGCGGCCTCACGCCGGAGTGGACCGATCGCCGCTACGCGCGCGAGGCGGTGTGGTCGTTCTTTCCGATCGCGCGTCCGCGCGTGCCGGAGAGCGACGCGCGCCACCCGGTCGATGCCTTCATCGAGCGACGGCTCGCGGAGAAGCAGCTCGAGCCCGCCCCGGCCGCCGACCGCGTCACGCTGCTGCGGCGCGCGACGCTCGACCTCACCGGCCTGCCGCCGTCTCCCGACGAGATCGAGGAGTTTCTCGGCGACGAATCTCCGGACGCGTTCGAGCGCGTGCTCGACCGGCTGCTCGCCAGCCCGCGCCACGGCGAGCGCATGGCGCAGCACTGGCTCGACGTCGTGCGCTACGCGGACACTGCCGGCTTCTCGAACGACTTCGAGCGCCCGCACGCGTGGCGCTACCGCGACTGGGTGGTCCGCGCCTTCAACATCGACCTCCCGTTCGACCGCTTCGTCCTCGAGCAGATCGCCGGCGACGAGTTCCCCTCCGCGGACACCGACTCGGTGATCGCGACCGGCTATCTGCGCATGGGCCCGTGGGAGCACACCGGGATGAGCGTCAAGGCGGTGACGCGGCAGCAGTTCCTCGACGACGTCACCAACAGCGTCGGCGTCACTTTTCTCGGACACGAGCTCCGCTGCGCGCGGTGTCACGACCACAAGTTCGACCCGATCCCGACGCGCGACTACTACTCGATCCAGGCGATCTTCGCCGCAGCGCAGTTCGACGAGCCGGAGACGCCCTTCGCGGAGTGGGAGCACACCGGTCGTCTCGACGACGTGCGCCGTCGGGTCGAGAGGCTCAGCTCCGTCGACGTGCTGCGCGGCGATCCCGACGAGAAGAACGACGCGTTGACGCGCAACAAGAAGAAGCGCAAGAAGTACCTCGACAACGCCGCCACGCGACACCTGCCGCGGAGCTTCGCGGTCAAGACGGCGAAGCCCGAGGAGACCCACGTGCTGATCGGCGGCGCGCTCGACACGCCCGCCGACCCCGTCTCTCCGGGCGTGCTGACGGCGGTCGTCGATCCGGCGGCGAGCGCCCCCGCGGAGGTGCCCGGGGCGGCCCGCGGCCGGCGACTCGCGCTGGCGCGGTGGATCGCGAGCGCCGACAACACGCTGACGGCGCGCGTCATCACGAATCGCGTCTGGCAGTGGCACTTCGGCCGCGGCATCGTGGCGACGCCGAACAACCTCGGCGCCACCGGCTCGCGCCCGACGCACCCCGAGCTCCTCGACTGGCTCGCGAGCCGGCTGATCGACCGGAACTGGTCGCTGAAGGAGCTCCACCGCCTCGTGATGACGTCGGCGACGTACCGGCGTTCCGGCGACCACCCCGAGCCGGAACGCGTCGCCGAGGTCGACCCGTCGAACGAACTCCGCGCGTGGTTCCCGCCGCGAAGACTGACCGCCGAGGAGCTCCGCGACGCCCTGCTCTTCTCGACCGGCGAGCTCTCCGAGCGCATGGGCGGCCCGGGCTCCTTTCCCGAGATCAACTGGGAGGCGGCGCTCCAGCCGCGGCACGTCATGGGCGGCATCGCTCCGGCGTACCAGCCGTCGACGCGTCCCGACGAGCGCAACCGCCGGACGATCTACTGTTTCCGCATCCGCACGCTCGCCGATCCGATGCTCGAGGTGCTCAACCGTCCCGGTCCCGACGTCTCCTGCGAGCGGCGCGACGAGACCACCGTGACGCCGCAGGTCTTCGCGCTCTTCAACGGCCAGTTCGCGCACGACCGGGCGATCGCGCTGGCGCGGAGACTGGAACGCTCGGCGGAGGGGCTCGACGCGCGCATCGAGCTCGCCTTCCGGCTGCTCTTCGGCCGCGCGCCGTCGGCGATCGAGGTCGAGCTCTGCAGGGAGCACGTCGAGGAGATGACCGCGTACCACCGCGCGCATGAACCCGTGAAGACAACGCTGCCGCGGAAAGTGACGCGGCAGATGATCGCGGAGCAATCGGGCGAGATCTTCTTCTGGGAGGAGACGCTCCCGCTGATGGAGGAGTACGTGCCCGACCTGAAACCCTGGGATGTCGGACCGGAGACGAGGGGGCTCGCCGAGCTCTGCCTCGTCCTCATCAACTCGAACGAGCTCGTCCATGTCTACTGAGCACGAATCCCACGACTGCGGATCGCCGATGCCCTCGAGCCGCCGCCCGACGCGGCGCGACTTCCTCTACGGCCTCGGCGCGACGCTCGGCACGGCCGCGTTCAACTCGCTGCTGGCGGCGGAGGCTCGCGGCCCGCTCGATCCCCGCGCCGGACACCATCGCCCGCGCGCGAAGGCGTGCATCTTCCTCTACATGGAAGGCGGGCCGAGCCACATCGACACCTTCGACCCGAAGCCGAAGCTCGACGAGCTCCACATGAAGGAGTTCACGCGCAAGGATCGCTTCGCGTCGGCGATGGCGAGCGGCAAGCGCTACTACGTGCGCAGTCCGTTCCAGTTCCGGCGCGCGGGAAGCTCCGGGCTCGAGATCGTCGAGCACCTCCCGCGACTCGCGCGCGTCGCCGACGAGCTCTGCGTCTATCGCGGGCTGCAGGCCGAATCGATCAACCACCCGACCGCCAACTACCACATGAACACCGGGAATCGCTTCGGCGGCGACCCGGCGATCGGCTCGTGGGTGACGTACGGCCTCGGCACGCTGAACCGGAACCTGCCGGCCTTCGTCGTCCTGCCCGAGCTCAACTTCCCGCAGGGCGGCGCGGCCAACTGGTCGAACGGCTTCCTGCCGCCGCACTACCAGGGCACGACGCTGCGGCCGGCGGGATCACCGATCCTCGATCTCCGCCCCCCGCCCGGCGTGACGCGTCAGACGCAGCGACGCAACCTCGACCTGCTGCAGAAGCTGAACGCGAGTCACCGCGAGCGGCACCCGGACCACGGCGACCTCGCGGCGCGCATGGACGCCTACGAGCTGGCGTTCCGCATGCAATCGGAGGTGCCGGAGCTGATCGACACCAGGGGCGAGGACGAGCGCACGCTGGAGTTGTACGGCATCGACGCGCCCGGCGACGACGGTTTCGGCCGTCGCTGCCTGCTGGCGCGGAGACTGGTCGAGCGCGGCGTCCGGTTCGTGCAGGTGTATTCCTCGGGCTGGGATTCGCACGACTACCTCGAGCGCTCGCACGGGGCGCGTTTCCGCGCCATCGACCGGCCGATCGCCGGGCTGATCCAGGACCTGAAGCGTCGCGGTCTCCTCGACGAGACGCTCATCGTCTGGGCGGGCGAGTTCGGCCGGTCGCCGGACAACGGCATGCGCGGCGGCAAGAAGGCCGGACGCGACCACAACGCCGAGGCGATGTGCGTCTGGCTCGCCGGCGGCGGCGTGCGCGGCGGTCACGTGGTCGGCGCGACCGACGAGATCGGCGCCAGGGCCGTCGAGCGGGTCCACCCGCTGCGCGACCTCCACGTCACGCTCCTCCACCTGCTCGGGCTCGACGACAACCGCCTCACCTACTTCCACGGCGGCCGCTTCAAGCAGCTGTCGCAGTTCGGGGGGAAGGTGATTGGCGATTTGATTGCGTGAGCCGCTCGAAGGCCCGGAAAACATCTGCAGAGCGCAGAGAGTGAAGCGCCCGTCTTTTTGGGCCGTTCGGTGGCTCGTCGATCCTCTACTTTCCGAACCGGTGGCAGCCGAGATTAGCGTAGACTCCGGTACCCGGGAACTTAGAATACGTCGCATCGAGTCAATAGAACCGCTGCCGGGGGGATTGAATACGATTCCTGGGGGGAGGCGTTCCACGTGTGCCCGAAATCCATCGCCGAGCGTCAGGACAGCGCCACCTCTCCCGTCCGGGAGGATGCCGTCTCCGGCCGGAGCCGCGCCGGCGGGCTCGATGTCGGCGAGCTGTTGCGACGGCATCGCGGTGAGAACTACGACCTGCACGCGCAGCACGTCAATCCGAAGTTCGCCAAGGTGCTGCGCATTCTCGGATTCGACCACTGCTACGAGCGGGCCGAGGGGGCGTATCTCTGGGACGCCGCCGGGAACCGCTACCTCGATTGCATCGGCGGCCACGCGTCGGTCAACACGGGCCGGAACCACCCGGTCGTCAAGCAGGCGCTGATCGACTTCCTGGCGACGGACTATCCGAGCCTGGTTCAGTTCGACGCGCCGCTGCTCGCGGGCGTCCTCGCCGCCGAGCTCAAGAAGCGCGTCGGCAACGACCTCGACTACGTCTTCTTCACCAACTCCGGCACCGAGAGCATCGAGGCGGCGATCAAGTTCGCCAAGTGCGCCACGCGTCGTTCGAGCATCGTCTACGCCGACCACGCCTTTCACGGTCTCACCAGCGGCTCTCTCTCCATCAACGGTGAAGAGAGTTTCCGAGAGGGTTTCGGACCGCTGCTGCCCGGCTGCAGCCGCGTCCCCTTCAACGACCTCGAGGCGCTCGAGCAGGCGCTCTCCAGAAAGGAGGTCGCCGCGTTCGTCGTCGAGCCGATCCAGGGCAAGGGCGTCAACCTGCCGGCCCCGGGCTACCTCGAGCGAGCCGCGGCGCTCTGCCGGAAATACGGCTCGCTCTTCGTCGCCGACGAGGTGCAGACCGGCGTCGGACGGACGGGAACGTTCCTCGCACTCGAGCAGGAGGGCGATGTTCAGCCCGATAT
Source organism: Planctomycetota bacterium (assembly GCA_041569895.1). Lineage (GTDB taxonomy): Bacteria > Planctomycetota > UBA8108 > UBA8108 > JACQVS01 > JBFFXF01. Next base: position 518 of record JBFFXF010000066.1, on the reverse strand, counting down.
CGTCGCGCTCTCGAAGTCGCTGTCCGGAGGGTACGTCCCCGTCGGCGCCGTGCTGACGCGAAAGTCGATCTGGTCGCGCGTCTTCTCCTCGCTGGATCGCGCCATCGTGCACTCCTCGACCTTCCACCAGGGAAGCCTGGCGATGATCGCCGGCCTCGCGACGCTGCACGTGCTCGATGGCGAGGACCTCATGGGCAACGCCGCCAGGATGGGCGGTCTCCTCCGGGAAGGCCTCGAGGAGCTGCTGCCGCGCTTCGAGTTCATGCACGAGGTTCGCCAGCGCGGGCTGATGATCGGGATCCAGCTCGGCGAGCCGAAGTCGCTCGGCCTGCGCGCGACGTGGTCGCTCATCAACAAGGCGGACCGGAACCTGTTCCCGCAGGCAGTGGTGATTCCGCTGATGGACGACCACCGCATCCTGACCCAGGTGGCGGGACACAACCTGCCGGTGATCAAGCTGGTGCCGCCGCTGGTCATCGACGAGGGCGACGTGCAGTAATTCTTGAAGGCATTCCAGG